>JBAQWG010000042.1:0-13574 GCA_049298775.1 Saccharimonadales bacterium (SeqCode)
TACAAGAAGTTGAAAATATACTTAACAGTCGCTCACGTAAACGTTACAATTGGCATAGCCCATTCGAACAACGAGAGATCGTTCTTAGAAAAACCTAGGTGGAAAGATTGGGATTGGAATTCAGGAAGCCGTTCACTATTTACATCTCGGTAATTCATGCTAACCACGGAGAAATTTTTTGAGCTAAGTATTCTCAATATAACTAATTGATTCACCTCTGTTATACCCGTATACTACAACTATGATCAATAACGACGCAGCTCTATCGCGCGTGCTGACCAAACTCAATGGCCAATTTCTTAATGGCCATAAATATCAGGGAGAGTCATGGATTCTTGACTGGGACAAAACTCTTTCAACTAAAGAGAATCTTAAAAATGCCGTCAGCGAAGATAGAGCGCTTAACACATTGGCGCAGGCTAAAGTTATTAGTCTCACCCAAAAAGAAAACTGGTATCGAGACGAGCACTATGAAGACTTAGAGCTACGCGGTTGGGACCCGCATGGGGATTGGGATACTGCTGATCCAGGTGTTAAACATTATGACTATATTTTTCACGTTTTATCATTCGACCACGATCGCTTTTTGCAATTCTGCGAACAATATGACTTTGATTTAGGTGGAAGTCTGAGAAAATCAAATACACCTGTCGATCATAATACTGATGTAACTAGCGTAGAAGCGGGAGATGTCGCGACGTTAATATTTGTTGAAAAAACTCTAAAGCTGAGTCTTAGTGGGGCTACTGTCACGCTCAAGTCCTTCAAAAATAAAAAAGGGTTCAACTATCATCTGATTAAGCATGCATATACAAGACCCGAAGAATGGCTTCAAAAGAAAGATATGGGCACTCACTTCAGTACAATACTCTCACCCGTCAAAGACTGGCCTAAGTTGATTGGTCTTAACGGCAATATAAAAGATATATTTCTCAACTTAGATACCAAGAATCAAGCAATAATGCTCACGAAGAAGAAAGTACTTAGCTCTAAAGAAGCGGAGATTCTCAGAAGGCTCGTCAATACAAAAAAAGCTGAATAACCTACATATATAGATAATTTTAAGGTGTTATTTCTCAGATTCTCGTTTTACGCGAGAATCTCTTTTTTATGGCCGAATACTAAGACATGGAACAAAAAACGAGTTAGCCAGCAGAACTTTTCGGCAGGTAATCTCTAATACAGGAAAGGATATTAAACGTGAGAAAGATTAAGGAGCAAAGTCGTGTCGAAAATGAGAGAGGAAGATCGAGACATATCATTTATCCTCAAGAGCCCCTACTATCGATTCCGGAGCCGACTTTACCGGGTAGACTTTCAGCAAAAATCGAAATAATAATCACCCATCAGCAGTTGCAACTGGCTACACGATTATTCCTAGAGGCTGGCAAGCGGAAACCGGGATGGCTACGACAGAGATTCTATATTAATCAGCGTCGTCGCAAATTACTCAATAGTGAACTATTAGAGGCGGGCTTGGATGGTGACTACTGTGGTAGCAGCCAGAGGTCATTTGAGTGGGACTGGCAACTGCATACACTATGGCACGCTATTAATGGAACGTCGCCATGCAAATAGATATGACAAAAATTACAGCCGAGGTCTACGCAGAAAATCGGGAGAAAAAAATCTTATACATCAAGATTACTGTCCCTAGCCTACAGATGTACATAAATAGTTGCACTGTACGGCCATCGATACAGAACGACGGCTTATGGTTTCAGATGCCAAAGTTTCTTATAGGAAGGAAATGGATTGGTCCCATCGAATTTCAGAAAAGTAGTGCGTTTTTCGACTTACTACAGGATGAGGCAATGCGGGCGACGGATCACTATGTTCACGAAAGAAAACTTGAGATGGTCTATCCCGGAGCAAAACTAGTGAGTATGGATGTCGATGTCATGCCCTAGCCTACATAGATACTCTGTATAGAACTATATAGGTTAGAGACCTATGAAGTTTTAGATATCCATACATAGATTTCCTATATGGATAACAACTACATAGATTCCCTACTATTCTTTAATTATATAGATAGTACAAGCAACGAATAACAATAGGCGCGAAGAATCGTAGCTACTGTTCCCTAATACCTAACAACAGGAGAATTATTTCAAATGAGCAAATTATCGAAGGCTATCGCACTTGTACGGACATGCAGCACAGGTCAAAGCCAGTATGAATCTATCATTTCATACGCCGAGGAACGTAAGATCAAAATTTATAAAACTTTTGAAAGTAAAAATAATGGTAGCGGTGTTTTGAAGGAGATACTGAAATATTGCCGGGTAAATCCGCACATTGAATATTTACTAATATCTGAGCCTAGTCGCCTAACTCGAAGTGTCATCGAATATAACCGTTATAAGGGAGCCTTCTCTGTATATGGTGTCGAGATTCGCTCTGCTACCGACGCTTCAGGAGAATCTTTCGATTATCTCTCGGCCGCTCTAGCAAAAATATACTCCCAATACCGTTCAGAGTCGGTCGGTCGGTCGATGCTGAGGCTTGCAAGTCGGGGCTACTCGGTAGGTCGGCCACCGCTTGGGTATACACGCACCCTCACAAGTGGTCTATATGAAAAGACAAATACAGCGTCTGCCCTACGGAGTTATTTCGAACAGGTACTTAGTGGCCAGATGACCGTGAAAGAACTTAGGCAGGCAATCTCGCGTATTTACCATCCAAATGAAAAACAGATTAGCCATAGTAAGCTCCGAAGAATAATATCAAATCCCTATTACATAGGCTTTGTTAGCTGGCACGGCAAATTTCATCAAGGCTTGCACGAGCCGCTCTTAACGGAGATTGAACAGCAACAGCTCATTGCCCTACTCGATAGTAAGAAGCGTGGGGGCAATCCCCATGAAGACTGAGCGAACATTAGACAAGTCAGGAGAGCCTTCGGCAGAAGAGCTCTCCAAGGGGTTAGTTATTTCCGTCGGTGAAGCCCGAAAACTCCTAGGAACGGATGCGAAAGAGCATAGTGACAACCAAATTATCGAACAAATACACAGACTAACAGAGTTAGCTTACGCCATTTTGAAGTCAACTCTATCATCCTATAAAAAATAGTAATACAATATTTATATAATTATGTCCATAACTACAATATCTAACCAAAGCAAAAAAAGGGCTCTCGGCTACCTCCGCATTTCTGATAAAAAACAAATCAATGGTGAAAGCAAGAATAATCAAAAGGCAGCGATTCAGCGATACGCAAATCAGAATAACATCAAGATTATAGGATGGTTTTTTGATGAAGCAAAATCTGGAAAAAATACCGAACGCGATGAATTACAAAACCTATTGAAAACGGCTATGAAAATGAAAGGATCGATCGATTACGTTATCGTTTACAAAATGAATCGCGCATCACGTGACCTTGAGTCGTATTTCAGTGGCATACGATCTATTCTCAGTGCTAAAGGAATCCAGGTACGTTCTGCAACTGAACACTTCGACGATACACCCTCTGGCCACTTCATGGAGGCTATGCACGTTCTTGTTGGCCAACTCGACAATGAAAATAAACGTGAAACGGTCATCGATAACATGCGGAGACTCGCGAACCAAGGATACTGGCAGCACAAGCCAATCAGGGGCTATCAAAGTCACACTATTAAAAATTCAGAGGGCAAGCCCCGCCCTTCTATGACTCCAAACTATGAAGCTGAAAAAGTTACAGATGTCTTGATGAGATTCAATAGAGGTGATCTTATTGAAGCCGAGCTGCTGCGTTATGCAACAGCTAATGGACTTCTAGGTTTAAATGGTAAGCCAATGACTCAAGAAGTACTGCATAATATGATTATCAGACCTGAGTATGCGGGGTATGTGCACGATAAATTTACAGACTATAACCTCGTTGCAGGTAAGCATCCCGCCCTTATAGCAGAAGAAGTGTTTTGGCAGAACCAAGAGATTCTGAAGCGAAAGAATAAGCCGTATCTTATTGGATTGAAACATGATTCTATCAATGTGCAAGCACCACTTAGCAAGTTCATCCTTTGTGTTAATTGCCACAGACACATGACAAGGAGCAATCCTGGTGGCGATTACCGCTATTATTGCGCTAGAAAAACCTGCCGAGGTACGGGCTCTGTTACTACGCGGGACGCTCATCTGAAATTCGAGGAAGTCCTTGCTCAAATTGAACCAAAAGAAAGTACAGTTAAACTGATGAAGGAAATCCTCAAACGCACGAGTATTAAGGAGCTTGGCAATATTAATAAAGATTTGGCAAGTCTACGAACTGAACTCGATAACAATGCCTCTTCACGCTCAAAAGCCATAAATAAATTCGTAAATGACCAGATTTCCGAAGAAGAAAAAGATTCTTTTATAAACGACCTGGATATTGAAAAACTAGAGCTTATAACGCAAACTCAGGAACTTGAGAGAAGGCAGTCTGTCAGTGAAGAGAGTATCGATTACGCCTTAAACTTTATGAGAAACATTGCAAAACAATGGGCTGACGCACCTTTCGATCTTAAGCAAAAATTTCAGTACTTGATCTTCCCTGATGGATTTGAATATGACATACGAAACGATAACTTTATAATCAACAAAATCAGCCCCCTTTACAGATGCGTGACACCTGAAATGGAGACTGATTATGCGAAAAATTCTACTATGGTGACCCACGTTGACCAAACATGGAACTCAATACTTAAGGGGTTGGAACAGATTGATGTTGCATTTGATGAGTTGATACTCGATGAGGATCAATAACATGTCGCGGTATTCACGAGCTCAGCGCGGCGATACGTCATTTATTTTCATTATTCTCGTAGGCGCTGCCGCCTGGACACATAGAGCGCAACTTGTAGACATAGCCTACGTAGGCCTTTACGTAATTGTCTGCCTACTACTTTTACGGCTGTGCTGGAT
The DNA here is from genome assembly GCA_049298775.1 of Saccharimonadales bacterium (SeqCode). GTDB lineage: Bacteria > Patescibacteriota > Saccharimonadia > Saccharimonadales > Saccharimonadaceae > UBA2112. Next base: position 4,894 of record JBAQWG010000042.1, read on the forward strand.
ACTCATCGCTCGTCGCCGTTTCGCAAAGCTCCGAGATATCGATAGTATGAATGGCTTAGATTTTGAGCAATACGTTGCAGGACTATTGCGAAAAAACGGTTTTCATAACGTCTCCTTAACGGAACGGTACGATTTCGGGGTCGATATTATAGCCGAAAAGGATGGTGTACGTTGGGGTATTCAGGCCAAACGCCATTCTGGACTAGTCAAAGCCGCCGCTGTACGCCAGGTAGTGACCGGATTACGGCTGTACAATTGCGACCAAGCGATGGTTATTACGAATAGTACTTATAGTGTCGTTGCGCGGCGATTAGCGACTGGGAATGACTGCGTGCTTGTTGATCGGATGGGGCTCATGCGATTAAAAAATAACAGAGGTGTTATACTATGAATATGACTGGATATATGCCAACGGACGAAGATATTGATGCTATGGTGCGTGATCTGGAGGAAAACAACCCAGAGAACGCCAACCCGGAATACGCTCGTGAAATGCTAATCAAGATGAAATTGATGTACCGTGAGCTCGGACGCGTCGACGAAGATCTCCTCCACAAAGAAATGGAAGAGTTTAAGAAAGATTCATCGGAAGACTAGAAGCCGACTATATCGGTAATTGATACTTTCAAAGCTTGAGCAATCTTGTAAAGAGTCTTGAGTGATGGCACACCATCGCCGCGCTCCACCTTTGCGTAGTAGTTGGGATTTAAGTCAGCCAGATCGGCAACTTCTTTCTGGGTATAGCGAAGCTGCTTTCGCATTTTCGAAAGGTTCTCGGGTATTTTACTCGCAAAATCACTATCGTTCACGATTTAATCATACCAGATGGGGGCAATTTTGACTTCTTGCGGCCGACCGGAGTAATTATTACACAGCCCTTATCGGCATATATCGTAATTAACTTGGCTAATATAATTCTTTTGCCGGTTTTCGACTCGCTTTCATACAAGTCTACGAGTGTATCCGCCGTCGAAGCATCTGTTTTTGTCGCACCTTCGATTGCCTCGATCCTATGAAGTCTATCCTGTAGCTGGTCAATATTCGCCGTGATCTCCCGCGATTTTGTCTGGTATTTATCTTCGCCAATAACGCCGGATAGCTTATCTTCGTACAGATTGTCCTCCATGGCCTCATTGCGACGAATCTGTCGTTTAATCAGTTTCATCACGTTCAACCGGTGTTGTCCGACGTAGGGTTGTTGACTTTCCTCGAGCACTTCTTTGATTTTATGGAACGCTTTACGCTCTGGATCGCCCTCATCTATTTCCTGTAGAGCAGCATTGACGATGATTTCGAGATTGTCTTCGCGGATCATCGGATGGTGTTTGCACGTCTCGTTTCGGCGTTGGCACGATCCATAGTAGCGCCCTTTTTGCAGCTGCCAAGTAATAGTCGCCCCGCAATTCACACAGTGCAACAATCCTCTGAATAGCGGGTCGTGTCGCTTTATCCTGGACACATGCCTTCCATCAAGTTTTTCCTGAACGGCCCGGAATAATTCTTCATCTATCAAAGGTTCGTATGCCCCTTGGTAGTCCTGGCCATTAAAGCGGATTGTACCAATATAAAACGGGTTCGTTAGTAGCCTGTGTATAGCAGTCTTGCAGAGTGGACGACCCGTTCGGGTAGCGAGCCCGCATTGAGCCATTTCATCAGTGACCGTCACAATAGTTTGCCCGGGTTCGGTATATAGCCGAAACGCTCGACACGCTAGGACGGACGTACTTTCGTCTACAACATGAATCTTTTTGCCATTCTCTGTGACTGTTTTGTACCCGGGCGGCGGCGGAGCGGGCATCCATCCCTGCGCAAGTTTTTCGGCCCAGCCTTTCATTGCTTCTTCACGCAAATTGTCGACGTGTTGTCTCGAGATAGCCACATAGATATTCCATATCATTCTTGTATCTGACCTGACTCGTTTATGAATTACCAAGCTCTCTTTGACCATGTGCAACCTACGGTCTTCATTGGCCTCTAACCAATCGTCAACCACCGCCGCGTCGCGCAGATTACGCGTCAGACGGTCAGTCTTTTCCACAACCAGGTTGCTAACCTTATTTTTGTTGATATATGTCAGCAGCTGCTGGAACATTTTCCGCCGCTCATTCTTGGATGCTGTCTCGGATATTTTGAACTCCTCGACAACCTGCAGTTTGTTCTCTTTGCAATAATTACGCATCAGCTTCAGCTGTGCGTCCAGCGAATAGCCCTCTTCCTCCTGTGCCTTACTCGATACACGCGCCAACGTAACAGTCTTTGTATTGGTCATGCTCGTTCCTCCGATTATTAATTCCTTCAGCATATACCTTTGCCAGTTGTGGAAAACTCGGTTAATATATCAATAGTCCTGCTTAGTAACGGCTTGGGAGACGTATATGCCACCACAGTTATCATCGCTAATTACCTGGATCTTCGGCGACTCTCCGCTTGAGGTATTTGTTAGCTGCGCGCTTTTTGCACTGATTGCCTTACTGATCTGGCGGCTAATCGTCAGACCTACGATATCGGTCGCATCAAGTATCCGGGCAATCTTCAAAAATAACGATTTAGTAGCACTCGAAATCACACCTCCCAAAACGTCTACGGCACACCCTTTGAATACACAGAGCTTGTTTTCAACCCTGCACCAGCAACTTGGTAAACATGATGTAGTGTCGTTAGAAATTATCGGTACGAAGAAAAAAGGCATCAGGTATCGGGTTGTCGCGCCCAGTTGGTACATCCCTAGTATTCAAAAGCACCTCGCCTCGTACATGCCAGAGCTAAGGTTCAAACACGCAACAATCAACCTGGCTGCAAAGGGCGGTACCTACGTATTTACTATTGTCCAGGCGCGTCACTTCGCATACCCGCTGAAGCCCCATGAAGACCTGGAGAAGACCGACCCAATCGCCTTTATTGCCGGCTCGCTGACTCGTCTTGAAAATGACGAGGAGGTGACACTTCAGCTGGCCATGCGCCGCTACTCATCAGACAAGGCCCGTCGTATACACCACCAGATTTTGGAGAAAGGACGCACGGCAATACTTTACAACGATATTGGACATTTCCTACGGACATACAGCATTCTAGTGTTCGGTCCGGCAATCATAATCGGACTACTCGCAAACAGTTGGCAGGTGTGGGTTACGGCTACGTTCATTATATGGACGCTCGTACGTTATCTAGAGCGGCAAGGGCCGGAAAAGCAATTGACGAAACGGGAAGAAGAAATATTCAGTGAGATCGCTGCCAAACTTGAGCAACCGCTTCTGCAGACGGATATACGATTTGGAGTTTATTCGTCAGAGCGGCCCGGTACGCTCGTCGATGAATTCGTTTCATCGCTTGGGCCGCTCAACACTACAAATTTCCAAGTACTCCAGCTAAGATTCCATCGCTACATTAATAAATGGTGGCAGCGCTACATGCGAATACTCTTTTCCCGACGCCTGACGTCGGTGCTTCCGTATAACTCGTCCGTTTTGAGCGCTGCCGAGCTCGCGACGCTTTTCCACTTCCCATATGGCACTATCAAAACGGAAGGTATGGTACGTTCGCACAGCAGGACGTTACCGGCGCCGCTCAGTTTGCTGGGCGATCCGGATCTTGACGTCGTGATTGGCGTCAATAAGCACCACGGCGCCGAGACGCCGATAGGGATTACGGCGTCAGAGCGCGAACGGCACATGTTTGTTGTCGGCGGTACCGGCAGCGGCAAAACGACCATGCTCAAGTACCAAATTATTCAGGATATTCAGAGCGGCAAAGGCGTAGCGGTCGTTGACCCGCACGGCGACCTGGCTGAGGAGCTTTTGGACTACATACCCGAAGAACGCGCCAAAGACCTCATCTACCTCAATCCGGACGATCTGGATCACGCCATAGGGGTCAACCTGCTGGAACTGCCGGAAGGTTTGAAGGGTAACGATCTGCTCCGCGAAAAAGACCGCATTACCGAATCCGTCATATCGGTCATGCGCAAAGTATTTTCAGAAGACGATAGCGGCGGGCATCGTATCGAGTACGTGCTTCGCAACACCATCCATACCGCGCTGACGCTGGAGAAGCCGACGTTGTTCACCATTTTCCGCCTCCTTAACGATGGCAAGTTCGCAAAATCGGCAATCAAGAATCTGGAGGATGAAGACCTCAAAGCGTTCTGGAAAAACGAGCTTGGCAAAGCGGGCAGCATGCAGAAGGTCAAAATGGCCGCTGGTATCACAGCAAAGATTGGTCGTTTCCTATTCTCGGCAAGTGCCCGGGCTATGCTCGAACAGGAAAAGTCTACGATTAACTTCGATGAAATACTGGATGGCAAGATTCTGATTTGTAACTTCTCAAAAGGCCGACTCGGCGAAGATACCTCCATGCTGTTCGGTGTGACTATTCTAGCCAAGCTACAGCTAGCAGCCCTCAAGCGCTCTGAGAAAAAGCAATTGGATCGCAAGCCGTTCTACCTATATGTTGATGAGTTCCAAAACTTTGCGACCCTATCGTTCACGCAAATGCTCAGCGAAGCTAGGAAATATAAAGTGTTCTTGACCATGGCAGAGCAAAGCACTCAGCAGCAGGATGATCAAAAAATGGTGAATATCATTCTTGCAAACGTTGGCACGGTGGTAGCATTCCGTACGGGTAGCCCGAAGGATGAAGAGCTACTGTTGCCACTGCTTGAGCCATACATCGAAAAAGGTGAGATATCTAATCTCTCCGCCTATAACTTCTACTGTCGTATTTCAGGCGTCGAAACACAAGAGCCCATGAGTGGCGAGACAATAGTACTCTAATATAGCTTGATCATCTTTCAGCTCTTAAATTTTTGTAGCTATTGATCCCAGATTGACATGTTTTGAAAATTGTAGTGATCATTGTTGTGATGATCATATATAAATGCGACACTGAACCTTGCACGTGTGATCGCAACATACAATTTTGACAGTGTTTCCACAGAGTCAAATACTTTCAGATCTCCTGCTTTGAGATACTCTATCATTTTCTCAGTAGGTCGAATAATAACGTGGTCGAAAGTTTTACCTTTAGATATCCCGAAATTCATTTCGTCGTCGCCTGATCCACTCCATCTCAGTGAAATATTATTTGGTAGATTTTTCTTGTACGCCCCTAAATCATCTTCGTGAACTAAGAATATACCCATACGACTGTCTGTATGTACACAGTTATCGCAGCTACACTCTTCCGTAGGTGAATAATCAGGGAACAACAACGACGAAAAATCACAAATAACTCTGTTATTGCGATGTGATTTCTTGAGTGTTTCGGTATCCTCATGGTATGAAAGTCTATTTCCTCCCTTTTCCTTTAAGAACGAGTCAATTCTCCCCCCTCTATATGTCTTGTGTTTACCTCCGTCATTCGTGGCATAAATTGTCTGCCTTGGGTCACCAACCAACGTAACGTTCGACTCAGATTTAAAGAATAGCAGAATAAGTTCGAGGTCCCATCCGGCCAAATCTTGTACCTCATCAACATAAATATTAGTGAACATACGAGAGATACGTTTGACGACTTCGCCGTTGACTCGCCCTTTATTACATGTATAAATAAACTTGGATATCTTATCTGAATAAATTTTATAATCCTTAGTGAAGTAGAACTTTTTAAAATCCTCTTCACCCCAATATAGGGGTTGGCCAAATCTATTAGTGCCTCGTCTACCTGATTTACCCTGCTGCAAATAGAAGCCAATCTTGACATCCTCCAGTGAGGAATCCATTGAAAACTGGTATGGACGCACTCCGTGTTTCAGTAAAAATGAGAACCACGGTAGAATCGTGACGTGACCCGGTACACTTCCGCGCTTACTGATAAATTTTTGTTTTATCTCTTCAGCGTTTGACTCTGTGTATGTTGTGATAAGTGTCTGAGAACCGTCCCCAGCTAGGATCTCATTAACTATTAGTGTGGTTTTACCCGACCCAGGAGCGCTAAGAAGGAGTCGATTCTTGTTCATCGTCAACGACAACTTTCTTAATATAATCTGGATATTCTATTGTGGTATTGGATGTGAATATCTTTAATGCACAATCAGTTTTTTTACTGTGCATATGTACAAGCAACTTATCTTCGGTTGCGTAGCTCTTGCCAAGAATGCCATTGAGGCTTGTTAATGAATTAGCTTTTAGCAGCAAAGGTTCGAGCGTATTGTAATTAAATTTTTCTAGTTGACCGGTATTGATCTCACCGTCATATGATATCTTGATATGCTGCTTAGCATTATCGCCAATATAGTCCTCGTATTTACCCTCAAGGGCGCTAACATCCCCGTCGTTATCAGTAATCACTGAAGTTGGGATCTCAAGTTTGTCCGCAATTTTCAAAAATTGTAAGAAACTTGTGCCAACTGATATAACTTCTATGCCATTGTCGAGCGGTAGGGTACCTTCGTGGCTATCCATGTAAGCTCGCTGTACGATTAATTCGTCCGACGGGCCTTCTACCAGGATTGCGTGTTTGGCCAAGATGAGCCGAAGGGTATCAAATCCTGGTAACTTCCTAAAGAATAGCTGTGCATCTTTATCGATATCATCCAGCCTTAGTGACTTATGTCCCGGGGAGATAAATACCAATTTCTCTAGACCTAATTTGTTAGCAACGAAACTAGAGTGTGTCGAAATAATGATCTGCTTACTACTGTGAGTATCTTCTATGTAAGTTATGAGATTATTGAGGTTATGATGTGATAAATGGCTCTCTGGCTCCTCAATCAGTAAGATATTTGTTTTTGCGATCTTCTTACTATTCAGGGATAGCTTAGTTTTGATCTTCGTCTGCTCACCTTTGCCTATCAAATGGAAAGGGATGCCATCTACGTAAGTAACCATAGCGCCATCCCACGAAGCCTTGCTCGACATGTCGATAGACAGCGTTACCTTTTTATCCGATATGTTGATGTATTCATCGAGTAGGCTATTGATTGCCGTTACAGACTGATCGTCATTAAATTTATCTTTTAATAGCCTGTGTGCCTGAGCTGCTGCGACCTCATGCTCTTTCTCGATAAAGTTCTTCACGATGCGGGATACATAAATGTCTGACCCGTTTTGATACTTACTGGCCGTCGTATCAATGAGCGCAGAGTTTATCGGGATGTTTGATGGCCTTAAGTTTTCATCTCTTGCGAACGATGACCAGCTACATTCGTAGTACTCAATTGGTAGTGACGTCACTCCATTCTTAATATACTCGTCATACAATTCAGAGAAGCCTGCTCCGAGTCCAATCTTTAGTTTGACCCCACAAGCTTTTGAGCGGGATTCGTTACCATCTCCTTCAAGCAATGCTTTAGTCGCATCATCTTCAATACCATCAAAGTAAAGTTCTATAAGTATGCTCGGAGCATCTTGGTTATCCTGCTCGGGATCATTCAGTGAACCAATATAATTATTTACAGTGGTTTTGTTAAAGATCTCCTGGTTTAGCTCATAGCTAATATGTCGGCCTTGAAATAGGCCAGATAAAACAAGGTTTATCGCTTCAAGGATGGATGATTTACCAGTTTCATTGTCACCAACAATAATATTTAAGCCGGGCTTTAGTTCTAGCCAGAAACCCTGGTCGCTAAACGATTTAAAGTTTTTAATAAAGAGTTTGGATATATGACCCAAGGCTGCGTTTTGATCATTACTAGAGACTTGTTGTTCGGGCATTCTATCTCCCCTGATGGGTTTTTAGTTCGGTTACTAGGTTCACGAAGTTTATATTTTTACCGGTTGTCCAGTCCATAACTTTCACGTATTTGCCGTTATGTTTGGTGGGGCGGTTAAATTTACAGCCTTCACATTCATAACTTTCTACAGTGTCCGGCGTTTCGCCAAAGAGTGTTAGCTCGCCAGGAATGACCCTAGTTTCATGATGACAGCTCATAGGCACAACATATTTGAGACCGTCCATCTGAAAGATATTCCAACTGATAATTTCTGCAAACTCTTGCTGAACATCAAGCGATGGATTACGCCCAAATTTATCTTTGTAATAATCGATTATTGAATAGAGCAGGTTCTCTCGAGCGATTAGTATATTGTCTCCTTGCCACTCATATCCGTAACTTGCTTTACAGGCCTCTTTAGCCCAGTGTATCCATTCTTTTTGATTCTTGCAGTACCTCGAAACTGCTCTGAGCTTCCTGTCTAAAAATCCTACGCGATTTTTTAATTCAATGACCTTGCCAGTGTGCGCCGTTGGGTTGTATCGACTTACGATAAATGGCGCTTCACCACAGCTAATCTCCAGTTTTAGCTCTTTTACATAATCTTGCCAGTTATCGACATCAGGAACTTTTATCTCACCAGCCCAATCGATCATTTTATTCATTTGATCAACTGTTTTAAGGGGTGTGAACACCTCGGCTTTTTCCTTGGTGCGGAAGCGTTGTTCAGCTAAACTTTTTGCCGCACGCGGCTGAATTAGTTTGCCATAGATACCCGTCACTAACTCCTGGGTCATTTGCCTATTAGGATAGAACACCTTCCCGCGCTCTATGTACGAATCCGTTGCCCAGATGATATTTTTCTTTGTAGTTCGATCAAGCAATAGGATACTGAGTATCTCGCCCTTATTACGCAGTTTGTTTTCGGAAATATCAATATCGACAGTCGGTGCCATAGGATTACTCCATGGCTTTGACGTGAGTATCTATGAAGGCGATTTCTGCTTCACTTAGATCATATTTAGCATAGAGT
>JBAQWG010000043.1:0-6766 GCA_049298775.1 Saccharimonadales bacterium (SeqCode)
AGATATCGATAAAGCGAAGCAGTTGTTAGTAGACCAAGAAACGAATGATATAAAAAAGAAGTTGAAGGCTGAATTTGACAGTGCTACGGTCATTATTGACAGTAGCTTTACGGCTAGTTCTTCTGACTCTCAGACTTCACCTGCAGTAGGTGCTGAGGCTACAACTGGTAAGGCTAAATTAACCCGCGAAACTACCTACACTATTACAGGTGTTAGTAAGACCGAATTGAATAATTATCTTGATGAATCACTAAAGAAAAATATCACCAATACATCTCAACAACGAATTTATGATAATGGACAGAATACAGTAAAACTTGCTGATTTTAAATCCGTTGACACAAAGACCTCAAGCGTATCGCTCACCGCTACAGGTAAAATCGGACCTAAAATTAATGATGAAAATATCAAAGATCAAGTTAAGGGTAAGAGAACTGGTGAAGTTATCGGTGACTTGAGGGCAATTGATGGCGTTAGCGACGTTAGTGTTAATTTATCGCCATTCTGGGTATCTGGAATTCCAAACGATATTAAAAAAATTAGTGTAGAATTTAAACTTATAAAAAATGACTAGCTTACTTTCTCTAGATGTTGGTACGAAACGAATCGGAGTTGCGACTGCCGATTCATCGCTTCCGATTGCTATTCCGCTTCAAACGATTGAGGTTGACGGAATGGAAATCGATAATATTAAAAATATCGTCCGTGATAAATCTGTCGAAACTATCATTGTTGGCTATCCTCGCAACCAAAGTGGTGATGCGACAGCTCAGACGGAAGTGGCCGAGAACTTCGCACAACTACTAAAGGATATAGCGCCGATTGTATTTCAAGATGAATCTTTGACGAGTGTTATTGCCGAAGATAGACTAAAATTATCCGGAAAACCGTATGAAAAAGGTGACATTGACGCCCTAGCTGCTGCAATAATTCTCCAAGACTATATGGAGATCCATGGTGGAGCCTAATAAAAATTCTTCATTGGATGATGTTCAATCATCGACTCCAGACTCACGACGACAGCCTGATTATAGACCCGATCACGAGTTACCGGCGCCAGATCCAGTGACTCTTATTGATCATAAGCAACCTCGTTTTTTATATGCTGGCGATGACATAACTGAAGATAAAAAATCACTGGTTGTTAAGCGTTCACATAGTCTACTAAAATGGTTGCTGGCTGGTTTTTTTGTATTTGTCGTTGCATTTGTCGCACTTGTAGCTGTTGGATATACTTGGTATCAACAAGAATTGTCGCCGGTTAGTTCTGATACGAGCAAGCGTATTAGAGTAAAAATAGTTACCGGATCTTCAGCAAAAATTGGGGAGCGATTACAAGAACTAGGAGTTATTCGTAATAAAACGGCCTTCGCAATCTATACGAAACTTTCTAATACTGAGAATAGTCTCAAGGAGGGGACATATAGTTTACAGCCTAGTTTGTCGACTAGTGCAATTGTTAATCATCTTGTTGTTGGCAAACAGGATACATTTAACGTAACCTTACTTCCGGGCGACACACTGACGGCTATTCGTAAAAAACTCATAAATCTTAACTATACAGAGTCTGAGGTTGATATGGCACTGGGCAAAACGTATAAACATCCACTGTTTGCTACTAAGCCCCCTGGAACGGATCTCGAAGGTTATTTATTTGGTGAAACTATCGAATTTGACTCATCGGCATCTGCAGAGGATATTTTAAATAAGTTTTTTGATGAGTTTGAGGCAGTCGTTACTGAAAATGACCTCGTCAATGGGTTTAAGAAGCAAGGACTGAGCCTATATGAAGGCATTACACTTGCGTCTATAATCCAACGTGAGGTTTATACGCAAGATATGCCACAAGTAGCTAGAGTCTTCCTGAATCGTATGAAGATAGGTATGACACTCGGATCTGATGTAACATATCAGTACATTGCCGATAAAACAGGTCAGGAACGAAGTCCGAATCTTGACTCTCCATATAACACACGTAAATATCCAGGGCTTCCGCCCGGTCCCATAGCTTCACCTGGCAAGGCTGCTCTACTTTCTGTCGTCCATCCTGCGTCGAACGATTATCTTTTTTTCCTGAGCGGTGATGACGGTAAGACATACTACGCAAAAACTGACGCCGAACATCAACAAAACATCGTTAATTACTGCCAAAAGAAGTGTTCTGTCAACTGATATACTTGACAAATATCTATTTTTAAAAAATATATTGACAGATTAAGCAATAGCGCGTAAACTAATTAATAGCACATTTGTAAGTTCATCTACTACATATGGTTGGAGTGCAATTCAGTACATATGTCGTGAGTGGGAGATATGAAATGCAAATGAGCCTACCGACAAATGTCGCACGGGTACGAAAATGAACATTTTCAAGTAATATCAATTTAATATGAAATCGGTCGACGCGTACCCCATTCCCTCTGCCTATTTGCCCTGGTAGCGAGAAGAAAGACAAAGTAAGGTAGACGCCCTTGTAGTAATACGAGTGGCAGGAGAATGATAATTCGTAATCAATCAACACCGGACGACGATTACTCGTCGAATACTCACTTGAGGCAACAAATTTTCTCTAGTGGGAAGCACCGAAAGATAAGCAAAAAGCCAAAAATGACTGTTTTAGTAGCATATGGTGGCGTTTTTGCACTAATTGTTTCAGTTATCGCGGCAGGCTATCAGTCTCCGACATCAGTCACTAGTGTTCCTGTAGTAAATGCAGTTACTGGAACGCCTACGGCTACTCCTGACACCTCAGATATTCCATCAGTTGATGAATTGGTTGCAAATAATGTTGCGGCAAAATTAGCAGAACAGACAAATATGTCTGTCGCAACAAGCGTTGCAAACCTTTCTGTTTCATTGGCAGCGAAATCTGAGTTAGCACAGACGAGTGACACGGCAATCGTGAAACAGCAAATTGTACAACCAACTACCAGTAGCCGCGAAATTACAAATTATATTACTCAGGCTGGTGATACGATTCAGTCAATTGCTTCTACTCGTGGGCTAAACCCGGAAACAATTCGTTGGGCAAATAATTTAGTTGGAGGAGATACAATCACTCCCGGTAAAAATCTTGTTATTCCACCTGTAGATGGTGTTATTTACACCGTTAAGTCCGGTGACACACCTGATACTTTGGCTAGTATGTATGTAGCAAGTAGGGACAGGATTGTATCTTTTAATGATCTTGAAATAAGTGGCCTGACTGTAGGAGCAAAGATATACATTCCCGGAGGTACATTGCCAGAGAATCAGCGACCTGGCTATCAGGCTCCCGTTAGTCCACGTACAACAACTAATTACGACGGTACAACGAGTACTGGTTATAGGGTCAATTCGGGTATTGGCAGTATATCAGCTGGTAATAAATATGCTTGGGGTAACTGTACTTGGTACGCATACGAACGACGGGTGCAGATGGGTAGTCCTGTCGGTAGCTATTGGGGTAATGCTAAGACCTGGGCATACTATGCTCGACAAGATGGATTTCTAGTTAACCATACTCCAATCACGGGTGCGATTCTAGTCGATACAACTGGATACTATGGGCACGTTGCCGTCGTTGAAAATGTTGCTGGAAATGGTGATATTGTTATCAGCGAAATGAATAATTATGCTTATGGTGGATTTGGCGTCGTTAATCGACGCACGATTTCCGCTGGACAAGCAAGTGCCTACCAATATATTCACTCTCGCTAATTTATGTCATGCTTCAGGTGTAATGAATATAACGAGCCTGTAAATTATATCGATTATATGTTATAATTAGTAGATATGTTTGTTGATACAGCAAAAGTAACGATTCAGGCGGGTAAGGGCGGCGACGGAGCTGTTAGTTTTCGGCGTGAAATTTATGTCGATAAAGGTGGCCCAGACGGCGGTGATGGTGGTAAAGGCGGTGATGTAGTATTTGAGGCATCTGAGAATGTAAATACTTTGCTTGATTTTCGATATCAGCCAGAGCTAAAGGCTGAGCCGGGTCAAGCTGGTAGTAAAGCAAAGCGTCATGGGCGTTCAGGCGAAGACCTAATTGTCAAAGTTCCTATGGGAACGTTAGTAAGGCGAGATGGTATAGTAATCGCCGATCTAACTGGAAATGGTCAGAGGCATATTATAGCTCATGGTGGTGATGGTGGTTTTGGTAATACACATTTTAAATCATCTGTGAGACAGACACCGCGACTTGCGGAAAAGGGTGAAGCGGGCGAGGCATTTGGTGCGGAGCTAGAGCTTAAATTGCTTGCTGATGTTGGACTTGTTGGTTTACCGAATGCTGGTAAATCGACGTTTTTGAGTGTCGTCAGTAATGCTCGTCCGGAAATTGCCGATTACGCATTTACGACATTAACTCCAAATCTTGGTGTTGCCGATATTGACGATGGTAGTTTGCTGATTGCTGATATTCCAGGACTCATTGAGGGCGCAAGTGAAGGCAAGGGCCTCGGTGACCAATTTTTGCGACATGTTGAACGAACGGCGGTGCTACTTCATTTGATTGATGCATACAGTAATGATATTGCTGGTGACTATCAAACCATTCGAGGCGAGTTAGCTAATTATTCTGATGAGCTTATAAAGCGTCCGGAAATTGTTGCACTGACAAAAATTGATGGACTCGACAATGATATCGTCGCTATGCAAAAGCAAACGCTTGAGAGTGTAGTGTCTGATAACACTTCAATATACGCAATTTCCTCCACTTCACATACTGGAATAGTCGATGTCCTCCGTGAACTTCGTAAAGAAGTCATATTGGCGCGTGAGCGAGAGGAGCCTGAAGAGGTTGAAAATACTATTCCTGTCATTAGTCTTACCCAAGAACAGAAAAACGATGCATGGAGTGTTGAAAAGAGTGATGATATCTATATCGTCAGAGGTGAAAAGATTGAAAGATTCGCTCGACGCACAAATTTTGATCAATTCGAAGGTGTAAATCGACTACGAGACATCATGAAGAAAATGGGTATTACGCATGATCTTGTTCGAAAAGGTGCAATCGGTGAAAGTATTATCCGCATCAGTTCGAGCGAATTTTCACTAATTGAGCAATAATATTTATAAAAATTATTGACAATGGTTTAATACTATGTTAATATTGTCTTACCATTAAGTGAGGTGAGTAATCATCGCTAGTGGCTATACCTTAACAGTTAAGCAAGTAATCAAGCACGTAGCCATCTGCGCCCGGTTTCTGTACAGCTATTTATAGCCGTATTGTAACCGGGACGCAGATGTATTCCCGGTCGCCGGTTTAATCCGGCTCTCGAGAAATCCAACAAGGAAGGTCGTAATGATCCAATACAACGCTCAACCCAATCGAAAGTTGAACCTCTCCCGTTTGAATCCAGCGGCGCACGTTGCGGCGGCGGCCCGCAACTTCGAGATTCTTCGTGCCCGAAGTCTCGGCTAGTTAGGGCCTGGTGTCGTTGAAAATAGGGTAAGGTGATCATCACCTTGTTGTAGACCATCTGGTCTAGAGCAACATTGTGAATACACCTATGGCTATATGCCCCCTGTATCGTTGAACAACGATCTCGGAAATACCTGCGCGGTTACAATTTAATACACACTGAGTATGGGAACGACTTGGCTGAAAAGTCACTTAACGCATACAATGTGCAAACTGCTTGACACTGATTAAGGATTAAGGCTCTACGGAGCCTTTTTCTTTTTATGAATAAATTAAGAAATATGTTGATATTTAGTAATATGATAATACATCTTTGTTACCTTTGTTAATGAGTTTGTTGGTACAACTAGTTTAGCGAAGTGCAGAGATGCTTTTTAGCGGTTATGGTGCACTTCGGGGTGGAATTCCGGCGTATTTATTTGACATTACATACACATTATTCTAATATAAGGTTAGCCATCAAGTCTAATTAGTACTCGATTGGTCATTAACAGTCTCGATAAGTAATTGTTTCACTGCAGACCTGTCTATATTTATATATAGAGAGACCTGTAGTGAAACGCCTATGGTGCAATTCACGGTTTATACAGGATCAAACACACCTCAGTGTCAAACAATGAGAAAGCGAGATCATGAACAAACTGCAGAAGAAATCCGTAAATATTCACAAGAAGCTCGGTCTCGGAGCCGTAGCTGCCCTCACCGTTGTCGGTGCGGTACTTGGACTCGGTAGCGGCCTTGCTACCGCCGACAAGTTGGAGTGTAACTCCGAAAGAACCATCCACGACAGGGGCGACGGCAAGTACACGTGCTGGGGGCCGGACAAGACGATTTATGCCTTCCCGTCCCAGGAGGCTTCGGCCGAGACTAGTGCGCACGATGTTGCGCGGTCTCGCGAGCGAGGAGTTGCCGGCGGCGGAACCTCGATCACTCGTGTTTCGGCCAAGTACCAGCCATCAGTCAGGGCTATGCCTACGGACATCGGGCTCGGCTTCGATAGTAAAGGTGGTCGTTGGAGCGAGATATTGGCGATGTTCGTCCATTCTCGATAGATGACATCTTGTACAAGAAGCGGAGTGCGCAATAATGGGACGATGCTGTCTTTGCGCACTCCGCTTCTGCGGAAATATTGCCCAGAATACCTATCGGGATTGTTATTTCTCACTCATTACACCTCAGGGGTGTTTTAATTTTGCCCGTACACCGTCTATACTGGATGTAATGCCAAAAACATTCTTTTTTTACGATCTCGAAACATCTGGTCTGAATGGGCGAGATGATAGAATCATGCAATTTGCTGGTAGAAGAACTGACATGAATCTTCAGCCAATAGGTGATCCGATCAATGTTCTTGTT
>JBAQWG010000044.1:0-8538 GCA_049298775.1 Saccharimonadales bacterium (SeqCode)
CTTCTACGCCACCACTAATTTCTGCTAATTCTTGGGTGATAGCACCTTGACGGGCCTTGTTCATTGCTAGTGTCAGATCATCTATCAAGTCACTGGCGTTATCTGTTGCATTTTTCATAGCCAGCATACGCATGATGTACTCAGACGCCCGAGCGGTCAACATTGCGTGATACACCTGCGCTTCGACAAGGCGATATGTCACAGCTTCAAGCACCTCTTCTGTGCTTGGTTCAAACTCGGCTTCGCGAATATTTTCACTCACTTCTACTTTTTCATACCCAGCAGGTAATATTCGCTGAATTGTAGCCTGCTGATTTACACTACTAATAAATTCAGTAAATACCAAGTCAACAGCTTCAACCTCACCAGATGTAAATGCTGACATAGCAGCATCTGTCACTGCGTGCAACTGTGCACCAGATGGGTCATCGGGCAGATCTTGATACGCAGCGACAACCTTCAAATCTTTGACACGCGATGCAAATCTGTTGGCGCGACGACCTATAGTAATAGTCTCGTTCTTAATATTATTAGATTGATCTTCAAGGAGTTGTTTTGCGTACAATTTTAGAACATTCGCATCATAGGCACCAGCGAGACCTTTATCTGTACCAATAACAATCAATAAACGTGAAGTAATTTTATCTGGTACCTGAAAGAGGGGGTGGCGATCAGTTTCACCTTGGCTCGCTAGATGGGTTAAAATTTCACTTGCCAGGCGCGTATACGGTGCCGATGCGTTTTCGGCCTCTTGAGCACGGCGCATCTTGCTCGCTGCGACCAGTTGCATCGCCTTCGTAATCTGCTTGGTTGATTTGACCGAGCGAATACGGGTTTTAAGTGCTCGAGTACTAGACATTATAAATAATCTCCCGTAAGCTCCGCGCTAACAACTTCTTTAACAACTTGAAATCCTTTTTCGTCCTGCCTAATTAAAAGCCGAGGAATGTAGCCATCAGCCACTACTGGTATTAGTCGTATTGTTTTATCAACATTGACTGCATTTTTACCAAGCGCCCTTCTTGTAGCTTGACGTTCCCTTAGTGTCTCGTCTATACCATTATCTTCGGTCTGACGAGGCTCAACATAAAACTTAAACGAATGAGCGCTTTCCATTAATTTAATCCTCAAATCCCTTCGCAACTGAATTTGCTGTCTTTTCAATCAGTTTTGCAACTTTTTCATCTGGGGTAATCTTGATGCCGCCATTATTCAATTCCTGCATATCTTTTTTGTGATCAGTCCATAGCCGGGTCAACAGGGCAGTCTTAGACTCCTGAATTTTGCTGACAGGAACTTTGTCGAATGAGCCCGTATTCACCGCATAAATTGCAGCAACTTGTTCCCAAACGCCCATAGGAGTGTATTGGTGTTGTTTCAAGAGCTCAGTCAAACGTTGGCCGCGTTCGATTTGTGACTTAGTTGCTTCATCGAGGTCACTACCAAACTGTGCAAATGACGCAAGTTCGCGAAACTGTGACAAGCCAAGTTTGAGATGAGAGCCAACTGATTTGACGGCCTTTGTCTGTGCATCGCCACCTACGCGGCTAACCGAAAGACCGGCACTAATTGCAGGACGTATACCCTGATTAAACAAGTCTGTCTCCATAAAGATCTGACCATCAGTGATTGAAATGACATTGGTTGGAACATAGGCCGAAATGTCACCAGCCTGGGTTTCAATAATAGGCAATGCAGTTAGTGAACCAGCGCCAAGATCGTCAGATAGTTTCGCTGATCGTTCGAGGAGGCGAGAGTGGAGATAGAACACATCACCAGGGAAGGCCTCGCGTCCTGGTGGACGACGAAGCAGTAGTGACATCTGACGATACGCAACAGCGTGCTTAGTCAGATCATCATAGATAATCAACGCATGCTTAGAATTATCTCGGAAATACTCACCCATGGCAGTTGCAGCGTAGGGGGCAAGGTAGAGTAGCGACGCGGAATCCGACGGACCCGTCGCAACTATAATCGTGTTATCCATAACGCCTTCTTCTTTGAGACGCTCGACAAGACGAGCAATCTTGGAAAGTTTCTGACCGATAGCAACATAGATGTTAACAACACCAGTCTTTTGACGCCCCTGGTTAATCATCGTATCAATGGCAATCGCCGTCTTACCAGTTTGACGGTCACCAATAATAAGTTCTCGCTGACCGCGACCAATAGGGAACATCGCATCAATTGCCATAATTCCAGTCATCATTGGCTCATGGACATGCTTACGACCAAGTACACCAATAGCCTCACGCTCAACCAATCCACGCTCCTTTGTTTTGATTGCGGGACCACCGTCAAGAGGCTTACCAAGTGGGTCAACCACGCGACCAAGCAATTCTTCACCAACAGGCACTTCCAATAAAGTACCCTTAAGGGTCACCTTACTGCCAGCTACTACGGATTCTTCGCCACCTAACAGCACGGCACCGATTTCGTCCTCATTGAGGTTGAGGGCAAATGCTTCAACAACACCATCATCTGTTTCGATTTGAAGCACTTCGCTATAGCCTGCATTCCGCAGACCATATACCCACGCAACACCATCACCAACTCGAGTGACAATGCCGACGCTTTGTAAATCGCCCTTTACTTCGAGCTTATTAATCGCATCGCGAAGTTCTTTACTTAGATCTGTGACTGATAGTTCTGCCATAATTAATTCCTTATATCTTGCTTGCTGTTAATTGATTGAGTCGGTCGCGTAGGGTGTTGTCCAATTGATAGCCTGGTGTTTCAATCCTGACACCTCCCAATAAATGCGAGTCGGTTTGCTTTCTGAGATGTATAGTATTAGCGCCCGTTCTTTTCTCGAGGTAGGTGAGGATTGCCTTTTCTGTATCATCCTGTAGTTCGTGACCACCGGTGATATTTGCGATAAGTGTTCCGCGATCAGCGAGTGCCGCCTCAATATCGCGAACAATGACACCCGCCTCACGAATATGTTTCGTTTCGATAAGATACGCTGCGAGGAGCTCGGTCACATCATTACCATCAAGTAATTCGTCAGCACAATATACTGCGATCTTACGGCGCGAAAGACGAGCTCCGGCCATTACGCCTTCTCCTTGACTGCTTCTGCAATTATTTTCCTATCGACACTTTCACTAATGACTTTACCGACAACTTTTTCAGTCGCTAGAGCAATCAATTCAATGGTGTCGTTATGTAGCGCCTTGCGAGCAGTAATAACATCTTTTTCCAGTTGGTCGTGCGCATCAGCAACAATTTTTTCAGCGCGCAGCTTGGCTTTTTCTTCACCATCTGCCACCATTGATGCCGCTTCATCCTTGGCTGTCATTACGATGTCTTTTGCTTCAACACGAGCTTCTTTCAGAAGTTTTGCAATTTCTTCTTGAGCACTAGCGGCTTTTTCTTCAGCAGCTTGGGTTGCCTTGACGCTAGCTTCGATAGCATCTTGCCGTTCGTCAACTGATTTCATCAGCCATGGGTAAACAAATTTACCAAGTGCCCAAACAAGAATCAAAAACGCAATAATCTGCAAAATCAGCAAACGCCAATCAATACCAAGCGTCGTAAGAATGTCAGTCTTGACGGCCTGGGTTTCTGCAAAGTAGGTTAATGAACTCACGCAACACCTCCTTGATAGCTAGTGACAGAGGACGGCTCCACATGAGTGCAGTTTGGTTGAAAATCGAGCATCGCAAACGAGCCGTACATAAAGGTACGGTGAGTGAGAAGTGGAGATTTTCGATCAAAATGTGCCATGTGGTGTCGTCCTACAAGAACTTCGCGATGATCGCGACAATTATACCGATGATAGCCAATGAGTCAGCAAAAACAATTGCCGTAATCATCAACGTACGAATATCTCCTAGTTTTTCTGGATTGCGACCAAGGGCGTTTAACGCGCCACTACCGATTAGACCGATACCAATCGCAGCACCAAATGCTGGTAAAGCGTAGGCAAGTCCGAAAGCTAATTGTTCCATGATTAATATATCTCCTTTTGTTATTATCTTATATTATATCATTCCCGCTGTGTGGCCGTTTTCTTCGGAACAGTGGAATGGACAGTGGAAGTGATACTTGGCTCATCGCCATGCTCATGCGAGACAGCAAGACTTGTAAAGATGAGTGTCAGAATAAAGAATACGTAAGCCTGAATGAAGCCAATAAACAGCTCAAAGGCCATAAAGAAAGGTAACGTAACACTGGCGGCATAACTGGTCAGTGCTGCAATGACAATCAATAGTACTTCACCAGCAAACGCGTTGCCGAAAAGTCGTAATGCAAGTGCCGCTCCGCGTGACACTTCACCAATTAACTCCAAAATACCTTCAAAAGCACCAATAAAATCCTTAAACGGATTTCGGAAATAACGGCCAAGGTTACCGAGGCTAGTCAAATACTTAACAGCATACATTTGCACTGTTACAATCGTAATAATCGCAAGAGCAAGGGTGAAATTGAGGTCAGTAGTGAGACTACGTAGTACCGGAACACCATTGTAATAAATCGACTCAAGACCTGGTAGTACGCTAAACCAGTAGTTTACCAGCACCACAAAAAAAATTGTTACAGCAAGCGGAGTCATGCGACGCGCAAGTTTCTTATCAGGAATAACACCATCTATTTGTGCAAGAAGACCCTCGAACACCCATTGAATTAGTCCAACAAAGCGGTTATATGATCCTCGCTTGACCTTACCAGCCACATACCACAATATAGCAATTGTGATGAGCGTCCCGACGATACCTGTCAATAACGCATTCGTTACTGGAAAACTACCAATATGAAACAGTGCTTCTGAAGCGATACCTACATGTAAATCTAGTGCAGCAAAATTATCTATCATACTATTTATTCGTTTTCCTCAATTGGTCTCGTATTAGTACAGTAGCGACGATGACACCGATAGTGACACCAATGATAGTTCCAAGTGGTTTGTCTGTCACAGTATTGTCCGCCCATACCCCCATAATTGTACCACCGATAACAGGAACGAACATGCGCCATGTTGTATCGGCCGCTATTAGGAACAATAAAATCACCGTCGATTTATCCGGCGGTGGCGTCTTGTCGCTCGTGTTAGCGGCATCGCTCATTACGTATATACTGTAACAGAGAAGGATATACATCGCAATATGCCACGAAGAAATAGACCAATTAAAAACACACCATTTGTATCTACGAACAACGAAAACAACAAGACGCGTTACGACACTAAACAAAAAGCGGAAAAAGCCGCCGAATTACGCATGCTAGAAAATATGAATCTCGAATTAACTGTCTACCGAGGTAACGATGGCGGGTGGTATCTCACTAGCCGAGGTGACAATTACTAGCAAAATAGTTAAACTATACCTAAGCATATTGTTTTTCAAGAAAGTTTTTATTATACTAAATATAGTAAATAGAGAAGGGTATTATCCATATGAGCGAAACAACTACTCCACAAATTACAATCTACAGCACCAGTTGGTGCGCATTCTGCCATACCGAGGCTCAATGGCTTGATCATCTTGGCATTCCATACATCAAAAAAGACATCGAGGAAGATAAGTCAGCCTACGAAGAGCTGATGAGCAAGAATGGTGGGAATTATTCTGGAGTGCCAGTTACTGACATCGCTGGAGATTTAATTCTTGGATTTGACCGTCCAAAACTACTTGATGCTATCAAGACCCACAACCTCAACCCAGCCATTGCCTAGCAGAAATAGAGGATATATACTGATTTATGTAGCTGAGTTTTCAGATTAGGCTCTTTCAGTTATGGGAGGCAGAACGATGAAGAAATTCCTCGCAACCATCGCTGCAATTGTTACCGTAGCGACAACATCACTGTTCGTGGCACCCGCCGCGAACGCGTTCGATCCGTAATTAATTTAAAATTTTCTGTCGATTGCTTCGTTATAAATAGCTTCGAGTTTTTTGGTCTGAATCAATTCGCTGTAACGAGCGGCTATTTTCTTACTCTCGGTGCCGAATTGTTTACGAAGGTCGGCGTCATCAAACAGTCTAATTATTTTTTCAGCAATACTATTTGCTGAATTACGAGCAACGTAGCCATTCTCGCCATCGATAACTACCTCAGTTACATAACGATCGACGTAGACAATTGGCAAACCAGCGTTTGCAGCCTCATGTACAACTAAGCCCTGTGTATCCATAACGGAAGGAAAGACAAACACATCAGCCGCTGCATAGGCGACGCCAAGATTCTGACGCGGTAACCTTCCAGTAAATGTAATCCTGTCGCCAAATCCCGAATCAGCCGCAAGTTCTTTCAGAGTATCAAGATAATCAAAGTCACCAACAAACATCAAACGGGCATTTGCATGTTTTTCCAAAACCTTTCTAAGCGTAGGGATTAGAATAGCCAAGTTCTTCTCAATACCAATCCTACCAATATTAGTAAACACGAGATCATCAGGCGCTATATTCCACTTTTTACGGAAATCCTTTACCTCAGCAGCAGTCGGCTTAGGCAGCGGATCGACACCAGTTGGCAGTAACGCCACATCGTACTGATATTTTTTACGCCATCCTTCAAGTTGCTTCTGGCTTTTACGCGACACAGCAACAACAGCATCACAGCGACTGTAGACAAGTGCCATTAGGTTTTCAACGACATCTTTACTCCACTGCGTGACACCTAACTGCGGTCGATAGCTCTTAAGGAGAGTGCGCGTATCAATACCATCGAATTTAACTGTAAACGGTAGCGTAAGCGTAAGAGCGAGTACCCCTGGCAATACTTGAGGATAGAACTCAACATATTGATAAAAGTCCGTGCAATGTTGGCCAACCAAAATTGCATCGGTCCTTTGTGCAGCATAAATCCCCATCATACCAATCTGTAATGGGGTAAAGAAGTGAATAACATCAAGATCAAGCTTGCGAATTCTACGCATCTCGACAGGTGGAAAGAATACCGACAAACGATTGTCGTCAAAAAGTCCTGATGGAATACTTCGAAACCGAATCACATGATCATCGTATTCAGTCGGATCGTTATTTACTTTTGGACAAAATACAAACACTTCGTGACCAAGAGACTCTAATTGGCTCCTCGTACTTTCAACAACATGAACAATCCCATTCATAGCCGGATGGTAGGTGTCAGTAAAAAGGCCGATACGCATTAGTAGCTATTATACCAGTAAACTGCGATATAGCTCGACATATTTTCCAGCTGCAGCAGTATTATCAAATCGTTCAGCAATTTTCTCAGACGATTTTTTTTGTGAATTATAGAATAGATGGTCATCCTTCAATCGTTGAATCATTCTAATAAACTCTTCGTTATCTTGACAGCGAACAGTGTCATCCTTGAAAGTATCGTCATATTCCGGTAGATCTCGCAACACTATAGGTAGCCGAGCACCAGCGGCTTCTAAAACACACATGGGGTGATTTTCTTGCTCTGCAGGAAGACAGAACACATCAGCTGCATGCAAATAGCTGTAAACGTCATCATGGGGTATCACACCAGTAATTTTCATATTTGCTGGCGTATTAGTTATTAAATGATTCATTTCTGCTGAATCAGCCCCAAGCTGCTTAAAGGGAATGCCGCCAATCCAAATGAATGTTACATCTGGGAGTGCTTTTGCCATTTCAACAAACACATCAAGACGTTTACGAGGTTGGACCTGACCGTTGCCGAGTACAATAAAGGCGTCCTTGGCGATATCGAGTTTTTCGCGAGCTTCCTTGCGACTACTGTCATGCGGTGCGTAGCTCGCCATATTGACCGTATTGTAAAAAGTCGCGATTTTATCTTCTGGAACGTGCAACTCATCATGCAAAGTTCGTGCAACCATACCAGATACCGCAAGGACTTTGTCGGCACGATTGTAATACCAGCGCATGTAAATCCGAGCGAACGGTGCCCAGTATTTTGCCAGGATAATTGAACCAATAAGGGAAGCGGGGACTATATGTGCCGTTACGACCTTTTTCGGTCCACGCTGGAATAATTTACGCCACGTGCGATTACCAATAGTATGCATATGGACAATGTCACAATCGATCTGTTTACCGAACTCTCCGCGAATCACTGTAATGTCATCACGCTTTTCGAGCGCTGATGCCATCTCATCATATGCCGTATGGACACCATGACCCTGAACTGTCACATCACTTTCAGAAACAATATTAACAGTCAGTTTATTGGCCATGGTATATATCTTCAAAAAAATTCACAATTGGTTGTGCCATTTCATCTTTGGTCATCTCGGCAGATGTATCAACAATAAACATCATTCTGCCCTCGGATGACTTGGCGTCAAAAGAAGGGAGTTTATGTATCGATGCACCAGCCGGTGGCACAATAGGTTGCACAAGACGCTCGGTATCAGCTTTATTACGAGCAATAATCTGTTCTATTAAATTATCGACTTCTTCTTTTTCATCCTCAGATAACTCAGAGTATGAGCGATCAGCATATCCGAGTGTTCGTCGAGCTCCCATCTGTGCATCACACGTAAAATAAAATCCAATCCCATAATCACATAGTTTTGCATCTTCGAGCATAGTGCCCGTCTCTTCCAACGCTCTACCATCAAGC
>JBAQWG010000045.1:0-6873 GCA_049298775.1 Saccharimonadales bacterium (SeqCode)
GCTACAAGAAGTTGAAAATATACTTAACAGTCGCTCACGTAAACGTTACAATTGGCATAGCCCATTCGAACAACGAGAGATCGTTCTTAGAAAAACCTAGGTGGAAAGATTGGGATTGGAATTCAGGTCCGTATCAACTTACTACCTTTGCAACATAAATCAAACCAAAAAAGCAGGCACTCCGTATACTGTAGTTACAACTACATAAATAAAGAAAGGAGGCCTGTTATAGCCTATTCTACCAATCCTAACCTCTCCCAAAAGCGAGAGCAACTGGCCACTACAAACTGTTGCTAATCGTTGCAGCGTACATCGCAGTACTGTCTGGCGCTAGTCTATAGAAGGCTCATCATTTAACAGAAGTAGGTCTATATCATATGCGGACTTTTTTAACTGTTAAAGGATGAACCTTTTTCACAGAGAACATAAACTCCAGGTACTGGTGGAACGACATAAAACAGTTGCAAGAGAATATAGGAAGCTGGGCGTCATACTTGTGGATGCTACTCAGCCGATTGAGGTTGTGGCTACAGAAGTCTTGACGAAAGAAAGTAAAAGCCATTTGATAAGTGTTAACTCATTTCAACGTATGAATTGGCTATAGGTACTTGCGGTAATCTTTTACTTCAATAGTAAAATCAGCTTCGAGGGGCTTAGTATTAGAAAATCTTGTAATACCGTTTGGGAGTCCGTCATAAGTTTGAATAGCAACCGAACACGCAAGTGCACATTCTCCACACTTCTTGCCGAGCCATGCTAGTTCGCTCATCATTTTTCCATCACCAGGTTGTTCTGTGGTTTGCCTGTCTGCATATTCGTGTGCAGCATCTCTCATTTCAGTAGCCGTTTCGCAATCACTAAGTCTTTTACCACCCCCGCATACATCGGTGTCTTTGAAAGCTAGGGTATAGCCATTTTCTTTCATGCGTTGCTGTTGGCGTTTGGCTTCGAGTCTCGCGAGTCCTGCGTCGCCGTCTTGGTGAAAGGTCTTAAGCCACTCCAATTGTGAACCAACTTGCCGTGTGAATCGAGATGTAGCTAGCATTGGGGAGGCAATTTCAATTATCGGTTGTCCGTTTGCGTCTACAGTGTTTGTATTAAAAGCATAGTAGCCACCTGGTTGATAATAAGTGCCGTCACCATTAGGAATTGCTGGTATTTGAAGCAAATCAAAAGTAGCCGATGGACCGTGCATAGGGTCTTCTATTGCTTGCTCCGGGTTATTGGGGTCCCAAATAGTTTCGTCGAAGGGGTTCTTTTCACCTGTCATGATTAATATATAATATCATATTTAAAATATTTTGTCCAAAAATAAAATAGAGTACAATAGAAGCATGAAGGTTACAGAATCTGGTTTTATTGAATCAAACGGATTCTTTTATCCGAAATATCCACGCCAGCAAGTTGTTGAAATGTTGAAGTACAAGCAGTGTGGTACTGCTCTTGATATTGGCGCTGGATTCGGTAATAACACTATTCCTCTGCTTGAGAGTGGTTTTGAGGTGACGGCTACTGAAACAAATATGGAATGTGTAGATGAGCTTCATGTGCTTAGCGAGAAGTATCCCAACAAAGTTCATGTGATAGCTGAGTCGTTAGAGAAACTGCATTTTGATACGCAGTTCGATGCCGTGGCTTGTACGATGGTTCTTCATTTTCTGAATCGATCTGATGCACTAACTGCTGTAAAGAATATGCAGGAGTGGACTGCTAGTGACGGTGTAGACGTAATTACGAGCTATACTGACTACAACTCCGATATGAGTGAAGGCATTGATTTTCTGCTTCATAAGAATGAATTGAGGGAGTTGTACTCTGGATGGAAAATCATTCTTTATGACGAAGTAGTGAGTGGGACGCAAAATCCAGCAGGTAAGGCATTTCAGAGTGCAAAATTAATTGCGCAGAAGCCATAGTTTACCTGCTCGGCTGTTTATGACTTTTACCTCAATTAAACAAAGCGCCACTTCGCGACCGGCGCCTTGTTTAATCTGTAATAATTTCCTGGAGGGTCCAGTGGGGCTTGAACCCACGACACCCTGCTTAAAAGGCAGGTGCTCTAACCAGCTGAGCTATGGACCCATATCGGCTGTAAAAAGCTCTCGTAAATATAACAATTTATAGAGGTGTTGTCAATCTGTTGGTGCGGAAGATTTATCGAGTAGCCAGCGAACATGACCTTTGTGGGTTGTAATGACGTGAGTTGCAAGTGCTATTGGTAGTTGTTGACCAGAACGCGCTTTTACTATGGCATCCTTTTTATCCTGACCACTGGCAATAATCAGCGCTGTTTTTACACCAGTAAGTGCTCGCAAGCTTAGGCTAATTCGGTCGCTTGGTGGTTTGGGAGAATCAGTGACAGGTATGACCAAGTGTCGTGTTGGTTTCAAGCTGTCGTGACCAGGAAAGAGTGATAACGTATGACCATCCTGACCAACACCGAGCCAAACGACATCGAGGCGCGGGAGATTGCTTGAGTTTTTGGGTAAACGGTCGATTGCCGATTCATACTCTATCGCTACATCAGCCGGATTGAGATTATTTGAAGGTCGGATTGTTTGTACGGGGATGTGTCGTAATAGTACCTCTTCGATATCATGCCAATTATTATCGGGACCATCGAGTTGTCCGATGCGTTCATCACCAATTATTACGAATATTTTTTTCCAATCAATCTCGTTTTTGTATTCATGAGCAATAATTTCGTAGGCGAGCATTGGTGTTGTACCGCCAGACAATACCCATACGCCAACCCCGTATTTTTTGATAGCAATTTCGAGTAAGGCAATAGTTTGTTCGGCGACAGCCGTTGCGAGCTCCTGTTTATTTTCAAATATTCTCAGTGAATCCATGTCTCTAGTATGACATATCGTGTATCCTAAGTGGTATGCAAATGTGGCAACTGAAAAGAAAGGTTCATCCTTCGTGGTTGATTGCACTAGCGAGCGCGGGAATAGTTACGGGTACTGCGATAATTCCATTGATCAACCAGACTATTTTTAATTCTGTCGCGTGGTTGCTCATTGCGGTGGCAATGGCGGCGTTTGTTATGTGGAGGCGATTGATTATACTCTTGCCGGTTATAATAATTGCCGGTTTTTTGATTGGACTCTGGCGCGGGTCTGTTTTGGAAACACAACTGACGGTTTATGAAAATCTAACAGGTCATATTGTTCAAATTACTGGAAGAATATCCGACGATCCGGATAGCGGTAAACAACAAGAAATGCTATTGCGATTGAGTGATGTACGAATCAATAACCATGCTGTCGCAGGAAAAATATGGGTGAGCAGTGCACGTGCGGGGGATATAAAACGTGGTGATTTTGTGGAAATTAACGGAGTATTACAAGAGGGGTTTGGAAGTTTTGCGGCGGCTATATATAGAGCAAAAATACTTTCAGTTGAACGACCAGAACCGGGCGATGTAGCGCGTCAGGCGAGGGATTGGTTTGGGTATAATGTTCAAATGGCAATCAAAGAACCGGAGGCAAGTTTGGGACTCGGTTATTTGTTGGGGCAGAAACGGGCACTTCCTGATGATTTACAACAAGCACTGGTGGCGACAGGTTTGACTCATGTTGTTGTCGCAAGTGGGTATAATTTGACGATTCTGGTGCGATTGGCACGGCGACTTTTTGTGAAGGTGTCGAAATATTTAGCAACACTTTCGTCATCGACAATGATAGTCGCTTTTATTGCGATAACTGGCGCTAGTCCAAGTATGTCGCGGGCGGGATTGGTATCAGGATTGAGTTTGGCCGCATGGTATTATGGCCGTAAATTTCACCCGCTTGTATTGTTGCCGTTTATCGCATCGGTGACTGTATTGATTGACCCGACATATGCATGGAATGATCTCGGCTGGCAACTCAGTTTTGCGGCGTTTGGCGGTGTGATGATTTTGGCACCGCTTTTGCAAGCATATTTTTTTGGGGATAAAAAACCAGGTATAATTAGACAAATTCTCGGCGAGACAATCAGTGCGTCAATCGTCACTCTTCCCATATTAGTAATAGCGTTTGGTCAGTTTAGCAACGTCGCGCTACTAACAAATCTACTTATATTGCCATTTGTGCCACTCGCCATGTTACTGACATTTATTGCTGGCATTGGAGCTGTCATTGTTCCGTTATTTGCAAGTATATTTGGGCTCCCGGCACAATGGTTGCTGACGTACATGGTGAACGTTATTCATTATTTTGCGAATCTATCATGGGCGCAAACAGTTATCGAGATACAACCTTGGATGGTTTGGGCAGCGTACATTGTAATTATTGCCGTATGTATATATCTGCAACGTGTAACAAAATATAATTTGCGTGATGCTAACGTGGTCGAATAACCTCCGGGTGATGAATCAGAATCTCCATCAGAGCATCATAGTACGGAACAACTTCCGGTGAGATACTTACCTTGCCATTCTTAACACTATGCAACATTTTAACAGTGATGTCTTGCTCTTTCCAGCTATGACCATCATTAATGTATACTGCGATAATAGGCATAATTTTGTCGAGTGCATAAACGAATTTTGCCTCGTTGCTATCCTTAGACTCGTAAGCGTTGATTGCAGCGAAAATATCGTCAAAGTCTGGCCATTCTTGGAGTAATCTCTCTAGCGCAGCTTGTTCACGTTCTTTTTTTGTCGCGAGCTCTTCTTTACTGGCGTAAATATATGTATCTCCAGCATAAATTTCAACAAAATCATGTGCGAGTCCAACTTTTATGACTGT
Organism: Saccharimonadales bacterium (SeqCode); assembly: GCA_049298775.1. Lineage (GTDB taxonomy): Bacteria > Patescibacteriota > Saccharimonadia > Saccharimonadales > Saccharimonadaceae > UBA2112. The sequence continues at coordinate 4,737 of JBAQWG010000045.1, forward strand.
TTCTCGATCGAGGGATGGAAACCATTTTGCCAAATACCATGCTGTCATAGCAAGATTGTAACTATGTTCTGTATCGTTTTCGTAAATATATGTATCTTTGTGTTTGCGATATACTTTGCGCTCAACATGACTAAAAGCAAGAAGTAGTTTTTGTAATTCTATGAGGCGATGAATATCGGGTTTTTGCATAGAGACATTATATCATAGAAACTACTCGTATCTGTTATAATAAAGGAAATATATACTAATCTTGCGGAGAAATGCTATGTCCGGACACAGTAAATGGTCAACTATCAAACGCGAAAAAGGTGCCAAAGACGCTAAGCGTGGTGCTGTTTTTACCAAAATAGGTAATCAGATTGCCATTGCGGCGCGGAGTGGCACGGACGCAACAATGAATCCGGCGCTCGCGCTTGCGATTGAAAAGGCAAAGCAGGCAAATATGCCCAATGCTAATATTCAGCGTGCAATTGATCGAGTAAATGACAAGAATGCCGCGATTCTCGAAGAGATTACCTACGAAGGTATGGGTCCGGGTGGTGTTGGAATTATTATTGAGACTGCGACCGATAACAAAAATCGCACGTTTCCTGAAGTGCGAAATGCACTTGTCAAAAATGGTGGTCGTGTTGCCGATGCTGGCAGTGTGATGTTTCAGTTTGATCGTAAAGGTGTTATTAGAGTTGATGCAACTGGCGAGGATGCCCTGCTCACTGTTCTTGACGCTGGCGCAGAAGATGCCGTTGATGAGGACGGCGAGCTGACAGTCTATACAGAGCAAAAAGATTTGGCAAAAGTTCGTACGGCAATTGTGGAGTCGGGACTCAATGTTAAGGACGCTGAATTACAATATGTTGCGAAAAATCTGATAGAAGTTGATGATAGTGAAACAGCAAATAAAATCATTAAGGTGCTTGATGCACTTGATGATTTGGATGATGTAGTGAATGTTCATACCAATGTTGATATTACAACAGAAATTGATTAAGTCTATGCTTGCTTAGCAGTAAAAATACCGTATATTTTAAGGAATATGAAATATGCGAGGGTAATACTCTGTTTTGTATTTGTGATAAGCCAGCTCAGCGGGCTAATTATAAGTTCTGACGTCAACGCTGTCTCTACGGATGGTTTGGTTATTAGCCATGTTATTACAGGCGAGTCGTCTAGCTCCAATTCAGAATTTGTGTCTATATACAACAACGGTTCGACTGATGTAGCAGTCGATGGTTATTGTCTCAAAAATAAAGCCAATGTAGCGTTTACATGCATTACGGCAGAGGTGAATACAAAAGTGTATATTCGTTCGCATGGCTTCTTGACGTTTGCATCAACTGTGTTTATGTCTACGCATACATATATTCCCGACACAAACTACACCTCATCAAATACTATTCAAGTTGGTGGCGATAGCTTGTCACTTATAGACGTAAAGGGAAATGCAATCGATAAAATGACTTGGGGTACATCAGGTGGTGCAATTAGTTCAAATACGAATGGAACTCTGCTAAGAAAGACTGATCCAATAAATGCAGGTATGCTGGTAGATACTGATACGATGACAGCAGACTTTACATCATTAACGTCACTCATTTACCCACCTAATGCATCATATGACGTTGTTACGCTTGTCGATATATGCGCAAATATTCCGGGTGTGCAGCAAATTATGCCAACTGGCTATTTGGCGGACGAAAACAGCAATTGCCAGCCAGATAGTTGTCTCAATTTAGCTGGTTTGCAAATCAGTGTGCCTGATTATTACGATAGTGATTCGAATGGAAATTGTACGCCACATGATGAATGTAGTAATGTCAGTGGTATTCAGGCGAGTATTCCTGATAATATGCTACGTGGGTACGCTAATGAATGTCTGTGGGATATTGTGCCGTTGTCACTCAGTGAAATTTTGCCAAACGCCATAGGTAGCGATACGGGTAACGAGTTTATTGAAGTATATAATCCTACCAAGCGAACCGTGGATCTCAGTATATACAGTATAAAAACAGGCATAAATTCAGATAAAATTTATGCATTTCCTGTCGGGTCAACAATAGCGCCGGGCGAGTACCGAACATTTACTGACAGTACAATGAGATTTACATTGTTGAATACATCAAGCCGAGTCGTTTTAACC
>JBAQWG010000046.1:0-35122 GCA_049298775.1 Saccharimonadales bacterium (SeqCode)
AAGCGGTATAAATCTGCACCGCAACATCACGCCCCTGAAACCCAATTGGATTGCTGATTTTATAACCATCTATATGAATACTAACAAGGGCACTGTTAACTAATTTTACTTCTACATCTTCGTTACCAGTCTCCAAAGCGATTTGCTTCTGAGCTTTACCTTGAGCACGCTCTTGAACTTTTTCAATGATAAACTCCATCTCCGAGACATCGAGTGGCTTATCAGGTTGTGGACGACGGTATTTGATAGTGTTAGTAACGCCTTTGACTAGCTCGCCAGCAATACCTATAACCGCTTTTTTAGCCTGTAAACCCGCCTGGTCTTCGGCTTCAGCCAACGCTTCTTCGCAATTGCGTACAACACCAGCAATATCGGCAATAGCACCACTATACATATCACTAACATTTTGACGAGTACGTCCAACGCCAACAATATTAAGTATTTCACCATCGACACTTGCAATAAGTACCTTGACGAACTCAGTACCAATATCAAGTCCAACGATGTAATCTTCATCGGAATTACGTTTAGCGCTCGCGCGGAGTTTTTCAAAAACCATAGATATACTACATTATATACTAGATATGCTTATGCCACCAAAAGGTTGTAATATTATATAACTTATGCTATAATATATATAATGCCTGAACAAGATAGTTATATTATTCCATCACGAGAAGTACTCATTGATGCTAACGAGCGACTTTTGCTTGCTCAACAGTCAAAAGATCTTATAGAGGAGACTTTTGTATTCAATGATTATAGCGAACGAATCACGACTACTGATGCTGTAGAGCTCTATAATGATGGCAATAAAGCCCCAAATACAACATTTTGGTTGCTAATGCCTCGTATCTATGACCGAGCATATGTTGAGATGAATCTTGATCATTTTGAGAGTAGAGCGATATCACGCGAAATAAAGATTTTGTTGACGAAAAATGGGCAATGGCCGAACTTTCATACTGAACTCATCATTAGTGGAGACGAATCGGAATATGTATCTCATGTCGACGTAGATTCCCCCCAGTACTATTTGCGAACTCCTGGCGTTAAGTCTGGCGAAGCTGAACGTATTTCACCCCTCGATTATGAAAGTGCTACAGAACTTCTCCAAGGACTTGTTAAACAAGCCTATTCTGGTCAAAAGGTTGATAAATCATTGACACACATGCAACTAGCAAGCAAACTTATCGATGCATCAACAGAAGTGACGCACGAACGGAGAACCAAATATCGCCTCTCTCATCCAAGAAATTTAGGCAAAATAGTTATTGGTGTTGCCGATACATATAAAAATGCCCCTGGGAGTGAACCTCGACATAGGTCACATACAGTAATCGTTGACTCTACACGTCCACTGTATAACGATGATTCCACAACAACTCATCTTGAGCTTTCCGTAAAGCCAGAATCAATCAATACTACGTTTGGCATCAGTGTAAGTCATAGCGATAATGGATCTAACAAGTTTGATCAATATGAAAATTTAGCAAATGCTGAAGTACATCAATTCAATGACACCGAAATAGCATTTCCAAGTCGATTCGGCAAAAAAATTATTGACGCCCTGTATATATTGGCACAACAGCCAAATGATATGATATCTGAATATATCATTGACGATATTTCCTAAGTAAGTACAGCCTTAATTCGACGGATGCCAGCGCTCGAAGCTTCTTCTTTGATAATCTTGAACTTTTTTCCACCCTCTGCTAATTGTCCCGTATGATCAACATGTGGGCCACCGCAGATTTCGAGTGATGCTACGGTATCACCGTCGCCCATTTTGTAGACATTGACTTGCTCGCCATAACGCTCACCAAATGGTCCAATTGCACCCATATCGAGTGCTTCCTTGGTAGGATATAGGGTAAATGTCACTGGTAAATCATCAGTAATCCAGCCATTAACCAAGTCTTCAGCTTTTGCGATTTCCTCCTGTGTCATTTTGTGGTCGAGATTGAAATCAAAGCGAAGACGCTCTTCGGTAATATTACTGCCGTGCTGACGTAATTCGGTGCCAAAAATTTCACGCAATGCCGACTGCAAAAGATGTGTTGCGGTGTGATATTTTTTGTGAATCAACGAGTCTCCGCCCAGTCCGCCCTTAAACTCACCTTTTGTAGCCGTACGCGAACGATTACGCTGTTCATCCATTTTGACATCAAATTCTTGACGCCAAGTATCAGAAAGTTTGATTGCTTGCTTCAATGCCTCTTCGACAGATAATTCGACAGGGAATCCGTAGGTATCATAAAGTATAAATACTTCTTCGCCAGTCAATCCATTACTAGTCAATTTTGACATTTGTTGTAGACCCTTGCGAAGTGTCTGACGAAAAGCCTTTTCTTCCTTGATCAAAACAGCAATTATTTCTTCACGTTTCTCAGCAACTTCCGGAAAATCACTATGGTATAGGTCAGCAATAACAGGCACAATCTGCTCCATGAAATTCTGTTCGACACCAAGATCAAATGCTTTTACCATGGCACGTCGCACGAGTCGACGCATCACATAGCCCTGTTGTTTGTTGCTCGGTAGACAACCATCAACAGCCAAAAAAGTCGCTGCGCGCAAGTGATCAGCAATGACGCGCATACTTTCGGTATGACTATCGTATTCTTTGCCACTGATAGATTCGAGTTTCTGAATAATTGGCCACATCAGGCTGATTTTATAGACGTCAGGATTGTTCAATTGTGCAGCAGATATCCGTTCAAGACCAGAGCCATGATCGATATTCGGGTGCTCAAGTGGTTCAAATCTGCCTTCAGCAACTTTGCGGTATGCCATGAAAACATTGTTGCCAATTTCCATGAATCGACCGCAATCACAATTAGGATGACAAAATTCGCCGAATTCAGTATTGTGTTCCACTTGGTCGAATAGATAAAACATTTCACTATCGGGACCACACGGATCACCAATCGGCGTTGTTTCTGGAGCACCGTTTCTTGACCACCAGTTTTTACTGCCATCATAGTAAAATATGCGTGCACCGTCTTCCATGCCTTTTGCATAGCCATCTTGCTCGCTACCGATATCTTGTTGACCGTTCGTCAGTCCAGCATCTGTAAATAAACGTGCCCATACATCTGCCGCTTCGGTGTCCTTAGGAATATCATATTTATCGTCACCAATATAACAAGTAACATATAATTTACTCATATCAAGTTTGACAATATCTTTATGAAATTCAAACATCCATTCAATTTGTTGTTGTTTGAAATAGTCGCCAAAACTCCAGTTGCCAAGCATCTCAAAAAACGTCGTATGGCGATTGTCTCCAATATCATCAATATCCTGTGCGCGCAAACAGGTCTGGCTGTCGACTAGGCGTTTGCCATCAGGGTGAGGTTCGCCCAAAAGATAAGGAATAATCGGTTGCATACCGCTGCCCGTAAACAGTGTCGTCGGATCGTCATGTAGCACAAGCGGTGCGCGCCTGATGGCCTTATGGCCTTTATCTTCAAAAAACTTCAGGTATTCGTTGCGGATGGTTTCGGTATTCATCTCTGTTATTATAACAGATTAACATCCACTACTTACTTTCAGTGAAATATCGTCACCGGTCCCTATAGTTCCATCACCTCCAGCACTTATCACGAAAGAAGAACTTCCAGCTGCCGCACCCGAATTACAATCATTGTCGTCATATCCATAACAATTCCCCCACGGATCAACATATGAAAAATTTTGCCCAACTCCTTCAGCCTTTATTGCGTCTAGGACGCTCGTCCAAGTCGTACAGCTTGGAGGATTTGTATTACCATTCCATGAATCACCAATTGGAGGTAGCTCGAATTTTATTGCTTTGTACGACAACATGCCATCTCTAAGAGCCACCAAATCAGAATCAACAACACTTAGACGGGCCTTGTTTTGCATAAAGCCATACGACATAAAAACTATTGCACCAAGAATGCCAATTATAACAACTACTACTAAAATCTCTACAATAGTAAAGCCATCTCTCGCGCCAGACGGGGGCTTCCGAACATAATCTAAAAATTTCATATATATGCGCCTTGAAGGACAATATAGTATAAAGAGATTAGCCTTAGTATCATAATATTTCTTCTATACAATTATAACCTTCGCTACATTTTCTAAATTACGATTTTATTAATTAAATTATACATTATGGTTAAGCTTAACGATATATGCTAGGTAAAACCATTAGCTTCATCCTATACTATAGCAACCTGCACTCAATAACTGGTATAGGGATGGGATTTGTGTGAGTTTTTCACGCTACAACTCAATATGATGCTTTTTTGCGAGTAGTGTAATCGCTTTGTAGATAGCAGGGAGATGATCAATGATTGCAGATTCAGCAAATTGTTTTTCTTCCTTAGTACCATTTTCTAGTTTATTTACTAAGTGATATAGGTGGCGTACATCATCTTCGACATTTTCAAACCGATCAAGATGCAATTGTTCAATACGATCAATTTTTTCCTCGAGAACTGCGAACTTACTGCGAGTCTCTTCCTTGAAATCACGAAATTCAGATTCAAGTGTCGTCAAATGTGATTCGACACCGTCAAGACGAGATTCGACACGGTCAAGGCGCAAATCGACGCCATCAATTCGCCGGTCTAGTGTTTCAATAACATGCTCAAACATAGGTGTCGTCACTTCAACGACAATATCACCAATCTGACGCACTTCTTCTGTAGTAAATGCCATATAAACCCAGTATACCTACCGGACATTAAGCAGGCAAGTTATATAACCAAACTAATTCGTGAAAATATATATTTGTCTTTTTCATATAAAAATTATATGCTATGACCTATGAATTATAGTGAGCAAAAAACAAATGCTTTTAATCTTTCCAACTATAGTGACAAACAGCTATTGGATGAACAAGCTCTACGATCATTAATGCCAGATAAGAAACGATTAGTAGAAAATTATCTTGCAGAACAATCCGTACCCGATATGGAAGAAATTAACTTCATAGCCAAAGATTTTCAAAGTAGCGACACTGACCTTGCGCGAACTGTTGTATTAATTCCTATTGCCGCACACTCGGAACATCAGCATATTCAGACCGCTCTAGGTAACTACTCTAAACAAATAACAGACAAACAATTTTCAGTTGTACTATATCCAAATTCTACGCTCGATGCACCTCAAACAGACACTGATAAAACTATAGATTTAATTCACAAAAGCATAGAACAATTCCCTTCGCTTGATATTCGGACTACTGAATTAGGCTTGTTTGAGAAACCGATTATTGGTAGATTACGGAAAAATCTATGGGACTCCGCAATTCTACTTAGTTATTACGAAGGTGCATTTGACGACAAAGATGAAGATGTCATTGGCATAAATCATGACATTGACACGATATCAATGAGCCCAAGATACATAAGTCACATCCAAAACCACTACCAAAAAAAGAGAAATTTACGACGCGCACTTAATTTATCGCACACACCCTTGGATCCTACTTCTACCGCCGTCAAACACGCTTATGATCCGACTAGGCCAAATACATCCAAGGTCGTTTTTTGGCAAGATTTGACCATCCACCAACTAGGTAAGTACGGAGTCTATGAAGAAGGTTTGGTTGTCCCATTTAGCTTTTATGCGCAAAGACAAGGATTTAACCCTGAGTCATCACTTCGCGAAACTCTTGATTTGGTAAACGGGAGGATCAAGGGACGCGTATGGAGAGCCAACATGGAAACTTCACCGCGTCGATTTGCAGATAGGCTACACATAACTGACCTATCGAATATTTGGACAGAGGATAGCTTTGGTGCAAATGATAATTGCCGTAACGAATCAGTTAACGGAGACATTGCTGAAGAGCGAGCTTTCGAACTTATCGATAGTTCGCTTGACGAAAAGATACCTTATTTTTTTATAGATGCAGTCCATAAATACTGGAACGATCCACGTAATTTTCAGATTAACAAAGCCCTAGATAAAAAGAAGCATTTAGCGATGTCTGTACTTAATCGCATCGACAAATCGGGTGTTCTTGCTAACAAAGTAGATACTAAATACGACGTAGATGAAATCGCTCTAGATGCAAGTTGTAATTTTATACCAAAAATTTTTAAATAATATATTAAATTTATGCTACAATTCCACCCCCTAGACAAGTATCACCATAATATATGACAATCGATTGTCCAGCAGTTATTGCACGTTGTGGTTCGTCTAGATGAAGAGTGTCTCCAGATAGGTTTGCTGATACCAATGGTGCTCGATGACGGATACGGATTTGGATATGGGAGTTGAGAGTTGGGAGTTGAGAGTTGACGTTAATCCAGTGCAAATTAGATAATTTAACTTCTGTAAGCCATAGTGATGAGTCATTCAGGTCTCTAGTTACGTAAACCTCATTTTTATCCATATCCTTTCCAGCAACATAGTATGGCAATCCGCCACCAACATCCAGACCATGTCTCTGGCCGAGTGTGTAAAAAATTGCACCGTCATGATGACCAACAACTTTACCGGTCTTCTTATCAAGAATTTCACCCGGTTTTTGGTCAACGTATTCCGAAAGAAAATCTCTGATGCCAATTTGACCAACGAAACAAATGCCTTGGCTATCAGGCTTTGCTGCTGTTGTTAGACCACGCTCCTGTGCCATTTTACGAACAATAGGTTTTGTATAATCTCCGAGTGGAAATAATGTCTTTTTTAATGCTTCGCCTGTAACGCGATACAAAAAGTATGTTTGGTCTTTGTTGGAATCAGCTGCTAGCTTCAACACACTATCTTTAACACGCGCATAGTGACCTGTCGCAATCATATCGGCGCCATCTTCAAGTGCAGTATCAAGAAATAGGCGAAATTTCACTTCTTGATTACACATAATGTCTGGGTTTGGCGTACGACCCAATTTATACTCTTCAATCATATAGTCAACAACTTTATGTTTATATTCGGTCTCAAAATCAAACACCTTAAAGTTAATACCGAGCTGAACTGCGACCCTTTTCGCATCCGCCAAATCATCTGCCCATGGACAAATCATACCAGGTAAATCTTTGGTCCAATTCTTCATATACACGCCCGTAACATCATAGCCTTGCTCAACTAAAAGTGCTGCGGTTAAACTACTGTCTACACCACCACTCATACCTACGTAGACTTTTGTCATAACGCTCCACCTATATAAAACACAGCGATCTTAAAAAGTTCACTAAGTGCCAGCCACCATCCGACAGGTGTAGTCCACCACCAAGACGACCATTGATTATCTGAGGCAACTGGATGATTAATAACCTTAATTGCCAAACCTGCGCGTGCGCCAAATTCCAAACCAGCACGTCGTTGATGATATGCAGACGTAACCAGAATAACGGAATTAATGCTGTATTTACTCATGAGTGCCGATGTATTTGCAGCATTTTCTTTAGTTGTCTCACTCGTTTCATCGATAATAATCGAACTGCTTGCAACTCCCTCTTGAATAGCCTGTCGTTTCATCGTTTCAGCATTCGAAGGACCAGCTTTGTCGGCAGCTGCACCAGAAAATACCAGCCATTTCGCCCAACCATTTTTGTATAATGAAATAGCTTGCGCTGTACGTGCCGAGGTGTCGCCACCACTAATTGCAACAATTGCGTCAACATCTCCGCAGTCTTGTTCGGTCGTTGGCTCGGTCTTACAATTTCTTAATCCATCTGGAGAAAGATATGTACCAATACCAATAACTATAACCGCCAAAGCAACCAAAAGACCAATAAGTGTTGCTATGAATTTCATATACCAAGCCTTTGCTTTTCACGATTAACCTCATTAATAATATATTCGGATGCTTGGCGAATGGCAGTTTCGTCATTATCTTTGCCAAGGCTAATCCGCAAGCTACCATCCGCCACATTGTCTTCTAGCCCAATAGCTATGAGAACATGCGAACGAGTACCTTTATTGGCAGCACAGGCACTGCCAGTTGCAAGCAGTACCCCCTTTGCTTCAAGCCCAAAAATCAGACGCTCGGCATCAACATCAGGAAAAGATATGTGTAAATGCCCACTTAAACGATGTTTAGGATGTCCAGAAATTACAGCCTCAGGAAAAGCATTCGTCAGTTCTAACTCTAAAAAGTTACGTAGTTTTGTCAATCTAACAACCTCTTCTTTACGCGACTCATCAGCTTTTCGAAATGCCGTTGCCATACCAATGACACCTGCAACATTTTCCGTTCCGCTTCTCATACCTGACTCCTGTCCTCCGCCAACAATCTGTGGCCGAAGCTTAACTGCGCGCGAGGCATAAAGAACACCGACTTGTTTCGGTCCATACAATTTTGCGGCATTGAGAGTTAACATATCGACACCTAGTCGTGAAACGTGAAGATCTAATTGCCCCGCGCCTTGTGATGCATCACTATGTAAATACAATGGCGTCATGTTACCCATCGCGAGACGTTCATCACGAACTTGCTTAATCATTTCACTGATTTTACTCAGTGGCTGGATAGTACCAATTTCGTTATTCGCAAGTCCAACACTAATTAACCATGTATCTGGTCGAATCGCTTTTTTTATTTCCATTGGATCAACCTGTCCATAATGATTAACTCCAACAACTGTATGTTCGTGTTTTTCTGCAGCAGCCAATACAGATTGATGCTCAATAGCAGTTATAATGACGTGACCTGATTGGCCACCAAATGCCAGATTAACCGATTCTGTTGCACCAGCAGTCATTATTAATTCACCAGATCGGGCGCCGATAATACTCGCAATCATCGCCTTTGCCGACTCATAGTCACGACGAACTTTAATTGCTGGTGCGTACGGACTCGATGGATTATAAAAATCATCAGCAAAATATGACTGCATGACAGCCAATACAGATGGGTCGAGCGGAGTCGCCGCTGCATGATCAATATATATCATCTCATTCCTATTATAACTTATACTGCTAGTGGCTGACCGGTTGAAGGATCGCGACGATAGATATCATGTGTTACACGATCATAATATGTTCGCGTTGCAGTGACAAAATTATCAAGTTCTTGACCTTCGATATAATAATATGGCGTACCTTCTTGAACTTTTAATACACCGTTTTTATGTATTTCATAGCGAGTAGTTGTATTCTGCATCTCTCCATCTTCATCACGCCATTCTTCATACCACACCCAAGTTGTCCGATCTAGATTGAAAAACTGACGATGATGGCCGATAGGAATTTGCCCAAAAAGATGACCGCCAATTTCACTTTCACGTTGAATTAATTCACGACGAGTTATTTTTCCTGTAAACATAAAACGAGGAAACTTTACTGAATCTGATCCAGTTAAAAGTTTTAATAGCCCCATTATGCATCTCCGTTTAGTTGCTTGATACGATATGATTCAATCAAATCAGCTTCTTGTGTCAAATAAATACTAATTTGCTCCATCATTTTAGCTATTTGTTCCGCAGATGGCTTAGGATTAAATATGGCTTCCAAATTATTTCTCTGAGTAGATATTTGTATTGAACGTGATTCATCTTGAGTTGAAAAATTATTATTTATGACTTCTTTGAACTGTAGATTAGCGTATTCGTGGGTCAAATTCGATCCAAAATTAAAATTCTGCCGAGGTTGCTTATCGGTATTTCCTGGAATCATAAAGGCGGTATTGGTTGGGTTGCTTGGCATAATAAAAAATCCATGTGAGTTTGGTATTTTTTTGGCATGTTTGTATTTGTACCTCGCTCAGGCTACAGATTGAATAGCGTAGAAGCATTTGTTGTGGTATGAGTTGCGATTTCGCTCAGTTCTCTACCACGAACCTTTGCATGAAAACTTGCAACATCACTAACAAATGCAGGCTCGTTTATAGTACCACGATGTGGCGTTGGCGTCAAGAATGGTGCATCGGTTTCTAATAACATTCTATCGAGAGGAATAGTTGCATACATTTGTTGTTGTATTGGGTCTTTCGTGAACGTGCTGATACCATTAACTCCAACGTAAAGACCACGTTTAAATCCTTCATCTAAATTAAGCTGTGAATCGGTGAAACTATGCAATTCACCTCTTATACCATGAAAGTTATCGAATATTGGCCAGAAATCTGTGAATGCATCACGAACATGAAAAATAATTGGTAAATTATTGTCGAGAGCTGTTTGTATTTGGGACTCAAGAGCAACAATCTGAACCTTGCGTGGACTGTGATTGTAAAAATAGTCCAGACCGATTTCACCAACCGCCACTACATCATCACGCGCTAGGTCATTGACAGCACTATAGCCATCTTTAGTCTCGTGTGGATGAACACCGACTGTCGCGTAAAGATTATCGTGCTTAGCTGCAAGCGCAATTGCATCTCGAGAACTTTGTTCGCTAGTGCCGACTAACATCATTTTAACGATATTAGCGTCAACAGCCCGTTGTAGTACTTCGTCAACAAGCAAAGGATAGTCCGCTTCATGAATATGGCAATGCGTATCAATCAAGCTGACACTAGGCTTGACTTGGTGGGGTTGTAAGTTGGGGATTGGAAGTTGGTTGATCATTTTTTGAAGATGACGATTTTAGTTGATTTGATACGTGCGGGTCAGCTGTATGTTTGTAAATTTTCGGAAACAATACACCATTTGTCTCTACAATTACACCCGTTTCGAATGTCTTGTGAATGACGTCAGCAGTATGTGGCATGAATGGCACAAGCAGGTCAGCAATTTGCATCAAGGTTCCGACGGCAGTCGCCAAGATTTCAGTCAAATGAGATTCAGCCTCTTTGTCATTTTCGCGCTGTTTCGCCACTTCCCATGGCTTAACATTTTCTAGGTACTGATTCAAGCTACGGACCATCAACCACACACCATCGAGTGCCTCGTTGAAATTCAAGCTATCCATTGCCAAACGATATGGCTGCATATCATGTTCAGATTGTGGAGCCTCACCGATAACGCCCGCCTGATACCTCATAATCATCATTGAAACTCTCTGCACTAAATTTCCCAAATCGTTTCCAAGTTCAGTATTGTATGCTGTTTCAAATTTCTCCCAGGTAAAATCACCATCATCCTGCGTTGGAATATGGCGCGTCATATAGTAGCGAAAAGCATCAAGGCCGTATACATCGATAACCTTATTAGGATCAATGACATTGCCAACTGTTTTACTAATTTTTGCCCCACCGATATTGACGAACCCGTGGACGAGAAGTTTTTTAGGAAGCGACAAACCAAGTCCTAGCAACATCGCTGGCCATATACCCGCATGGAAACGCAAAATGTCTTTTCCAACAACCTGCACGTCAGCAGGCCAATAATCTTGCCACTCAGCGTGGTCGGGATAACCAAGAATAGTTATATAATTTGCTAACGCATCAAGCCAAACATACATAACCTGATCCGGATCACCAGGGACAGGAACCCCCCACGCTAAGCTTTTACGCGGACGACTAATACTAACGTCTTTCAATCCATCCTTCATGAGTTCGAGAAATTCTTTTTTACGAAACTCTGGCACTATACGCATTTTGTTTTTTTCGATTGCCTCACGAACTTGATCAGTAAAGGCACTTGTTTTTAGGTAGTAATTATCTTCGCTAATACGTTCATAAGGCTTCTGGTGATCGGGGCAGACGCCATTTGTAGCCTCGACTTCTTTGTCGGTGAAAAATGCCTCATGCCCGACACAATACCAACCCTCATAGGTACCTTTGTAGATATATGGTTGCAGTTTCTGCCAAATCCACTGCACGGCTGCTTCATGATGTGCGTCAGTTGTGCGCACGAAATCAGTATACTCGGCGCCTACTTTTTGAATCAATGGTACAACATTTGCAACCATTTGGTCGGTATATGCTTTAGGTGTAATACCTGCTTCCGCTGCTTTAGCTGCAATCTTATTACCATGTTCATCGGTTCCTACCTGAAAACGAACAGTTTTGCCGTTTTGTTTCTGATACCGCGCCCACACGTCAGCATAAATATAGTCGAGCATATTTCCAATATGCAAGTTTGCATTGACATATGGAATTGCTGTTGTTATGTAGAGATTTTTTCCCATTATGTATATTGTAACAGATGTAATGTATAATTATATGATATGAATAGACGAGTAAATGTCAGGGGTATCATTTTGGACGACAATGGTAGCCTATTCGCCGTTAAGCATCGCATGCGTGATGGTAGTGAAGCTGAATATTGGGCGACAACCGGTGGCGGACTAGATCCAGGAGAATCACTACACGACGGGCTGACTCGAGAGTTCATCGAGGAATTAGGCGTAACACCACACATTGGTAAACTACTCTTTATTCAGCAGTTCATAGTCCAGAATAACAATGGTGAAAAGACCGAAAAACTAGAATTTTTCTTCCATATTGAGAACAAGGCTGATTTCACAGATACAATTGATCTCTCCACTCCATCACACGGATTCGAACTAACACGAGTAGCCTATATTAACCCTACTGAAAATGCCCTATTGCCAACATTCCTTCAAACAATCGATATCAAACGTTACATAGATAATGACTTACCGGTTTATATCTTAGATAATCTTCAAGGAAACGCACGCTAGACACCAAGACGAACAAGCCTGAGCCAGTCGTCAATAGTAAGGTCTTCAGCACGAACATCGGGTGAAATAGATGCTCTCGTAAGTAGTTCCTCGACATCTTGCTTTGAAATCCCTAGTCCACCAGATAGTGATGAACGAAGTTTTTTACGCTTAGCAGAAAATCCCGCCTTAACGATACGAAAGAACTCTGTTTCATCGATTGATGTAACCATTGGTTGAGTACGTGTTTTAAGAATTACAACTTGGCTATCAACTTTTGGTGGTGGAGTAAATAGCTCAGCGCGTACAATATCACCAAGCGAAGCCTCGGCAAAAACCTGTGCGCTAATGGCAAGAATACTCATATCACCTGATTTTGCAGCAATTCGTTGGGCGACTTCTTTTTGAACAAGCAGTACTGAAATCGATGGCTTATTATTCGCCGTCATAAGCATCTGAACAATTTTACTCGTAATGTAGTAGGGAACATTAGCAACAACTTTATATCCCGCAGGTAGTGACGACAAATCAAAATGTAAAATATCTTCGCTAATAACAGTCAAATTCGTACCGGGGAATTGACCAGGAAGTTTGCGCGCAAGTTCAGAGTCAAATTCAACAGCGATGACGTTTTTTGCACGACGCAACAGTTCTGATGTTAATGTGCCGAGTCCGGGGCCAATTTCAAGCACGGTATCGTCTGAAGTGATCTCCGCACAATCGGCAATATGCTTCAAAACCGAACGGTCATACAACCAATGTTGCCCAAGAGATTTATCTGGCATTATCGATACGTGTCCGGCAAGCTTTTGCCACAATGTGGCCACGGTTGCCAACCGCGCCTAACATAGGTGTTTCGAGCTGCTTGATCCTGAACGGCTACCGGTGCATCAGCAGGATCATAATAGCCGCCGTAATTCGCCCATGTACTATAGGAGTATTGATAGGCACCACGATATGATGGATTCTTCTTGTTTGCATAATTACCACCGGATTCACATGAACGAAGCTTGGCGAGGGCTGCGGCGAAATCTCCGCTAAATGATGGCTTAGCGCCAACAATTTCCACTTGTTCTTTTGGTTGTTCGAGTACAACTGTCTGAATTGCCCTACGGCTAATTTCTATTCCATTTTGAACAATTATTTCATAAGTTACACTTTTGCGCCCATTCGTGCCTGGAGTTTGAACTTTACGATAACCGGCCGACTGGTCAACGTCCTGTATGCGTCGCGTCGAGAAAACAACAGGCTCTTCAACAGTTGTCGTTTGAATTCCGTTCCGTAAAAGTGCCACCTTCATATTCGGAGTGATTGCTGTTTCGGCCGGAACCGATAGTGTGTCATCCTTTTCAAGTACTATGTGCTTTATCTTCAGCATCTCACCAACAGTTTTTGCACTCGTATAAGCAGTCCGTGCAGTACCATAAAGTTCAAATATAAATGGTGTTGCCCTATCAATTGTAAGCATAACGCCTGCGCCATCGGCGACAATATCGCTACTTATTGACAGTTTGGTTTTATCCTCATCATGAAGCTCTATATTTGCCTCCGAGGCTATTGCGCTGGTCGTCTGCGCTGCAGTCATAATTTTCTCACGCAACATTCCATCAACGACAATAACCGGTCGTGCCCGATAAATATTAACCGTGTAGTCTGTCGCGACTAATTGTTCGTCAAGATTCGGCTCAACATGATCTTCTTTAACTATCGGAATATGTGCATCATAAAGTGCATCACGAACGGTTTGAGCGTGTGTAAGAATAACCTTTTCGCCACCTCTATCGTGGATCGTAATTAGTCTGCCATTTCTTGAGGAATCATTAGAATCGGCCGAAGCATAACTAATGCTTCCAAATATGGATAAAAGTAATAATGTCCCTCCAATCAACAGATGGCGCATAGTGATATTAGCTAATAAAAACGATATTCTCATGTATAACAAGCCGCACTATCAATGGCTATATATCTATTATAACTTAGAAGTATAGTCGAACAATCAGCAATCTCTAAAATAATTATCCGATTCTCTCCAAACGAGCATATTCAGCATTCAATTTTTTGAATCCACCACGGTCAAATTTGATGGTAACAGCCAAACCATCAATTTCGGTTACCTCGCCATCACCAAATGCGACTGTTCTGACACGATCGCCACATTCAAACGGTAATTCATCGCTCACAAAATGACTATCAGTATGATCTGCTACATACGAAGGCTCATCGATTGCTACAACTTGATCACCCATATCTGAAATAAATCTTGAAATCTGATTATAGGCGCGTTGGCCAAATTGAAGGCGTGAACGTGCATACGTCAAGTGAAGTTCCTGTCGAGCGCGAGTCATGCCTACATAGCAAAGTCGGCGCTCTTCTTCGAGTTCCGCTGGTCCCGCATCATAAACTCGACCATGCGGGAAAATTCCCTCTTCCATACCAACCATAAATACAACCGGAAACTCCAAACCCTTTGCTGCGTGTAACGTCATAAGTGTTACCTTATCCCCATCTGAGGCACTGTCACTACTTGCTATGAGGGCAGTTTCCTCCAAAAATTCTGGCAAATCAGCAAATACTCGCACATCCGACAGCAGTGACCCAATATTTTCTTCGCGCTCATCGGCCTGTGGTGTTCCGTCACGGAGGTGCTGTCTGTACTGCGTCAGTACTAATAGACGTTCAATAATATCTGTCGGCGCCGATCCTTCCGCCAACATACCTGCCAATTCGCGTATATGGTTACCGAGCGCACCGAGCGCGCTTTTTGCCTTCGGCGTCAACCCTTCAGCTTCATGTACATGATTCAATGCATCAATGACGTTCATACCTGTTGCACCTTGCCATGTCAAAAATCTTTCCAAGCTTGTCGCGCCAACACCCCGTGCTGGAATATTCACGATACGACTAAAGCTCAGCCTATCGTTCGGTTGATAAATCACGCGCAAATAGGCGATAATATCCTTGATTTCTTTGCGATCATAAAACCTGACACCACCAACCAGTTGATACGGAATTCGCTGTAGCCTGAGTGCACGTTCAAGTGGCGCTGACTGAGCATTCATACGATAGAGAATTGCAAAATCCTGATAACTGCGGACTTTCGTTTCAACTTGTGTCGCGATTCTACCCGCGACTAAACTTGCTTCTTCCTGCTCATCATGCGTCGCATGTATCTCTACAGGTATGCCCTCTCCTAAATCCGTCCATAATTTCTTATCCGTTCGGACCTTGTTTTTACTAATCACAGATTGGGCAGCCTCAAGGATAGCGTTGGTAGAGCGATAATTTTGTTCAAGTTTGATAACTGTCGCGCTAGGATAATCGCGTTCAAAATTTAATATATTCGTGAAGTCAGCACCGCGCCAGCTATATATCGATTGCCAGTCGTCACCAACTACACAGATATTTTGCGTGTCATTTACTAGATACTTCATGATGGCATACTGAGCAGCGTTAGTATCCTGGTATTCGTCGATCAAAATATGTTTGAAATGCAGACGCCATTTGTCACGAATGTCTTTGCGATCACGCAACAAGCGTACGGTCTCGATTAACAAATCGTCGAAATCTAATGCACCGGCGGCCTTTCGCAGTTTTTCGTAACGTGCGTAAATCTTGGCGATTTGTCGCATTTGCGGATATTGCGCACTTGCTTCAAAATCCTCCGGTGTTTTGAGTTCATTTTTTGCATTACTGATACTACTACTAACCGCGCGCGGTTTGAGTTTTTGTATATCTAAAGATAATTCTTTCATGGCTGATTTAATCAAACTTTGGCGGTCATCTTCATCGTAAATCACATAGTTTGAGGCAACACCAATAGCCGAGCCATCTTGGCGCAGTAAGCGGACACAAATACCGTGAAATGTCCCCATCCAGGGCATGAAATTTCGTGGAACTTCATAACTTTCTGAACCATTTAGTTTCCAAACTCGTTCACGGAGTTCACGAGCAGCTTTATTGGTAAAAGTAACTGCCAAAATCTCATTCGGTAGTATAGATTCATGTTGCGTAAGATAGGCAATACGATGAGCAAGCGTTTTCGTCTTACCACTCCCCGCCCCAGCAAGAACCAACAGTGGGCCGGTTGTTTGAGCGACAGCACGAGCTTGCTCCTGATTAAGACCCTCAAGAATATCCATTATATCTACTATACAGCAACGATAGTGGCTCTCAAACCCCAACAAGAAGGAAATAAGCTACGATACCAATGACAGCGCAAACAACTATGATTGAAATAACAATAACAACAATGCCCCATCCAGACTTGCGCTTAACGATACTACTTGGAGATTTGTTATCACTGTTAGCATTGTAAGTGTCGCCAGTCGTCGCATCCTTTTTACTTTCCGGCTGTTCTTGTTTGTTGGATGCAACCGCACTACTCAAGCTTTCCGTATCACCGGATTCAACGGAAAGAATCGATGATTCTGTAATTGAATCGGCAGTTTCAATAGCAAGAATTTCTTTTTCTTCAATTACCTTGGAGTTACCTATAGATGTTGGGTCAAACTCTTTCTGGGTATCATCATTTTGTTTTCTATCTTGTGTTAAAGTATTATCAAAAGAAGTTTTGATTTCATTATCTTCACGGGTCGAATAGGTCTTCGTAGTGTCGACCGTATTCTCATCGGTAACCATATCATCTTTTACTACTGAACCGACTAAAGCAGAATTAGGATCGCCGAGTGGGCGTTTGTCTACCTTGGCATCTGGTAAAAATGGTGTAAGTGGAGCAAGATCGGTCTGAATAGGAGGTGGAACAGGAATCGGCTCAGATACTACTGCGGGTTCGGGCATATCAAGACTAGGCGCGGTAGCAGGTTGCGGTGGTATAACAGATCTAGTACGCTCAGGTATAACCAGTGATCCGGTGTCCACTGAAGTTCTCATATCTGACGATGGATGCACGACGTCCATAAACCGACCGCTATTTGGTCGACTCACGGCTGGTGTAATTGGTTGCGAATGAGGTGTAAAAACTTGTGTTTCATCATTATCTAAAGACTGTGGCAATGTTTGTAACATAACGGTTTCTACTGGTATTTCCTCTACCGTAGTGTAATCATCGCGCCCTAAAAGTGTCTCATTGCCAATTTTTTTTGCAGCTAAATCTAATTTATCATACACTGGTGTGGCGCCTGGTTCTAATGTACTATTAATCGTAAAAGATTTTTCTTTTTGAACATCGTTCGAAGTATCCGGTACAACCTTACCCATAAGATTATTTACAGCCTTATCGAGTTCTTCAAAATCTATATCAGCCATTGATTATTCCCCCTCGTGATGCGCTGCGGCAACAATCGTAGAAAACTCGCGTTCGTTCAAACTCGCACCACCAATTAGTAGTCCGTTGACACCCTCGATATTAAGATAGGTAGATCCATTTAAAGCATTAACACTACCGCCATAGAGTACGATGACTTCTTCAGATGCCTGCTTACCATAAAGATGCATAATCTGGCGACGAATCATATGAATAGCCTTTTTGACGTCATCTGGCGTCGCGCTATTACCCGTTCCGATAGCCCATACTGGCTCATAAGCTATAACGATTCTACCGAATTCCTCACTAGTGACATTCGCAAGACCACCGAGCAGTTGATCATGTATCACATCGTTCGTTTCACCGTCACTTCTTTGATGTGCCGTCTCGCCGATGCAGAGAATCGGTTTTATATCATTGCGAAGAGCCGCTTGAACTTTATTTCTGATGTCTTTGTCGTGCTCGTGAAACACATGGCGGCGTTCGCTATGACCAATAATCGCATAATCTACAAGTCCCCGTAACTGTGTCGCCGATACTTCACCCGTAAACGGACCGTCGTCACGCCAGTATAGATTCTGGGATGATAACTTAAATTGGCGCCTGTCAATCTGCAAGCTAATCGGTTGCAGTGCAAGAAACGTCGGCGCCAATACAACTTCGACATCGCGGTGAACGGAAATGGCCTGAGCAATTTTGTGTACAAAAATACTGGCCTCATGAATGCCCAAGTTCATTTTCCAGTTTCCGACGATTAATTTTTTGGTGGATGACATTTCGCTTATGCTTTCTTTTGATAGTTTAACGTATTTTCGCTTATGAGTCGAGTAGACTTTCTACTCCTGGTAATTTCTCGCCCGCCATAAGGTCTAGGCTAGCGCCGCCACCTGTTGAAACATGCGTAAAACTACCGCCTTTTTTGGCATCCCATTTCAGTACAAAATCAGCCGTGTCGCCACCACCAACAATTGATTCAATGTCTGGGTGCGTCGCTAAGGTTAACGCCGTACGCGCGGATCCGTGAGAAAATTCAGGCAATTCATCCATGCCGACAGGACCGTTCCAGATGACAGTTTTAGCGCTACTGATTATCGAAGTAAACCGTTCAATACTCTCATCACCGATATCGAGCGCCATCTCATCAGCATGAATATATTCAACAGACTTATTTAGTCGCTTTTCTGACGGGTCAAGTGAGGTCGCGACCGCAACATCTGTTGGTAAAACAAGAAAATTATCGGTATCATCACCAACCTTCTGTCGCACCGCCTCATAAACACCATCCAGAGTATCCCTTTGGTCCGTCTCGACTTTACTTGCACCAACTGAATAACCTTTATATGCCAAGAAGGTATTTGCCATTGCGCCACCTATAAGCACCGTATCTGAAATATTGACAAATCGCTCGACAACTTTTATCTTGTCGCTCACCTTAGCTCCACCAAGTATAGCGACAAATGGTTGCTTCGGATGTTCCATGGCCTCCGTTATGGTCGTGTACTCACGCTCAAGTAAAAGCCCCGAGACGCTTGGTAAAAGTAGTGTAATGGCATGAGTACTGGTATGAGCTCGGTGAACAACTCCAAATCCATCCTGAACAAAGAAATCTGCTTGCGCAGCATGAGCTATTTGCTTAGCATATTCCTCACTATCATCTTCTTCTCGTGAATCAAAGCGGAGGTTTTGTAGTAAAACGATGCTTCCCTTCGGGGCTGTCCGTACCGCCTGATACGCAACGTCACCTATCGTGTCATCGACAAAAATAACTTTCGCGTCAATCAATTCGCGAAGCCTATTCGCAACTGGCTCAAGACTAAAATGCATATCACGCCCCTCAGGACGACCAAGATGGCTAATTAATACCAGTGAACAACCCTTATCCAACAGATACTGTAACGTGGGCAAGCTTGCACTAATCCTCAAGTCATCATCTACTTCACTGTCTTTTAATGGTACGTTATAGTCAACGCGAATCAGAACACGATGATGCTTGCCATGACCTATAGGCAAATCCCGAATTGTTTTTTTAAAAAATCCCACCTGAGCCACCCTGTTTAGTTTTATGATTATTTTTATTCTAGCACACGAACGCGAATTGTATCAGTCCCACCGGTAATTCCCGGTTGTCTTCCACTAACAATAACAACCGTAACTGGTCCTTCGTCATCAAAAAAGCCTGATTCTTTTAGTTCTTTAGCGAGTTCGAAGCCCGCTTTTTCGCCATCCGGGCGAATAAATGATTTATTGGCATAACTCAGAGCTAGCTGTTGAGCGGCCTGCGGATTACTGGTTACGCTGATTATTGGTAGGTTCGGACGATTTGCAGCAATATTAGACGCCGTGGCGCCTGATTTCGTCTCTGCTACTATTGCACTGGCGCCAAGTTGATCCGCCAAGTTAACCGCAGCGGCGCTAATAGCATCGCGTCGTCCTTTTTTACCTTTGACAATGTCAGTAATCGGAGTAACGGCGATATGTTCCTGAGTGTACATAATCACCCTTTTCATGGCCATTACAGTCTCCAAAGGATAATTGCCGTTTGCCGTTTCGTCACTTAACATCACAGCATCAGCACCCAAAATAACCGCTGTTGCCACATCACTCACCTCAGCTCGCGACGGCTCTGGCGCATCAACCATACTAGCCATCATCTGCGTCGCGACGATTGATAATTTTCCATATTTTCGACAAAGTGCAATGATTTTACGTTGTACAATAGGGACAACTTCCGCGCCAACTTCCACCGCCAAATCACCCCGAGCAACCATAACTCCATCACTGACTTTGACTATTGCTTCAAGAACATCATCTGCAATAGCCGCTTTCGTCTCGACCTTTGCCACAATTTGCGCTGTTGAACCAAGGCCAACCAACATCTGTCGTAGTGCATCGATATCATCTGGGGACTGCACGAAACTTAGCGCCACATAATCTATGTCTTTGTCAGCGCCGTATTCAATATCCTTGATGTCCTTCGGTGTCAGAATGTCGCCACCAAAGTCCGTATCAGGCAAATTAATACCCTTACGACTCATCAGAACGCCGTCGTTCTCAACCCTAATTACAATCGCTTTATCACTTTTTATAGAAATTACGGTCGCTTTTACTTTTCCATCAAACAGATAAATTGGCTCGTTTTCTTGCACCTTTTCCGCCAGATTATATTGAACAGGTAGCAGATGGCCTCCATCATGTTCGACGTCATATTCAAGCGTTAATTCATCGCCTTTTTTAACATCAATATTATGCTGCAAATTTCCAAGACGAATTTTTGGTCCCTGCAAATCCTGAAGAATCGCCACAGGTTTACCAACTTTTTTACTCGCCTCACGAATCCAGGGAATTAGTCTGTCAGCATCTTCTGGTTTGGCATGGCTAAAATTAAGGCGAAAGCCATTCACGCCAGCTACCACCATCTGCTCCAACGTCTCTGGACTATCGACCGGCGGACCAACAGATGCTAATATTTTTGTTCTCTTAAAAAGTGCGCTCATATAGCGTCATTATACACCTTAAGGGAGTGAACAAACCCGTATATCTGTTAGATTAGGCTTGATTTACAACATTCAGTAACCAATGTCGATTTGAGATTCCTGTGAATATAAAATCACCGTGAATCCAAGAATAAGCCTTGAAAACTTAAACTATCTTCTCAATAACATCATTAACCACTTCATCAAGTGAACGCCTAGCATCTATCATTATTGCGCCCAATCGCTCGAATTCTTTTTCTTTTTGTATATTACCTTCGATTGCAGCTATCAACTCGTGAGGTTTTGTGCCATAAGTATGATCTCGAGGTATATTCACTCGACTCCTGATAGTCTCTTCGTCAGTTTTCAGCCAGATAACTTTATTGCAAAACGTAATTATTTCTTTCTCGTTCGCCCCACCGCCGCACAGAAAAATTGGTTTATCGACAGCCTTTTTAGCAATATCATTTACCCAATCCATTGAAACACGCCATTCATGAGCATCAGCCCACTCTTTCGAGCGGTCAGGTACTTGAGCAAACTCTGCGTCACGAGTTCCTTTTTCTTTATGAAACCAGGCACTGATACCATTATGTTCAAGGTCGTGAGCCTCGTAGCCTCGTTTTGACAATTCTTTTACCATTGTTGATTTACCAGAGGTTGATATTCCTGTAACTAAAATTAACATGCCGATTAGCCCTTTATTAATCCTGTTTGTTCAATAATTTGATTCGCCGTTTCATCAAAGGAACTATCTTGCGTGAAAATAACTTCATTTTCATGACCAGTTTCCTCGCCCTCTTTGTACCAACGGCGCATCTCATCTTCGCCAAAATCGGCATTGTCTTTCGTATTATGTCGAACAAGTGTTTCCTTGAATGGTATGTCAAAGTAATAAAAATAGTTATTTTCAGGGTGAATTTTGATAAGTCGTTCAAACAGTGAGCTATATCTATCTAGTCGTAAAATAACTTCAAGAATGACATCTCTGCCATTTTCAAAACCATATACTATCATTCTATATATAAGTTCTGAGTTGATTGACTCTGGGCTTTCCTTTTCTTTCAACACCTTACGTCGGATATAATCATGCTCGATAAGCATTGGGTACGTTGTAACCTGCTCCTGTATAGCTTTAGCCACACTACTTTTGCCTGAGCCAGAATTGCCTCGAATGATGATAAGTTTTGTTATTAATACGCAGTATAACATAGGAGAACCGAATGATTTAACATATGAAAAAAAGTGCCTCAAAGTCGTTTACGGCTTCAAGACACTTTCCTCTATCTGTAATTCTGCTATGGTGATCCTACCGCTGTCGATTTATAAGGAAGTCGTTGGTGAAATTATACGTTGGAATAATTTGTTAGTCGTAGATATACACTAAACGCATAAAGGTTCTCGTCGCGTTTTTTGATAAAGGCGGTGAACGATGAAATGTAGCCGATGAAGATGCTACGACATCGTAAGGTTCAAATATGACACTTGGCTCACCTTCTGGTATGTCAATCGAGTCCCGATTAGTCGGACTTTTTAACTGTGGGAAGTATTCAGTAGGAGTAATATCACTAACTGTATAAAACCTGCTAGGCTTGTCGGCGGGTAAATCTTGGTGGGCTTTACCTATATATGAGGCGTCATGTTGGGACATGTTTTGTCTGACATTCCATTGCCTGATTGTTAAACCTATGGTTTGAACTCGCATGAATCCTCGTACGGCTAACTCATGGTCGGCTGCTAACTGTATGGCTGGGAAAAATTGCTCATAGCTATTTGGTAAATTAAAATCACCCTCAAGTTTGTCGAGTAATATACTTTCTGACCCACTCAACCGTTCCTCGGAGCGGATGTAATCCCAGTCATGCTGAAAAGACTTAGAAAAGGCAGCAGACTCCTCATTACTTAAGGAGCCAACTCTTTCTGGCATATAAGGTATAATTGCCATTATCATGTATAATATAACATATTTATTATAATAAATCAATATTTTGAATAAATTTTTGAGAATATAGCTAAAGAGAATCGAATCATTTAACAGATACAAAAAAATACCCAAACATCTATAACGACATTTGAGTACTTTTCTCTATCTGTAATTCTACTATGGTGACCCTACCACCGTCGATTTATAAGGAAGTTGTGGGAGAAATTGTGCGGTGGAACGAGCTGATGCAAGGTTACCGTCTAGCTGCTACTTAAAACGGAATTTCCTCCAAGTCGATGACCGTATCTTCGATTGTTACGGGTTCAGAAATTTTATCGCCTTCAGCAGTCGGCGCTGGATTCACATACTGCAATCCATATAACTTTTTTATACGACTAAGTACCTCATCGTATGTGATGACTGTCACGTCACCGAATCCTTTTCTGAACTGATTAAACGAGTCCGCTTGTTTCGGCGTCAAATCAGCAAGTGTGCCAGAAATCAGAACGCCACGTGGGTGTACCCTATTGATATTTTCGTAACCCTTGCCAAGAACTGATTGGAAATCTTCAACAGCCACCGTAATTTGAGTCCGCACCTGCACTAGGCCACCACTTAGCTCATGGTGCATACTGTAGATTTCACTCTCTTGTCCACTACCTGCCGTGCCACGGTAAATTGGCCCAACAAGGTCACTGTCGGGCTTCTTAATATCTACTACGGCGAAACTTTTGGTACTTTCGTCACCAAAGAGATAGTCTGTCGCAACGCCACCAACACCATTCCTGCCGTCAGGTAGCTTACCACCTAGATATGTCTCACCATTCATCATGAACATAGATGCTGACAACGCTGCTTCGAGAATCCAGGGATACGTCTCGAAAAATTTCTGCCAGAACGCCTCGTTGCCCTTTTCCGTGACAAGTGATTCATCGAATAATTTAATGACCGACTCCCTATCAACTTGTACTTGTGCTGCCGCCAGACGAGTAGCTAGGTCAGGGTCTTTTTTCGTCAAGCTATCCCAAACTTCTTCCGAATAGCCTTTATTTAGTAACTCTTGAATCGCACGGTGTTTGTTGGTGTCATCAATGACCAGCACTTCATCTTTGCGACCTACGACAAACTCCTGGTCGCCATGACCGATACCTTGTCCCTGTACCTCGTAGAGCTGTGAAAGCCGTTCATGAAGTATCTTAGTCCCCTCTGTATTAAGTTCGATTGATACGCCACTGTCCGGCGGTAACTTTGCGAAGTTCACGTCGTTTGTATCTGCCCATGTACCATCTGTACTTTTTTTCTGACGAATGATGTAACCACGTATACCACCGGCGTGGATAGCTGGGCGTAAGACAGTACGAGTCGTCGGAGTCGTTACCAAAACAACTTCGTCAGCATTTGCGAACCCCCGTGCAACTGTATGTGTATGTATCTCCTCCGCCATAGTGACACTATTATACCGCATAATTTGCAAACATAGCGGAATATGGTATTACCGCTTATACTATATTGATTATATATCATTTATATGTTATTATATAAATTAATAATGAATATTCCCGACCGATTAGATTTCGCTAAACTTTCCTTGGATAATAAACCGAGCTTTGTTCATCTGTCGGTAGATAAAGATGGGGTTACTGAAATACGACCCTCCGACCTAAACGCAGAACGTTATTTTACTGAGAGTACCGAACGAACTCGAACAGAGCTAAGAACCTTAGTGGTCAATTCTGATGGATTAAACATACAACGCCTAGATGATTTTCGGAATCAGATAAATGCATCACAAACGCCCATCCAGTTCTTGGATACTGATTCGTATGAAAGAGTATTACAAGAGAGTGAACTCAAATCTGACTCCGAAGGAATCTATATTGCCGAGCTCCGAATGGCATTTGTACGACGGAACATAGGCCTTGAGGCATTAAACGGCGTTGCAATAACCGAGAGCTTTGCGGTTCATGAGGCAGCACACAGTTCTCATATAGAGGCGCCCATACGAGTTGTGCATAAAACGACAGGAAGGTTTCGCAAAAAGTCTGTAATTGAAATGAGTCGGAGTCGGAGCGGCTTTAATACTGCTCCCTTAAGGAATGGCTCAACCTACGGTTATCTTTTTGAAGAAGGCTATGCAGAACTCGAAAGGGGTTTGTATGTTCAGTACCACGACTTAGCCGGTCAGTTTACTGCTGGCGCATCTAACTACGAATTGGTGAAAGATAGTCCAATACCATTACACTATTGGTATAAACGAGAAGAAAGCGAAAAAATTGCATTAACTATAGCGCCTGGCGCATTGGCTGCCACTGTCTTAGAGATTCTAACAAAACAAGACCCGAGCCTAATCTCTACACTGAGGAAAGGCAGACAAGACGTCCATGGACTGCGTAACATCGCTCAACGCATCAACGGGCTTATTCCGGGATTATACCCTGAGCTTCAACACGCTAATGAGTCAACAATTATAAATGCACTTGGTAAAGTGACTAAACACTACCGCTAGAACATTTTATCGACGGAGAAGATTTCTCAAAAGTTGTGGCCTTTATCGCTCTGGATGTCGCTTAGCAATCTCTGGATGAGCAGTTTGAAGCGCTGCTTCATGAATAATCAGCGTGTCAATTATTTCATTTACGTCTGAATCTTGCGCTAACTCTTTGGCCTTAACAACTCTCGGTGGCCTTGAACTGTCAAGAATGTTGATTTTTCGAACAATTTCAAACATTCTGCCATAAGTCGTCAAGATTGTGTCACGATGCAAGTAGAGAACACTGGTATAGTCTTGGAATTTGTCCCGGCATACTGTTGTCATCTGTATGTCATCGCCTAGAAGTTCAGATGTTGTAGGCACTACCCCTTCCAAGGGAGTCCATACTCGCGCCTGGGCCAAATCTCCATCTATATCTTTATACGGTGACGCTATAGGGCCAGAGTCTATATGCGTTGCACCCTCTCTTAAACTTGGTGGCCACATTATTTGCAGCTCACCATCAACTATAGAAAGTTTTTTAAAGGCCGGTCTATTCGTCCGGGCATCCGTACCATAACGAGCAATATTGCTACACGCCAACGAAAAGCCTAGTACGACTTCAGGTGAGAGTGGCGAATCGTGACGGTGTTCATTTTCGAAGGGTATCATTATCTATCTACTTTCAGGTTTGTTAATACTGCGGACAAAATCGATAATTTGCTGCACCTCGGTCAGTGTTACATCGAACATGCCTAACGATTGTTCTACTGGGCGGCTCGCATCAACCTTTGATTTCTTCAATGCCCCTAATCTCGATAGCTGCTCCAATGCAAAAGCGGAAGGGTCAATAGCAATTTGAGCTTGTTGCCGACGTTTCTCTGTGACCTTATGTCGTCCATGCTCAGTATGGCTAACATGACGTTCGACACCGAATGCCTCGCCTTCTTTAGTGATATGGTAGTTAGCGTTAGCTGCGTAAATAAGCTGAGGATCTACTCTTTCCGCTCTTTTAAAAGTCACCATGCCAACTACGCCGTCTTGCCGTGGCTGACCCGTCTCTCTATCGAATATCTGGACAACATAAACAGAGTCCTCAGAACTTTCCGATGTGTCTTGAGGCTCAGGAAGATGCGATGCAACTTCACTAGGCGTCATCTCAACCACATTTCCGAAAGTGTTCCTATCACCAAGATTTTTACCTTGAAAAGTCGTGAGAATACCAACTTCTTGAAAAAGCTCTCGTGCCTGTTCCGGAGTAGCGAGTTCATGCTCAAAAGATGAGTTAAAGTTAGGGTTTGTCATAATAACAATTTATAATATTTAGGCTATTTTGTCAATATTAGGGTCAAGATATTAATAACTTAGGTTGATGTAAAGGTATTCCTTTTTTATAATTTATGTTATATAATAATAGTATTATGGTAATGAACAAACACCTCACCACTTGGTCTAGCTTCATCGAACTCTTCTGCTCTTAAACCCAAGAGTTGTCTTTTAGTATCTATTAAAACTTCTCTTGGCGGAGATTTTTTAAATTAAGACGAAAGAGGCAACATGAATTGTAAACCTATAAAAACCCGACGAGTCAGTCCATCGGAGCTCACACTCGAAGAACTGATCGACGAGTCAGTAACGAGCTTTCAAAACAACTCTATTCTTGCAATAACATCAAAGGTTGTTTCACTGTGTGAAGGTAATATCGTTAGCATAAAGGAGACAGATAAAGAGTCGCTCATTGAAGCGGAGTCTGACTACTACCTATCGGCAGAACATAGTAAATATGGTCATCATTTTACGATTACAAACAACACACTTATTGCAGGTGCGGGTATCGATGAATCGAATGGCGATAATGTCTATATTCTTTGGCCGAAAGATACGCAACAAACGGCAAATACCATTCGTCGTTACATTATGGATAAATATAACCTCACTTGTTTCGGTGTCATTATTACTGATAGCACCTGTCAGCCTTTGCGGCTAGGAACAACTGGTATCGTACTAGCGCATAGCGGCTTTCATGCATTACGTAACTACATAGGAACACCAGACCTCTTTGGTCGCCCTTTTGGCGTTACACAGGCAAATATTGCAGGGGGCTTGGCAGCAGCGGCGGTACTTGTTATGGGCGAAGGTGCAGAGCGATTACCCCTATGCGAAATCACCGATTTAGATTTTATTGATTTCCAAAAAGATGACCCCACGGACAACGAATTGTCTTTGATGAGTATCCCGCCGGAAGATGACCTGTTTGAGCCATTCCTATCAAACGCCGATTGGCAGAAAGGACGTGACCATGATTCAAAATGAAACCCTTTCACAATTCATTAATGATGCCTACCACTACAGGTTTAGCCATGGACCAAACATTGTGCGCTCGAAAGAACAGGCACAGCGAGAAGGTATCAACTGTGTATCTTTAGCGCATTTGGCGCTCAAAGAACTTCACGGCATTACCCTGCCCAGCACTTTGATGTGTTCAGAGCTGCATCAAGACCGTACCTATTTCGACGAAGTCACTAACGATGAAATGATGACAGGTGACCTAGTGTGGTTTGGTGTTGAGAATCCACCTATTGAACCGCATCAATTCGTTCCGATATATGAAAACGGTGAACTAACGAACTGGCGAGACTATCCCGTTAAGCATGTTGCGATTGCCACCGGAGAGGTAGACGTCGAAGGTGACCCGCTTTTACTGCACTCAACTAACTTAACTGGATCTAATACTGTATGGCCTATGCGATTATTTTCAAATTATAGGAGATATAAGCAAATCTATGGAGTAACGAGGCTAAAGTTCATAAGCTAATTGCTTAGCGCCACTTCCTGGATCAAATTTCAGAGTGACTGTCTTGAACATTCGTGCACATGCTATAGCAATATTAGCTTCCTAAGTCCCGTTCACTATTTACTTCACTGGCAAGTGCAGCAGCTGCTCCTAAATTTTTTCCGGAAAAACTAAACCACAAGATAGCTAGCAAGCTATTTATTCTATAATTAGAGTAGGAGAATATAAATATTTAATAAAGGACTAATATGACAGATCACAAAGCAACAAGCCAATACAGAGTTACGTGCAAAGGTAGCAGCAGCCAGATTTATGTTGATGGCGATACAGCGAGTGAAGATAACCCTGAACATGTAAACCTACATCTGGCAGGGCCAGCAACATTTAGTAAAAATCTCGAAGACTACACCGCGCAATACAAAGGTGCTGATTTAAAAGTATTGAAGATAGAGGGCAAAGTGTTAACCGTACAATTCTAAACATACTATTCATTGTTGAACTTTAGCCTTCCCTCCTATGTGTATTTGGTGTAAGCGTAGGGCTACGAAACTTCAAAAACTATTCTTGGTCCTGCGCCAATATCTTATTTACTCTTTCTTTTAGATCTATATATCCCCATGAGCCTAGATCGTGCATAAATTCCGTCGCTTCACGCTTAAGCGTCTCATCATTTGACCTTAAAGCCGAGGCGATTACGATTGGAGCGGCGTGCTCACGAAGATCATAATTCAACATATCCGTGTCTGGCTTTTCGGTTAATAAAAGCCTTAACGCATGCAATGTCTGATTCGGGTGTGTCGCAGATGCATCCGCTAGTATTTCTCCGATCATTCCGTGAGTCTTAAGCTCACCATGAATTTCTGCCGCCTCTATAAGCCTAGGTAGCCACCATTCTATCGGATATTTTCCTGATCTTACAAACCAATAGAAGTCTTTAATCTCTTCTTTTTCATCAGGATTACTCTTGATATGTGCCACTCGTAAATCCCAAAGTTCTCCAAATCGCCTAACGAACTCGGCATCCGCTTTCTCAGCCTGCATTATAGCCCAGGCAATGTGCCCAATCGCGTTGCCTCTGTCATCTGCTGGCACATCGGAGAAGTAACTTTGGAATAAAGGATCATCTTTTTGAATATGACCCCATACAAATGCATTGATTATCCAAGCACCTATCAACACCTCTGGCTCGTAACGGCCATTCCAGCCCGCCTTTACTTTAGATATGTCCTTTACTAAATAAGCAAGGGGGCCCCTGATCAAATCGAAGCAATCATTGTAATAGGAACTGGTAGCCATCGCAGTAGTTACAACTATTTGCTGATGCTCATTTACGGATTCATACGTACCGACTAGGCTTGCTAGATTTTTCTCTAACCAATCGGGCTCGTAAAATGAGAGGTTTCCTAGCCTTTCACCAACCACCGCTCTTGAAGCCCCGATATTATCCTGACGCCGTAGCTCTTTATCCAGTACTTCTAGCGCCAAGTCATGCCACTCGGTAGACTTGCCCAAAGTTAGCAATAGAATGATTGCCCTGATCCTCATAGGCCACTGCCAATTTATTGAAACCGTAAGTGGATCCATGTTACTTTCACTACTAGCTTCTACATACTCTTTCCAAGCATCTTCGGTATCAACGGTAAGTAAAAGATTTGCAGCTTCACTCATTACTGAATCCGGAATTTTTAGTTTCTTGTGTCTTCTAATAAGATCTTCTAGTAAACCCACGGCCGCCTGCTTGGCTGCCACGTAATTTGGGTCATCATCAAAGTCACGTCCTTCCTGCACGAATCTTGAATCGACACCTTCCTTAAGAGTATCTCCTACGGTTTCAATAACCTGATTCCAGTCAGGTACTATATCTGTTTTTATAGCTGCCGACCAACCTTGAATAATCGCTCGGATATATGTCGGGCGCAATCTCTCGATGAGCTTGTCTACCCCTGCGATTACTTTAGGATTGGTAGAAACAACACTCGTAAGCTCTCTTCCTTGCCCTTCATGTGTTGGGCTTTTCCATGAATCGGTAGGCTTCCAATTCACTAGGTGTCCGATAATTTCTTCCGGAGATTTTGATAGAAAATCAACCACTTTGATCGGGCTTGTTGGACCAACCCAAGATCCTCCGAAACTAATCATTGGAGTAAGCGGGTTTGCAATCTCACCCAATTCATCATCCATAACCTTGAGCATCGATAGCAAATTTCCAGATAATGCATCTGCACCAATAGCTGCCAGTAACTTGTGTCGCCACTCTCTTGTTCGCGTGACTAATTTCTCATCGACTGTAGAACCTTCTTCTTTATCGTTCTTCAATTTCTCTCTGTATGCTTGTTCGGAACCGTATGGTCCAGCTTCAATAACTTTTTCAAGTATATTCAGAGCCTCAGGAGATATCGAAAGAATTTGCTTCACTAACTCAGCGTATTCTACTCTGCATATTGAATCTGTAGAGAAGGGATCACCTATCAATCTCTTTGCCTCCGCTATCAAGCTATCTGTATTCGCGCCCGACTTAATAATTGTATCAATCGAAACCTTTAGGGAGTGTAGGGCTATTCGTCGAATCAAGAAAATCTCTTGACGAAGTAAAAATGTTGCAGTGAAGGTTGGATTGGCAATAAAGTCTCTAGTAGCAATTTGTATCGCAGCATCTATAAGTGCGTGCTCCACTGTTTGCTTCGACTCGCCCGCATCTTCAATGACACTACGTGCTATATATGTGATATCAAATTTATCCGTCAGATGTTCATTATGCTTTTCGTACTCAGTCAACCACATCACAACATCCTGTAGACCATTTGGTCCAAATGAATCTATGACACTAGGTAGTAAATCTGCATACCAATATTCTTCTAGTAATGAATCTACTTTCTTGTATCCTTCAACCTTATATGGCTTGAACAGAAAATCTGCCAACTTGCGTCCTGCTTTTTCCTTACCACCTTGCAATAAATTCTTTACCAACAGAACTTGATTCCTTGGATCTGTTCTAAAACCTAGGCCATCTTTTTTCCATCCTAAGATCATTGGCACCAGCTTTGCAGCTTCACTTGCAGGGATTGTCGAACCAATTTCAAAGACTGCACGTTTAATCCAGGAATTTTTACTTTTATTGAGTCTCAGCAGAACGTCAACTACATCGCCTGGTATTATTTCGGCCATGTTACTCAAATAATCCAACTCCGGCCAATATAGCTCCCTGATTAAACCATCCTCATCCACTATAGGTTCTGGCGGAGACTTAAATGCTCCCGCTTCATCAAGTGGCTTCAGCCAATTTGGATTCTTATTTCCTGCGTAGAATATTCTGCGTAGCTGAAGTGTTGGTATTTTTCTTAATGCCAATACCACTTCATCGTTACTCGGTGTTTTTAGCTCAGACATACTACCTACTCTCACCATTTATGTCTTCGAGTAATGACTCTAGACTATCTCTAGTATCAAAAAACCCAGTTATCTTTGTTTCTATTAGGTCTTCAACGATTCGTAAATTCTCTTCAATTTTTTCGTCAGACATTCCATCATTCACGTCTTCTGGCGGCCTGCCCAAATGGGTGCACTTAACGAAAAACTCGTTCGCTCCAATCCATTGCTTTATCGCAGGATGATCACCGCTACTTCCTTCCGCTAACAGTGCAGCTGTATTCTCCCTAAAACTTTTAGTCTCTTGAGATGCTGCCGCTGCTAAATCAGCAAAAATTTGTGCCGCTTCCCTAGGTATTCCGATTAAGTCTTGATCTTGGAATAAATCTAGCTCTGGGATTTGTGCCAATTTACCCGGTAAGTCCCGCAGAAGCTTCTCTGCTTCTTTAGACCTAGGTTCGTTTGACCCATTCATTATAGATGGCAGAGTTATCATAACTTCACGTATTGCATTTCCTATGTTAGACACCCTAGCTCGTTCCTCGCCTTGATGAGCTGGTGTAATAAATGCCCTGATGGCCGCTTTGTACGAACCTGCTACAACTACGTTACGATGATATAGGGCATCGTATATATTTTGTTGTCTTTCATCAAAAATATTTTCCTCACTCATATCATCGATTACTCTATTCGCATCCAACGCCGTCGTTGTCACGATCTAGGTGCGTACCATAGCCAGGCTGTCCACGATACACAGGCGCTGCGCCAGCGGCACGTGCAGCCGTACAGTTTTTGTAGTAAGTACTCCCGCCACCACCGCCTGTATTTGCGGGTGGAGCGTTATATGTTGGTGCGGGCTTTGAAGGTTTTGGTGTCGATACAGACGGTGCCGCCGCCCGTGCAGCAGCCGCTGCCGCAGCCGCAGCTGCTGCCGCAGCCTCCTCTTGCTTTTGTTTCACTATCGCAGGGTCTTCCTGTTCGGTATTGCCTGCACAGGTGTCTTGTGCCCAAAGGCCTTTATTTTCGACCTTTGCAAGTCGTTCGGCTTCTTTGAAATGAGGCTGGTACTTATAGGGCTTGCTGTAGGTGTACTCACGTGCCGCTCCTTCGCGGATCATCTCATAGCCGATATTGAGGCCATCTTTTGTGTGGACGTAGCGGAGAAGGCGTCCATACTTGTCTTTGTCACCTTGGCTTGCATCTTTTTCAAGACGAACCTGCTGCGATTGTGCGTAGTGTTGCATACGGCTCGTCGCTTGCTTGCCATAACATTGCACTGGTTTGTTCGGGTCTTTCGTTTCTGGCGTATCAATACCTATAAAGCGAATCGTTTCGGTCTTGCCATTGATACTTACTTTAATGGTATCGCCGTCGGTAATGCTAACGACCTTGTATAGGTCACCTTGTGTTGTGACTTGTTGTGCCTTTGAAAGTTTGTCTTGCTTAGTCTGATTAGCTTTTTCGGCGGCAACCTTTCGTTCGTTTTCCTGGCGTTGTCTTTCAGCGAACTCTTCTTTAGTTGTGCGGTGAACTTCAAAGACTTGTTTGTCCTCGCCCTTTTCACTAGTTGCAATAATCGTAATGGCGTTCGTACCTTCTTTGAGCGGCACATCATATTCATAATTGCCGCTTTCATCGATTGCAACTGGTTCGCCGTTGATAGTAAGGGTCGGCGTGTGAAATGTAGATACCCTGCCTGCAATAGGATACTTATCACTATCGGTTCGAGAGACTGATTTTACATCGACATTATTAAGAGTGATTGTTGGCGGTGCATTGTATGAGCCAACACAAATGAAGATGAACCATAGAGATGCTATGGCCGTGACAATGCTCTTTGTCTTCTTGCTCCATTTCGTGTATTTCCACATAAGAAAAAGGCCAAGTGGTGCAAGCAAGACCAGCCAAACGATTGCAAACCATTGGCTTTTGAATATCTTCTCCCAAACACTTTTTTTCGGCGCACTCATGCCATCATTCTACCACTAGATGAATAGGTGAAGAACATTTCACTTACAGAGACTACTTTTTGTTTTAACATCAAGTTATGAGTACAACTCAATACAGGCGCCTGCCAAGTGCTACTCGTATAGTTAAATATGCGTATTGGAATAGTGAGCGATGGATCAACGGTAAACATATTTGTTTCGAAAAGACTGATGATGATGCCATTAAAAGCTGTTACGAACATATCATCCCCACTTATCGTGATTTTTTTCATATTACAGAGGTCGAGTGTATAATTTCTTAGCGGTAGCTACTCAGTTTTAATTCACAAACAGCATAAGAATGAAAAGAAGCCCGCCACATCAAGCGAGCTTCTATCCGGTAGACGTACCTACTGTAGATTGAATGTGATTGTTTTATTATTAAATAAACTGTAATTCTGATATAACAACTTCAATCCTGCATCACCCTTCGGTACCTCGTAAGCAAGCTTGCCTGTAACGTTACCTCCCTTCGCGAGAGCGCCGCTGCTGAGCTTGCCTTGAGTCAGTGCCATAAGGGCCTCATTCTGCTGCACTCCATTTGAGTCCTGCATCTTGAACTCGTAGGTGCTGTAATCGAGTGTTGTGTTGCTATTGTTTGCAATGCTGATTGTAACGATAACAAACTCCTTGCCTGACTCCGGCTGTGCAAATTGATTGCCCGTGTCGTAGTTACGTTGAATCTCTGTGACAGTGATGGACTTGTCGTCAAACGTTGCGGTCTCACCGACTTTAAAGTCAGTCTTTTCTTCTTGCTTGGTGGTCTGAGTCGATGCGGTACCGTTGCCATCGTTATTTTTTTCGCCGCCACCAATCGCACTCCCAATACTGCCTATAACTACTAAAGCAAGTATTACTGTTAGTATCTTATGTCGCTTAAACCAGTTGCCGTCTTTTTCTTTCTTGGACATTGCTGTCACTCCTTGTTGTGGATTTAGTTTGTAGAACTCGTGGCAAAACAAAGAGCCCGCCACGAGCGACAGCCTTGCGGCCATCTACAAACCTTTCGGAATGTAACCACAACAAGAAGTACTCGTGACGAGCTGTTTCTTGTTGTGGATTTAGGCTGACCATACTTTTCCCTTGCGAGTAGCTCTAGGCCATAGGCGATAAACGCTTGAAGGTAATTATAGAAGAATAAAAGCTTTTTATAAAGCGTAAGCCCACATCCTGCCCCCAAACTTTCCACTCTAGATAAAAAAAGGACACCTAAGTTGCTCGTTTTGGTTAAATAGGTTTGCAAACAACTAACCAAAGGAGTTTTAGGTGTCCCATAGTCATTTTACATTGGAGGACAGGAATACAATACAAAATAGCTTAGAGGACGGCTTTAGCCGTCGACGAAT
>JBAQWG010000047.1:0-7536 GCA_049298775.1 Saccharimonadales bacterium (SeqCode)
ATCCTGAAACGAGCAAATACAGATACAACAAAAAGCTCACGACGCCGTCCTGATCTCGTAAAACGCCGAGCGCGAACATATACTTCTGCACTGCAATGTATACAAACATCACAGCAATGCTTGCAAAAAGAAGCTCCATGATTCTCCTCTGTCGACGGAAAGACCAACTTCACTTGCGAATATTCTATGTTATATCGTTTTCAATCAAAAAGCGCCAGGTAAGGGTGGGCATCACCTGACGCTATTTGACCCTTCAACCCACCCGAAACGGGGGATACACGAGTGAACGCATATCGAGGCGTGACCCACCTCAAAACATTTATGGAGGTCCGCTGGTTAAAGGGGTTAGTAGCCATGCAAGCATTGTCAATCCGAAGATAATTCTTAAAAGTGGAGGGTAGATACTTTAAAGAATACTTGCATAGCACCTAACATAAGTTAGAATAGGGGGTATAAGGTGCGATTAGATGGCCAATTTGACCATCAACCATGCCCAATTGTAGCACTGATTTGACATTATGTCAACACTTTTTATCACAATTCCCATGAAAATCAATCAAATACTACCCCAGTCTAATTCTTATATACAGATTATCAACTCTATTGCGGTCGCACCTAAAACATTATACTACATTGGAACATTACCTACACAACGCGTGCCAAGCATCGCAATCGTTGGCACTCGCAAGCCAACAACCTACGGAAAAGAGGTGACAGCAACACTCGCAAGCGATTTAGCGCGGCGAGGCGTCATTATTATCAGTGGCATGGCATTCGGAGTAGACGGTATTGCACACCGTGCAGCGCTTGACGCCCATGGCATCACAATTGCCGTTCAAGCAAATGGACTCGACCGATTATATCCATCATCACATCGACAGCTAGGAGAAGATATTGTCGCAGGTGGCGGTGCTATCCTCAGTGAGTACGAGCCAGGAACACCTGGTTATCCCAATCAATTTCTTGAACGTAATCGCATTATTAGTGGCTTATCTGACGCCATTCTTATCACAGAGGCGGCAGCGAAGAGCGGAACATTAAATACTGCCAGCCATGCACTCGAGCAAGGAAAGGACGTTTTTGTTGTCCCTGGTAACATTACAAGTCCACTGTCAGCTGGTTGCAATTTATTATTGAAACAAGGTGCTATTCCGGTAACAAAAACTGAAGATATTCTAGAACGGATTGCGCCTCATTTATTAGAACCCCAAACTACATTAGCGCTCGGGGATAACCTGACTCAAGTAAAGATTATCGAATTGTTACAGCAAGGCATTCGCGACGGTGACGAACTGCAGTTAAGATCAGAGACAAATGCAAGTGAATTCGCAACCGAGCTCACGATGATGGAAATAAATGGTCTTGTTCGTAGTCTCGGTGCAAATCAATGGACACTCAGATAGTAATGTCAATTTAGCACGATTATTCACATGTTCATTATTTTGACTTTTGACTTATTTGGTGTATAATGGCATAGTACCATAAACAGGTAGTACCTTTACGGAAGGATTCACATGCCCTACAAGGAAGTTTTGATCACCGACTCTATCCTCGTCAAGAGAATGGGGCAGTGTCGAAACTCAATCGATAGGCAGAGGCGCATCGCACAAGCAGCGCTAGAAGCGAATGTGCTGGGTCTACGTAGCGTCATCAGAACCTATGGTGACACAGTCACCTTCATAGTGCCGAGTGATGTCCCGCGACACAGTATTTACGCATTCGAGCAGTTGCTACGGCAAAATTTCGCCCCTCAACCTCCGCAGCCATACCCGTTCACGCGACCCAGCCATTTTCGGCGCTAGAAAGCGCAAACGCCGCAAAGACCTTCCGCGGAGTCGGTGACAACATTGTCACCGACTCCGCACAAACAATTTTCAATATAATACACCCCGCAATAACAGTGCGGATATTTTATTTTCTTGACAAGTTTGGGAATTTGCATACAATTAGCCCTTGTGCCATGCTTGAATGATGGCAAAAGGTAATAAATGGCAAAAAATTTAGTAATAGTAGAGAGCCCGGCAAAAGCTAAAACAATCGAGAAATACCTCGGTAGTGATTTCCATGTCCTTTCGTCAATCGGCCATATTCGTAGTATCGTAAAAAAGACCAAAGACGGTACTCCACCAATTGATGTAAAGAATGGTTTCGTCACTCAATACGAAGTTGATCCAGAAAAAAAGAAAATTATCACCGAACTAAAAAAGGCGGTTAAAGAAACTGAGCAAGTCTGGCTTGCAACTGATGAAGACCGTGAAGGGGAAGCTATCGCCTGGCATCTTTGTGAAGTTTTGAAATTAGATCCGAAAACAACCAAACGTATCGTATTTCATGAAATCACAAAACCAGCCATCGAGGAAGCGGTTAAAAATCCACGAACCGTCGATATGAATCTTGTCCAAGCTCAACAGGCTCGCCAAATCCTCGATCGTATAGTCGGATTTGAACTAAGCCCTGTCGTCTGGCAGAAGGTTCCCGGTGGCAAATCTGCTGGTCGCGTACAATCACCAGCAGTACGACTTTTAGTAGAACGTGAACATGAGATTACTGCATTTGAAGGCTCGTCGACATTTAAGGTTGTTGCGCTATTTATGCATAATAATCAAGAAGTAAAGGCGGAGCTACCAAAAAACTTCAAATCAGAAGCAGACGCTCAAACTTTCCTCGAAAGCCTCAAAAACGCGACGTTCACTGTCAGTAACGTCGAAAAATCACCTGGTGTCAGGAATCCAGGCGCACCATTCACGACTAGCACCTTGCAGCAAGCCGCCAACTCACGGCTTGGATTTGGATCAAAGGCGACAATGGCCGGAGCCCAGAAACTATATCAAGATGGAAAAATCACCTACATGCGTACTGACAGCACTAATCTATCAGGTCAGGCAATCGCCAGTGCAAAAGATTTCATCACCAGTACCTATGGCGCCGAATATTCACAAGTTCGTCAGTTTAAAACCAAAAACGCCAGTGCCCAAGAAGCGCATGAGGCAATCCGTCCGACAGACATGAGCCTAGAGCGCGCTAGTAGTAACGAATACGACCAGAAACTATACGACCTTATTCGTCGCCGTGCACTATCTAGTCAAATGACACCGGCAAAACTTGAAAGAACCACGGTAACTATTTCTATACGTACTGCCGCAGGTAACGATGCCCCGCAACAGCTTCAGGGGGAAAGCGACGTTTTGGAATTCACTTCCAAAACAGAAGCAGAAGGGCAATTCCCTCATGAATTTATCGCAAAAGGTGAAGTAATACTATTCGACGGATTTTTGAAAGTTTACGGTACTAGCAAAAAAGAAGACAGTATTTTACCACCAATGGCTAGCGGCGATAAGCTCAGTATCAACGAAGTAACCGCCCGTCAAACGTTCGCGCGCCCACCGGCTCGCTACACCGAAGGTGCTTTGGTCAAAAAACTCGAAGAACTAGGAATTGGCCGCCCATCAACTTACGCAACAATCATTGACACGGTTCAAACTCGTGGTTATGTGGTCCGGGGCGAAGGTGAAGGCAGCGAGCGTGACGTTATTGTATTATCACTTAACGGAAATAAACTAAACAGAGAAATTATCCAAGAAAAGACAGGAGCAGATAAGGGAAAACTAGTTCCTACGCCAGCCGGCGAATTAATTGCTAGTTTCCTGGGTGATCACTTCAAACAAGTCGTCGACTACGACTTCACGGCCGACGTAGAAAAACAATTCGACCTCATCGCAGATAATAAATTACCACGTAACAATATGCTAGAGGAATTCTATACTCCATTTCACCAGCTTATAGAAAACTCTGGCGGTATTGACCGAAGTACTGTCGGCGCCTCACGAGAAGTAGGAATTGATCCTAAATCAGGCAAACCAATCATTGCTCGATTTGGTCGCTTTGGCCCCATGTTGCAGCTTGGTGATACCGAAGATAAAGAAAATAAACCGCAATTCGCGCCCCTTCCTGCTGGCAAAAAAATCGAAACGATAACACTCGATGAAGCACTCTATGCATTCAAACTACCACGCCTAGTTGGTCAAACAGCTGACGGCAAAGATATCAAGGCGAATATCGGTCGATTTGGTCCCTATATCCAAGTAGATAAATTATTTGTTAGCATAAAACCGATTGACCCGCATGACATCACTATCGACCAAGCACTCGAACTGTACGCAGCTAAACTAAAAACTGAGGCAGAGAAAAATATTTCTGATTTTGGTGATGGAATCAAAGTACTTAATGGTCGCTACGGTCCCTATATTACTGACGGCAAAAAGAATGCAAAAATTCCTAAGGACGTTGAACCTAAAGATATTACTCACGAAGAAGCAAAAAAACTTCTTAACGAGGCTCCAGCCACCAAAAAACGCTTTAGTCGTCGCAAAAAATAACAACCCTTAACGACATAGACAGCAACGTCTCGCAATCGACTCCGGTGGATATTTTTTAGCATAAACTCAATCACTGGGGTTATAAAATATAACACTACTACTGTATAGAGTCTATGAAATGAAGCCTGATGTAAAAAAAGTCTAAAAACACTGTTTACTAACAACGTCTATTTCATGCTATAATCAATAAAAGCACTGATAAAAAACGTTTGACATTGTAAATATTTTGTTTTATAGTGGATAACAAGAACATATTATAAACTTTTGTAAAACTGAGGTGAGGCAGAGAGGACAGACCAAATGAGCCAAGCGCAAGCAACCGATACCGAAATCCAGACGACGCTTGATATAGATGCCGCGGTTGAATCAATTCTAGAGGTAATCGACCAGGAACGTGAACGTGAAATCATCACACGTCGTTTTGGCCTATACGAACGACGAGAAACGCTCGAACAGATTGGTGAATTACTAGGAATTACGCGTGAGCGTGTCCGACAACTCGAAAAAGCTATTCTTATCCGTCTCAAAATCGCCAGCGAAGATGGTAAAATCCCTGCTGTTTTAAGTGTTGAGAAGGCTGTTATCCGTGAGTTAAGCGAAATGGGTCGCCTGGCAACTGTCAATGATTTGGCAGATAAACTCCTTAAGGAGAAATCAACCCCTCTAACTCGCGCTCGAGTTGCTTTTGCGGCAACACTTGCGCCACGCCTAACAACA
Source organism: Saccharimonadales bacterium (SeqCode) (assembly GCA_049298775.1). Classification (GTDB taxonomy): domain Bacteria; phylum Patescibacteriota; class Saccharimonadia; order Saccharimonadales; family Saccharimonadaceae; genus UBA2112. The sequence goes on from JBAQWG010000047.1 coordinate 5,094, forward strand.
GTCGACGAAAACGACAACTACAAAGCGTCGGTCGCTATTGCCGAGGTAGGTGATGAAAAGAAAATTCGCTCAAAGGTAGATGAAATCGTTACAGCTGTCAAAAAACACGGTGAACCACTCACAATCGAAGCTTTGCATGATTCACTTAGTTACGAGCACCCTTCACAGGTTCGAGCTCTCGCCAGTGTTAGTAAGCATCTATCTAACCTCAGAGACATGTGGGGCCTCAACAAATGGCCAACGGTTAATCCAAAGAATATCCGTGACAAAATCTATGTCATCCTGGCCGAAAACGGCAAACCAATGCACTTTTCTGAAATCGCTGGTTCTATCAAAGACAGTACATTCAGTCGTAAGAACGTTACCACCCAGGCCATTCACAACGAGCTCATAAAAGACAAGCGCTTCGTCCTTATCGGTCGTGGTATTTATGCACTCGACAGCTGGGGTTACAGCAAGGGTACTGTCGCTGACACTATCGCTGACATCCTACGCAAATCATCAGAACCACTACACCGTGATGAAATCGTCAAACGTGTCCTCAAAAGCCGACAAGTCAAAGAAACAACTATCCTACTAAACCTGCAAAGCAAACCGCAGTTCAAGCGCGTTGCCAAGGCGACGTATTCGTTGGCTGACGAGAAATAGAGTAGCAGAATATTAACGAAAGAGCCCATATGGGCTCTTTTTTGTTCTTGTGATTCCAAGAACCAAGAATCTCGCTTTTGAATCGCCAAAAGCGAGAGAAAAACTCGTGACGGCTTCGCCACGCGGTAAAAATTATCGCTTCACTTCTTGGGTGTCTGCGAAACTCGCGCCGAGATGTGTCTCGGGCTCAGACAGTCCTCGACACACCAGGAAGCAAAACAATGATTTATCCGGCGTCTGCAATTGATTATTTTACGCAGTAGAACTGCGAATGATTATTGAGCAACAGAGATACTAAATTGACAATTTGTAAATAAATTGATATAATATAAATTAGACATGCTGTAACTTCCAATCCAACCAAGAAAGAGGTGAATCCTTACATGTCAAGGTTTACCAAGATTGCAAAACGAGCTGGGAACGTCCTGATCTTCGTTGTCATCGCTTGGCTACTGATTTCAGGCACGGTCTTCAACATGGCAAAGTTTGTGTTTCCACACATCAATGCGTGGAAACACTCCAACGCTGCACCGGCGAACCAGCCGGTCGAGGATTTCGATGACCCGAACCGCAACCCGTTCCAGCCTTCCCCGTTTTTCGGACGGGAGGAGGACGATCTGGTGCACAGGTACGTCACGTGTGACAATGCCGCGAGTCTGCGTCTGGTGTACAAGTGGTTGCGGATTCCCCACAAGGGGGATCTGGCCGACCGGTGCATGTCGTTCGACGAAATCGTGCCGCTAGTGCAGCGAGAGCTGCCGAAGCTTCACGCTTACATCGATGACACCAATCGCGAAGTCGACGCCCAGTGGCAGAAGGCTAAGGCCGAAATCCAAGCAGTCGCCAATCAGCCTGACCACCATGCGGCAGCCGAAAAGCTGCTGTCCATGCTGTGCGACGGCGAGGGCTACTCGATGACGACGTCCGTCTATCAATGGACGCTGTTCCGGGACGCAACACCTGCCGGTGTCCGTAAGGCCATCGAGGAGTTGTATTTCATGGACTACGTCGGCTACGGTGGCGTCTTCACGATGGGTCACGGCAGCGGACCCGACACGCAAGAGGTCTTCGACGAGTACTACTACAAGTCGCAGATGGAAAACGGTCCCGGCAACAGACACCCGAACCGGAAAGAAGGTGAATACCTGCTCGATTATTACGGACTGGTCGGCAACAGATCCGCGTTGGCAAGTCGGCTCATCGAGTCGCTCTACGAAGCGAATCGCATGCTCGACAATATCGGTGGCCTGCCGATAGGATTTCGTGATGGGTCGACTGGAACCGTCTGTATCTTTCGCTAGGACGACTATCGCCTGAACCTGCCAAAGGTTCGACAGGATAGCATTGGTATTCCCACCGCCCCAATTCCGGGGTGGTGGGAATACCTGAAGTTTTGACCCATAGGGGTCTTTTTTATTTATTCAATTAGCTATGGTGGCTCTTGCAGAAACCACGACAGCGGAAGTGGCCGAATCGGAATCATTTGCGAGGACGTGTCATTTTTAAATAACTAAAGAAATGAAAAATGACCACCCTTTAGGGTGTTCCACAGCAACCGATTTGGACACTTTTGATGACGTGACGTTTCGAAACTGCCACGAGTTTTTTGTTTCGTTTTTGTCGATACAAAAATGAAGACACTTTGTTTCTTTGGTGTCACAAAGAAAGGATTTAGTTCTTAAAATCACAAAAACAGAGATGAATTACATTAACCACAACCAAAACGTATAGAACTCAAGACCTTTGCAACATCCCGGCAGGCGTACGCATCTGTATGCCCAAGTGTACCCTATCG
>JBAQWG010000048.1:0-11257 GCA_049298775.1 Saccharimonadales bacterium (SeqCode)
ATTATGTTAGTTGGAGTCACCGAACGTACACGCGAAATTGGTATCAGAAAAGCCCTTGGTGCATCCAGTAGCCATATTACATGGCAATTCCTTATTGAATCATTTGGCATGAGTCTTACTGGAGGTATTCTCGGTTACGCCACTGGTTATCTATTAGCCTTTGCTATCGCTCGTAGTCTTCTTACGTTTGACCCAGTATTTAACTGGCCCATACTCGGAACTGCATTTGGCGTATCGCTTATCGTTGGATTAGTATTTGGCCTCTACCCCGCCATACGGGCCGCGCGTAAAGATCCAATTGAATCATTACGACAATATCATTAAAACTTTATGAAACGAGTTCGCTTTTGAGTTTTTCGACCAAATCAACAGGTGTCGGATCGACGCCATTGAGTATAGCAACATAGATACTGACGAAATCTGCCAATATCGATCCCCACAGCATTTGTGCCAACACAGATTCACCTTGCAACTCAATCGGTGTGGCTTTCGGACGCTTACCGCTAAGTAGTCGATCGCTAATTTCAAATCGTTTCAAAATACGCGGGTGCTCGAATGAACTCTTCAGGTCAAACACTGCAAATGGCTTATCAACTGGATGTGACGCCCAGCCAATAAATTCATTGTGATTCATTTCAGGAAATACGTTCCATGCCGCCACGTTCTTGGCGTTCTCATTCCAACTAATTTTCCACTTGTATGCAACCGGGCCAGTTAAACGGCCACCATAAAATACAGGCGTTTTACCAACAGCCAACAGGGCCAATTGTTTTGCCTGATTTGCATCTGTACTAACATCGGGTAGCCATTGTGCGGTTTCTGATTTCAACCAGTCACCGTAACTTGCAACTTCTTCAATTGTTTCGCTCGAAACAACTCCAAAACTAGCTAACAATGCCACCAACGCCCGTAGGTTGAATAGCACTGCCATACGTGGCTGTAACCCACTCGGAATGAGCACTCGTGGCAGTGCATCAGATATTCCTTGTTCAGCTAATTTGCCGCCAGCAGTCAAAACGCCAGTTATCGCACCACGTTCTTTCGCTTGGCGTAAAGCTTCAATTGTTTCTTCAGTGTTACCAGAATAACTACTAGCAATTACAAGTGTTGATGAATCAACATAAGATGGCAAATCATACTCGCGGACAACTTCAAACGAAACCGACAACCGATCGAATAACCAGGCTTTTGTAACTAAAGCTGCTAACGCACTACCACCCATACCAGCAACGACAATTTTTGTAATCACAGGCTTATCAGTTGGAGTATCAAGCACTTCTGTCTCAAACTGCACCTGTTGCCATTCATCGGATGCAACTCCTAGCGCATTCTCTGGATCACGTTGTTTTAGTACATTCAAATCATCAAGCATATTATTCTCCCTACTTATTGCTAGTCTTACTATATCTATGATACACTTTTTATAGTTAAAGCATAAGAGGGGTGGGTATGGATAATACAGTAGGAAGTGAACAGGATTTAGCGAGGGCGCTCGACAGCGTTGCCGGATCACTTGGAAGTGGAGCACGATCATCGGTTCCTGTGGTCAATTCAGACAGTAGCGTTGGGCTCGGAGCTACAACTATTAGCACTTCCTTGCCGCCCACTGAATTGCCCCCAGTTGCATCCCCGAGTTTGTCTGATGCCTCTATTCTTGCTTCGCCGATAGCACCATCAAATACCAGCACAAGTAGTCCGCTGGCCGACATCAAAAAGGATGCCCTACTTGAATTGCGACCTCTCGTCGACAAGCTCAGCGTCTCGCCTGAAGAAAAGTTCGACACCTACCTACTACTAATTCGCAGCACTGATGATATAAACCTCATCGCACCAGCCCACGATGCCGCCAAATCAATCCAAGATGAAGCTCGTCGCGCCGAAGCCCTACTAAATATCATCAAAGAAATTGACTACCTTTCCCAAAACAAATAAGCTTAGTAAAATACCCCTCAATTGAGGGGTATTTTACTGTTATCTGTATCAGTTATTTTTTCATAATTTCTTCGTTTATATCAGGTAAATCAGTCGTAATCTTGTCATTACTCTTTATCGCTGTCGTTGGATGTGACTGTGCGTTATGCAATGCGTTCTCCAAATCACGACGACTCTTAAAGAAATAGACGACGCCGACTGTCATACCAGCAAGGCCAACAAAACCTGCGATGACTTCGGCTGGACCAGTAGTTGGTAGCGTAGTGGCAGGCATAACGCAGTTGTCTTTGGTAACCGTAACAGTAGCCGTATCACTTTTTTCTCCGTTCTGGGTCGCAACAGTAGCCGTATTCACTAACTGATTAGGTCCGCAGACCAATTGATCTTCCGCTGGCAAGGTTGCACTGAACCTTACATACGCATCTGAGTTAGGAGCGTAAGTTCCAAAATTCAATCCATCCTGGCCAACAAGGTTATCGTTCGTAATTGCAATTCCATTACCGTTTGAGTTATCAGCATTTCTAACTGTGGTTGTTCCAGGTATATAGCTTACGCCAGCAGGTAGTTTATCCTGAGCAATGACGTTTGTCTGTGAAGTAGTGCCTTTGTTTTCATAACCAATCTGGTAATCAACTTTTTGTCCAGGATTTGCAGTAATGCTTTTTTCCCACTTTGTTGTTCCGCTCAAACGTACTTTCTTTTCAACAGTAAAATCTGGACTTGGCACGCTAACTTTAACCTTAAAAGTAGCAATGCCAGAATATTGGTAACAACCAGGTACATTACCATCCATAGCACTATATCCAACAAGTGCACCCGTACTAGTAACTACACTGTCAGGAAGTGGCTGACCGCCAGGCAAGATATTATTGTAATAATTCGTTGATCCACTAACATACGATATGTTAAATTTCTTGTCGCTACTAAGGACAACGCTATCCCAAATCTTTTGAGGTGACGCGTTACTTGCACTAACATAGCCGTCAATCTGAACATTATTATCAGTCGTATTAGGAACTGTTGCTGATACACGAGTGTTGGTAGCAACTAAGTTAAGATTTGAAGCGGCGTTATTGTGCACATATATACGAACCAGATATTCTTTGCCATCCTGAACTGCCACATTATCTGACCAACCGCCAGCACTCATATCACTTGCATCCTTTGCGAGAGTAAAGTTACGTTCGTCTCCGTAATTCGGATTATTAGTAATTGAGTTAAATGTAATGTGGTCGGCAGGATTTTCGATTGTATATGTTGGTCGTTCCGGACCATATGCAAACACAGCACCGCCACCAACAATAAAGATACTTAAAGCAACTATGACAACGACTGCCCTATTACTGGTAAAATTTTTTACAATGTTTTTGAATGTTGTTTTCATAGTTATGCCTTTATTCCCCTACTTTTCCTGATGTTTCATTTGAGCTTGCGCCCCCACGATCACGATTAGACAAGCCATTGCTTACACCAGATTGCTGTTGCTGGCCACGGCCAAAGAGACCCCCACCAGTATTTGGCTTAGCGCCTAGTGCTGTATCGGTATTATCTTTTGTTGGTTTAGGTGCTTCATAATGCTCTGGTTCAGGCTTTACCTGATCAGGAGTTTGCACTTTGCCCGAACCTACACGGACATCGCCCATTCCTATTTGTTCAGGAAGTCCTTCATTTACGTTTATATCCTCACGAGGATTTTTTGGCTGAATTTGTGGCGTAATCGGAGGAATCTCGGGTGGAGGCGTAATCGGAGGAATCTCGGGTGGAGGCGTAGTTATCGTAGGCTGTGATTCAGTCGGATGATTTACAATTGGTGGAACCTCTCTATTATAGACTGGTTGATTATTTGCTACTGCATGATTTCGAACTTCTGGCGAAGCAGGGACTTTAGGCTGATTAGGGATAAAATCGATTGGCTGACCGCCACACTCCTTACGTAGACATATAACCTTACCATCGTCAGTAGTAATAACCATCATCGTGCCGCCGTTATCGACATAGTTATCATAGGCAACTGTTAGATTGCCGTGACCATCGTCAACGATATAGTAGCTACCATATGGACCAGTAATCGGTTTTTCTTCGATTTTAGAGTGTTCTTTCAAATATGCAATAAAATCTGTATATTCCTTTTGGAAGACTTCTGGTTTTTGAGACATGATATCACCAGCACGATTGATTGATGTAGCGTCATTTGAGACACCGCCCCTATCAAACTTACTAAGTATGGTCGCAAATTCCTTTGGACTTCGCGGTAGATGATTACGAAGAAGATCATACGTACCATCTGGATAACCAGCTGTTTTATCCAATGGATTAATCTGTAATCCGGGACCAAAATCATTATGGTGCTTGCCGCTTAATACAGAGCCCGGATCAAGAGCAGGATCGTAATGGAAGTTTAAGCCACCCTCAAACATAGGACGATCAGGGAGTACATCGCGGGTCGAAACAGGGTGACGACCATCAATATCTAGTGATGCAGTATTGTTTGCCAGTTTGATATCATTCGAATCAAACGTCTTTTTCTGTGGTTCGTACAAATCATTGAGAGCATCGAGTGGATTAAAATGAGTCAGTCGTGAGATACCAACAAGAGTTAACCCAGTCATACCAAGAGTCATACCGATTCCGCCGATTTTACCCATTTTTTCAACATGGGCAATTTGTTGCTCTATAGACATTTTTTGGAATTTTTCATTACTCTTAAGATACCTATCAAACAACTTGCCATAAGCCCATGTAGCACTGGTATTAGGAAGGTTTAAGGTATTTTTTGCCATCTGTCGCAAAGAGAATTTGACTGGTCCTAGCTCTTCGCGTTCATTGTTTAAACTCTCAACTTGTAGGGTGCTTGGAAAACCTTCAGGCGCACCGATAGTGCTTGTTGTGATTTCAAGACCATTTATTTCTTCATTATTGTCTTCACTAAGTTTTCGTTCCATTTGTGCGATAACACCATCGACATAGTCCTGACCAAGATTAAGTCGGTCTGGAGTGTTGTTACTTGTAGATGAAAGCTTATCGATTGTGGTGGACATGTGGTGGTTCCTTGTAGGTATTTTCTTTTTATCTACTTAAGATACTAGCATAAACATATTAAAATGTCAATGCTTATACACTGTATTTACATTTCACGCAAAGATAGATTATAAATATGTCAGCTAAGCCAGGTCAGTATGTTGCCAGAATGGATAAGTTGCGCCTCGGTATCGGGATACGTGTCACTGAAAAATTTTGGTGTTGTGAGTTTTTTGTCTGCAAATGAAAAATCGTACGCATGATAAGTGTCATTCTTTGCCTCTATGAGATCCAGTTCGTTAGATAGCGCCCGCCAGTAATACCTTTGGGTGCGTTCGTCTTTGGATTGCCAGTATTTCATACGTTCATTCATACAAAAATTTTCCCATAGCGCATCGCGATCACCACGGAGGTCGAGCGGTTGTAATGATTGAATCAAAGCATTACGAATGCCAAGATCATAAAAATAGACTTTGCGTTTGCGATTGGATAAATTGCCTTTAATGCTACCGGTGAGTGCTGGTAGCCGATAAACGACAAAGGCCATTTCGAGTAGTGTAATGTAACGTTCGATTGTCTCAACTTTAACGCCAAAGGTAACTCCTAGCTCGTGATATGACACTTCACTGCCTATTTGAAGAGCTAGTGCCTGCAACAGTCGCGGTAACAATTGCCGTTGGCGTAATTCGACAAGCTCTAGGCTATCTTTGTAAACATAGTTATTGGCAAGATTAATAATTTCTTCATCGGCACGAGTGTCATCTGTCAATATAATACCGGGGTAGCTGCCGAGTCGTAGCAAGCGGTCAAATAATGTCGGCATTTGTAAATCAGTGTAATTAAAATATGTTTTTATTTCGCGAAGTGACAATGGCGTTAAGAAAAATTCGTATGCCCTACCAGTTAGAGGCTCTTTAACCTTACCCGCCAAATCAAATGACGAACTTCCAGTAGCGATGATGTCGAGTTCGGGATGATTATCGATGAGTAGCTTAAGTGTCAGACCAATGTTTTCAACTCGTTGAGCTTCGTCTATTACAATCCGTTTTGCCTGCCCGATTACGCGTTCGAGCGATGCCAAACTGGTTGGTTTTAGCGCCTCAACAGTCACCATTTCGTCACAATTCAAATAGAGCTGTTCGTCTATTGGCGCTTCGGTTAAAATCTGTCGCGCGACAGTTGTTTTACCGACTCGTCGTGGACCGTATAACACAATAACTCGTCCCCGCCCCAAGTGTGAGCGAATCAATGGAGTTATAGTTCTCTCTATCATTTTCTCTGCCATAGTGGAAATAATAGCATAAGTTATTTCCAGTAGACAAGGTTTTTAGCAATGGATAAATCGTTGTGTTCGCCGCCACACGAATTCAAGTTACAAAAAGGCACCTTTCAGGGATGAACTTTGTATCCCTTGTATCCTTGAGAGCATAATCGGACTTTTTATACCTGTTGAAGGTTAAATCGGGTTACTCTTTGATGGTTTTTTGCCGAGCATAAATATACTTTACCATATTATCACACTTTTCGAGGAGTGCCCCTGTAACCCACACTATACCTTCAATTTTTAGAATCTAAGTTTAGTTTAGAGCATGAGGAGGATGGGGGTCAAGCTCAGAATGAAGTATTTTTCCTAGTGCAAACAGGCTGTTAAACTCATAGAATGCCAGGTAAGCGAGTGCCAGCGACCGCGCGTCGGTACCGCGAAGACTAAACCCACGTCCAATGGAGTGAATCAGAAGAGCGTTGGCAAGCATGCGTCCGGTACGCTTGTTGCCATCTTCGAAAGTTTGAAGATACGGGACAAGCCCGAGCGCTAGCAGTGCGCGCACATACGGATTCTTCGTACCGCTGATAATTGCCAGAGAGCGGTCAATGCTCTCCCGCAGTTGCCGTGGGGCGGCAAGCGGGACATAATTACTGGCGCTGATGCGGGTGAGTTTTTTGCGAACGCCGCTTTCAATACCAAGGTTTTTGCCAATGATACGATGTAACTCCTCGACCGTGCTGAAGGATAGCGTACCCGCAAACAGGTCGCCGTTTTCGACGATAAATGCAATCGCTTCTTTGTGGTTAAGGATCATCTGCGTCTCGAATTCAGTTCTGTTTTTGGGTTTGACGCCTTCGGTGAGGAGCAGCTGCGTGTCGAGCAGCGTATACGTATTGCCTTCGAGCGCCGACGACTTCCACGACAGTTCAACTGTCAGGTATTCGAGCTCCTTCATCGAGAGTTTTGGCGTCGTAGCGGGCGAATGATGCTCGGTGCCGCCACTAAGCAGCCGCTCGAGCAATTGTTTGTCTGTTTGTTCAAGCCAATCAAGCAACGCAAAATTGTAATGTGTCTCCGGACGATTGTCGTCGTAAAATATCTTCTCGGGAATATTCGCCACCACGAGGTTTGCATAATTAACCGTGTAGTCAGGGTTATTGCTTGGCCCCTGTTTATCGACAAGACCGAGTTCTGTAAGCCGCGCGAGCGAGCGCTGAATTGAGCGAACGTCTTTACCTATAAAATTTTTGGCGATATCGGCCGTACGCGACTCGCCACGGAGAATGCATAGCAGCACGGAAAGGTTGTTTTTGTTTGGTTTCATACGACAATTTTATCATCTTTTTTGCTTTTATGTACCGTTTTTGTCGCATGATGCGAATCTTGGATACGCATGTTGTATGAACTAACACCTTGCGGGGGGTGAACCTTATATCACATATAGTAATAGTAACTATATAACGAATTACCTTATTCCACGAATAAACCTTGAAACCATGAGTTTTGTAGCAGCAGCATCGTCGCGGATGTAGACGAGCATATGGAAATGATTCGGCATTAGGCAATAGGCATTCAGTTCGATGCTTTCACGCATATGCGTATATTCTCTTCCTTGGCCATCTTCAACTGGTGATACAGAAATATGACGCTGTAGTAATCCTTCAAAGTATTCATAGTCCGATGGTTCAAGAAATATTTCACTTAAATTCCAGCCGCGATTGTATAAATGATAGAAATGGTCTGCGACAAAAATTTTGTGAGTATTACGTCCTGGCATTAAACCTACTAAACACTATAATCTATTTTCCGGGGCCAGGCCTTTTAAACCATGATGACTATACTGATTTCTGTAGCGGTATTTCTATAGGTCAGTCATCGTAAGGTAAGCCCTATTCTTCACGCATATCCGTGATTGGATTACGCCGCACGTTTCTCAATAACGGCAATATGGTAGCAATGATTCCTATTAAGATAATACCTACTCCGTAGCTTACAAGCAGACCGTAGTTTACTCCAAAGAATGAAAAAATGGACAGGCTATCGAATAAACCATAGGCGACGTGTGCCTGTGCAGTAAATGAAACGCCGTTTATTGCCTGTACTACAATGGCAGTTATTATTCCGATAGTAATGCTAGTTACAAGTGTCAGTAAGGATACAAGGAGACTGTACGTTATATATACGGCCACAATGTCCGCTCGTTTAGCTCCGAGTGCTCGAAAAACAGCAGTTTCACGACGACTATCAATAATTATTCGCGATATAGTAAAGAGCATGATTATTCCAGCCACCCCAATGGCAATAGGTAGCATTATATTCAGAATATTTCGTGTAGTCCTCTGAATATCATCCAGCAACAAGTAGTTTGATCCAAACGGGTCAAGCCTAAATAATTTTTTACAGTCTGGACTTGTTTCCGAACAACCTTCATTTTTAATAAATTGACGCGCAGAAGTTAAGTCGTTAAATACAAGAATATTTTCTAATAGTCCATATTTAGTATATACATCTTTTGATTCGACACCCTTAGACCTTTCTCCAAACAGTATGCTGTCATATTGCATTTTTGCGCTGCTATTTTCATACAAGTCTTTAGGAATTAGCGCACCTGCACTTAAATTATTGGCAAATAGATTATTTGCCAAATCATCAATATTACGTGGTGTATCAAAACTTCTTTCGCTAATGTCTACTATTCCTACAATTTGGAATTTCAATAGTTTCCTTTGTGGTTCACTGTATGTACCTAGACGTTTCTCTGTTTCAATACGGCTTTGATTTTCTTTTTTTTCAGCAGAACTACGATCATCCTTCTTAACAGTCATAGCGCCACAGGCTTCGGAGGGTAGATTGTAAATAATTTTCGGAGGTATATAATCTTTATTTTTTTCATTCTCTTTTATCTCCGATAAGTCCTTGATAGCCTGGGCTATCTGAAGGCGTTCAGCGTTATTACGAAAACAAGATGTATAGTTTTGACCATTTATTTTATTCTGAAGGTTCTTTATCCATTCAATTTTATCTGCTGCTAAACTTGGCTCACTGCCAATATTTAGGTCCTTACCAAAAATACCTACTGCCTCCTTCGTCGTAATAATAACCGGTATCGAATCAGCATTGTCTTTACGCTTCTCATTAACCGGTAGTATCCAGTTTTGCAGTAGTGCATTATCCAATATTTCGTAGCTCGCATTTCTTACGCTATTAACTGCATAACCGTACATCGTGAGACCAGTTGTGTAAGGTTCTGCATTTTTTAACAGATAATCTAAGTCCTCTTTTCCATCTTTAAGATAGACCGTATCGGTATAACTTGTTTGAGCGGTAATCGTAGGAAATATATCTTTGTAGTCATATTTGGATGCAGTTTTCTTTAATTGGGCCTGTGTATTCGGAGCATTCTCTGCATATTGTTTTAATAACTTTTCTGAGTATTCAGTATAAACCGGCGAATAAAAGTTTACCATAAGCTGCTCATCACTCGGCAAAGCGGGGTTAGTAAATGGGCTTGGCTTGAGTGGTGATTTTATTACACTTGCATCAAATGGGATGTTTTGCTCTTTTGCCGATTGCTTTGCCTTGACAATATAATCCGCATACATACTGTTAAGCTCTTTGATCGTTTCTGAATTTAAATTAGAATTATTTGGATATATATCTTGCGGTATTACCGGACTTGCCTTCACTAGATATTGTCCGTTATGGGCTTCCTTGTTAAAGGATGTCATACTGTTCTCAACACCGCTAAAAATAAAAGTTCCCGCATATAGTGAACCGAAGAGTAAGCCTGATGTTAAAACTGTTAATGCTAGTAGTATGCGACGAGAGTGAAGCTTCGCTAATGCTAGGGTAGTGGCATCTTTTGGTCGAATCACAATACCACACCATCCTTCATAGTAAGAACACGATCTGCTCTCTGCGCAATTTCATTATCGTGCGTCACAAGAACTATCGTGACGTTGTATAGCTTCCGCATATTTTCAAATATTTCGATGATTGCTTCACTGTTCTTGCTATCGAGATTTCCTGTTGGTTCATCCGCTAGGATTATTTTCGGTTTATTAAGCAGCGCACGACTAATTGCTGCTCTTTGTAGTTGACCTCCGGATAATTGCTTGGGATAATGGTTCCCTTTATTATCTAGTCCTACAATATTCAATAATTCTTCTACTCGACCATCTCTTTCAGAATGGGGGGTACCTCCAAACATGCCAGGTACTTCAATATTTTTATCCAGTTTCAGAAATGGTTGCAGATAAAAGAATTGAAAAACGAATCCGATAGTAGAATTCCGCATTTGAGAAAGTTTACCGTCACTTAATTTACTAATGTCTTGCTCGTTGATTTCTATTACGCCAGTTGTTGGTTTATCTAATCCGCCCATTAGTTGCAAAAGAGTACTCTTACCGCTCCCACTCGAACCCGTGATCGCAACAAATTCAGCTTCATAAATATCTAATGAAACATCATTTAGTACGTGAACTTTATCTCCCTTAAGATTATAGATTTTAGAAACAGAACGAAGTGATATTACTACATCATTCGTGTTTATGGCCGGTAACGCTTTTAATGAAGTGTTTTTTATTTTATAGTCTTGGATTGCCCTTATGGCAGCAGCCTTGTCGTTATCGAAAGCCTCTAGCAAGCTTTGCAATTTTTCTCTGTTGATCATATCCTACCCTTTTAAATCCTAAAATTATCATATCATAGTTAAAGAAGAAGCCCTGTGTCACTTTCGTGACACAGGGCTTTGTTGTGCATCTTCTTGGTCCTGTTAGGACTTAGGTGTCGCAACGCCAGTTGTAGGCAGTTGAACCGCCCCGAGCGTGGAGTCCGTAGGCGTACTGGCACCAGCCTTCGATGTTGACCCCGGTGTGTGCAACACCGGGATTTGCAGGTAACCAACAGCGCCAGGGTTCCAGGGGCACTCCTCGAAAAGGTGTGAATTATTATATAGTATTACTATCCATTCGCTAATTCCGCTTTTATGGCATCTCTCATCTGCTGTTCGTCTTCATAATCATCAACGAATTCCATGTA
>JBAQWG010000049.1:0-24739 GCA_049298775.1 Saccharimonadales bacterium (SeqCode)
GTGTAACCTTAAGCGTACCAAGCATCGCTCGGCAAAACTTAGTTTTGATATAGTTCATGCAGTTTTGTGCCTCAAGTTCACTATCAAACGAGCCAATCTGGATAAACGACTCAGTACACCCGGTAAGGGGTTCCCCTGTAAGGGGTGTACTTAATACTTCACCAATTGCACCGCTGCCGTTTGATTTCGGTAAAAATACTTTCCATTTTCGTAAATCTTTGTCGTCTACTAAATCTCCACCGACGTAACGTTCTATGCGCTTGTTGTTAACTAAGCCTACAAGTTTAATCTCGTGCTTTTCGTCCTTGTTTTCAGAAAATAGTTCCGAATTTGTTGTAAAAACGCTTGATGGGAAGTATGAACGATACCTGTCATAACTATCTAGCCAGCGTTTTGCACGAGTTCCACCTCTTGAGCCAACTATTTCATCAAATCCGCCTGTTTTTGTCTTTGCTAATATACTTTGCAGCTCTTCGTATGCGATAAACGAGCCGCCCAGTCCGCCATTTGGATTATTTTTATCCCACAGTGTGATAGCGATGCCGCCCTTAATATCCACTCCAGAAAAAATCTTTTGGGATTGCGGCTCATAAAGCGGTACAGATAGATGTGGGTCATTGAGCATTTGCTTGTTCCACTCTTTTGGCGTAGCGCCAGCATTGAACAAAAAGCGTGCAGGATGAATAAGTGAAACATAGTCTGGGTCAAGGCTTTTTGCAGCTTCGAAAAACAGATGATATACGGGCGTCGCAAAATTAGTATCAGTATTTATCTGATACGGTGGGTTTCCTACGACTGCCGTAAACTTCACCTCTTTTGCCCCTGTTCCGAATTTCTCTTGTAATTCCTTATGTACATTATACCCTTTATATTTGCTGTCTTGGCGCAACTTCTCGATCAAATCCTCTACGTAGACAATATTCATCTTGGTCTTGGTGTAGCCAGCGAGTGTTCGCTCGGTGATAGTTTTTGCCATCGGGCTTTTACACAGTACATAGATGCTGTCAGCGAGTACTTCGTTCCAAAGTTTGCGATGTACTTTATCTTCGGACTGTTTTTGCTGCGCAAGTCGGCGCTCGTAGAGGTTGTAGGCAGCAAGTAATGGGTATAGACCGGATTTGCTGTTTATTTCAAGCACGGTTGTAGCGGGTTTGTCCCATATGTGCGACACTTCGCCCCGCCCAACCCACTCTGGCTTGCCCGTTTTGTTGATAATGCCTCCGCGAAAGTCATAACCGCCTAGCGTCATAATCATCTGCATATTTACCACGCTCCATGGCGTTAGTACGGTTTCCTTATCCGGATTCTTGAATGTACTAAATATATCGGCTATCGCTTGAATGCGATCGGTCGGTAGCAGTTCGTCGTAGTCAAAGGCCTTGGCGCGAATGCTGTGTGCCACGCCGCGAAATACCTCTTCGTCATAGTATTTGGTAAACTCTCTAAATGTGTCTTTGGTGAGACCATCAGGCATAAATTCAGCCCACGATTTGTCGTCGACGATATCGATGAATTTGTCGAGCGTGATATCTTCGCGTATCGAGACATCAGCACCATAGACAAGCATCGGCATACGGATACTGACTGCTCGCAAAATGCTAATGGCACTCCGCTTTTGTTCGCGGGCTTCATTGAGCTTCTTGAGCGCATCTTTTTCTTCGTCGGTCAGTTGTTTCTTTTGCTTTTTCTTGCGTTCGGCCTCTTCGGCTTTGGCCGTTTCGAATTTGTCCATACCAAGTTCATTGATCTTTAGTTCGTTGGTTCTTTCTGCCGTGTTTGTTCCTACAAGAGCCTTCAGATCATTGAACTTGTTGAGCTCAACTTCATCAAGCTGGAGTAATTCGTCGTTGTAGAGCTTTGGGTCATCAAAACCGTTGCGGCTGACGCGCTCGATGATGGCCTTTTTGAGCTGAACGAGCATTTTGCTGACATCGTACGGCTTCATCGAGCCACCCTCTGCTGCGAGGATCGGACAGAAGTTCAGGAAATCCGCCATGGCTTGTTTCTGCTCGGGGCTGTTGATCTTGCCTGATTTGTGGTTGAGCTCTATCGCTTCGGCAACAAGCTTGAGTGTACGGTCTGGCGCAAAATCAAAGACATAACCCTGCGTCTTGAGCTTGCCGTCAATCTTGGCCGGTGTCTGGCATCGAAAGGCAGTTTGCAAATATGTTGTGGCTGAGCTGGTGTCAGATAGCATAAATACAGCCGTCCATTCTGGGACCGACGCGCCAGTGGTAAGGCGTTGGCCGGTCAGAGTGATGGTGTATTCATTGTCTTTGATAGTCCGAGTCACGCGGCTTTTTGCATCAGTGTCGGCTTCGTCGTCTTCTTTGGCATTGCCAGAAATATTAACGACACCAAACTTGCCAAACACGGGATGATTTTTGAGCAGTTTTTCCATCGCTTCAATGACTTTGGTGCGGTTTGGTAAGAGCCAAAGCGAGTGTTTGTTGTAGCTGCGGTATTCTTCGGTGGCATATGGGAATTTGGTGGCGAGCTTGTCATTTACGAGCAGGTCAAGAAATTTATTGACCATAACTTCATGAACAAACTGTGCCGTGTCATTACCATCATCGTCTTTGTGTACGCGGAAAAACTCGTGAAACCTGAACGCACCGTCGAGTGTATCAGTGAAGCCACCAAGGTCGCCGATATGGCTCGCGAACGTGTCAATATCGTACGTGAACATCGAGAGCCCAGGCAGCTCAGCGTACGGATTCGGTACTCCAGGATGGTTCTCATCCCAATGAACCTTTTCGTATTGCTCCATGACATAGTCCCAAGTGTAGACTTCATCTTCTTCGCGCTTATGGAGGATGTTGAACGGTGTACCGGAAAGTTCGAGTGTGAAATTCGCCGGGATTTTGGATATTGCAGCATCGCCAAGATTACTCTGCGTGCCTTCGTGAGCCTCGTCTACGATGAGCATGTCCCATGTGGTATTAAAAATCTCGTCGTTCTTTTTGAAACCTTTAGACTTCGAGCCAGAAGTGCCGTCCAATACCACAGCCTCTGACAGTCTTAGATCTTGCAACGAAGCAAAATAGACGAATGGTTTTAGCTGATTAAGCCGAACTCGAAGCTCTTCACCGCGAGTTTTTGACGAAAATTGATAGTCGGTTCCGACGAATACTTTTTCGAAATCATCGTACCAATCCTTGCTAACGCTTGGGCGGTGTGTGACGATGAGGATTTTTTCGAACTTGTTTTCTTTGGCAACCTGCATCGCCGTTGAGGTTTTGCCAAAGCGCATCTTGGCGTTCCATAAATAGTGCTTGCGGCCCTTTTTGATAGCGGCGGTGGTTTTTGTGATGGCGTCGAGCTGATTTGGGCGAAAATCAAAATGTTGAGGTAAGTCTTTGAGTTTTTCGTCGGTATTTAGCGCCGCACGACCCTCCTTCGCAGCCTGAATTGCATTTTTGGCAGTAGCAAGATCAACCTTAAACCACTCAGAATGTGAGTTATTGGCGTTTTCGGGCGCACGATCGAAGCCTGAACGCTTTAGGATGTCATGAACGACATGATCAGATAAGTACTCATTGTCATCTGTAAGCGCCAAGGTGGCGTATTCTAACTGGTAGCGTACATCGGCAGTCTTGGTTTGTTGTCGAATTCGGTGGTGTGCGGCCGTTTCAATTTCTAACTGCGTAGGGCTTGAGGAGTTGACCGTCGCTCCACCGATCTTTAGGCGACCACTATGCTGGACGTCCGGAATGGAATAAACGTAAACCACGCCGTACGAAAATGTTTCGTGAATCTCGTTATGTTTCATTGCGAAGCCTTTCGCATTACCTCATCCATAGTTTTGCCATCTTTGTTTTTCCACGTAGTCCAAGCATTGATGCTGTGACCGGTAACAAAGCCACCCGCATGATTGGGACTTTTGAAGGGAACGTTTTCTGCCAGCTCAACCGTCTTCCCCAGGTCTTTACCATACTTTTCGAACAGCTCGCTTCTTTCTGCTAGTGATTTAGGCCAGTTCTTTGCCCAGCTAGGCGCATACGTTTTGTCTATGACGGAGCCAGCTAGCACGATAAATTTGTCTCCACGAAATTGTGCTCGTACGTTGCTTTCTTTGGCCCTGCAATACCATGTATCTTCGACACGTTCATCCTTCGTAGCAAAAATACTGAATCCGAGTAGTTCTGCAACCATCGCGGCATCTTCCAAAAACTTTAATAAAGTATGAACCTTGAATTCATGTATGTTGTTACGGACGGGGATGGTTTTGTTGATTACATCCATTGCTGCACTTGCTTTTGCCTTTTCAACAGCGAGAGACTCAAGGTATTTCACATCGCTCTTTTCAAGAATGTTGGTATTGGAAACCACGGCAATAACTGTATCCCAAAAATCCTTGGACTGGTCGTGATTTTTTATACGATCGAAAAAGTTTTCGCTTTCGCCAATATAAAGCTGATTTTCGCTGGATCCAATTAGGAAATACAGGGCTGGTTGGTTTACTTCCGGCCGGTCTTTTACATTGTTCAACTTAATACGGGGTATGACAAAAGCTTTTAGATTGCTCTCGGATAGCTCGATGACGCGTATTCCCTCAAGGGTCCCGTCTGGTAAAAAAACTTGTATATTTCTCGGCATAAATTAAGTCAAGTATACCACTTTCGCCTCTGTTTTGGTATACGAATCGGGCTCGAAAAACCTAGCTGATGAAATAAAAAATAAACGATTCGCTTAGACTGCACAAGGATGTACTGGATTTTGACCCTGAATGCTACTTGCTTTTTGTCTTGTATAAGAAATAGAGGGGTACGCTTATTAGTGGAATCATCAAAAATAATCCCGGATATAGGAGTGGTAATAGAACGTGGTTTGGCTGGAAGCTGCCGTTTAATAGTATTAAGGCCGTTTTTGCTCCAATATATGTAATTGCAGCAAACATCAACACATGGCAAAGTGCGAATAGCCAGTCTGCAAGTAAGTTAGGGCGCTTGGATGATTTGATATAGAATAAATAAACATAAAGAATTGCCCGTACTATAAACGTTGCACCAAATAGAAGAAGGGGAAAGAATATAGCTCGACCAACCTCAATGACTGCGGCGCTGTATAGCCACATAAAATAGTTAACGCTGAGTATCAGGAACGTGTGTGTCGATTCCCATGTTGCGTGAAGATATGCGCCACCTTTATCGTACGGCCTACCTATACGACGAAACGCGATGTAAAGCTCATACGCGAACATTGGTATATAGACTAAAATCGGTATGAGAACAAACCAAACCGCCATTATTTTAGATCCTTGATAGGCTTTATGCGCCCTTCATGCCTAAAAAGGAGCCATAACGCGATTGTTGTCATGACAAATAGGACAATGAAAAGAATTGGAAATAGATACCCCCAATTACCGATACTGCTTTCTGCCGCAAATGCCTGTGCAGTGCGTAAATATCCGTTCACAACGAACGGCTGACGACCAAATTCAGCTACCATCCAGCCAAGTTCGACAACGATGATTGCCAACGGCCCTAGTGGCAATAGAGCAATCAGTATTAGCCTGGAGTACCGCCAGCTTCTCGTACGCTCCTTTAGTCTTTTGAAGTGCAGAGCTACGAACAATAACGGAATAACGGTAATAATTGCCACGATAAGGAGCTTTACCTCAAAAAGTACATTAATAAACAGCATTGGCCATGTCTCCTTTGGAAAGTCTCGTAGTCCCTTCACCTCAGTATTTGGGTTATCGCCAGCAAGAATACTCAGCAGGTTCGGAATGCGTATTCCACCTTCAACTCTGCCGTCTTCTGTCCAATGTCCACCGATGATATAAGGGGCATTCGTACGAGTCTCATCATTCATCTCAAGGACGGCAAATTTCCTCGGTTGTGATTCAGCCAGGTACTGCGTCTGAAAATGGCCAAGACTTGCCGTGACAACAACAAAGAACAGGGCTGTTGCCGATAAACGAAACATTATCTGCCGTACAGCTTGCTTATCCTTGCCAATTGGCTTGTATTTCAGCATGTAGAACGCATAGACACCTAGTACACAAAGCATCGTCGCAAGATAATAGCCAGCAACAGAATGTGAAATCATGAAGAACGCGGTTTTGGTCATGAGTGCCGCAAGCGGATTGTCTGTCGTCGCAACGCCCTTAATGACTTCAAAACCACTTGGATTTTGCATCCACGCATTACCTAGCGTTATTGCAAAAGCTGAACCAAGCGAACCAAGCGCCACGGGTACGCCAATCCACCAGTGTAACCAGCCTCTCCATTTATTCCATGTCGAGACGTAGAGCGCAAGGAATACAGCTTCTAGCATAAAAGCATAGCCTTCCCAGCCAAACGCAAGACCAAGAATTGGTCCACCAAATTCAACCAGTCCGCCCCACATTAGTGACATCTGTATGGATATAATTGTTCCCGACGCCACACCCGCCACAACCAAAATGACGGTTGCATGAGAAAGCCGTCGGGCATGTTCTAAGATAAGAGGGTCTTTACGTCGTAGTCCAAGATGTTCTAAAAGGAGAATGACGAGAGGCAATCCAACGCCAAGCAACGCAAAGATAATATGAAAACCAAGGCTATCTGCCATCAAGGCACGGGCGACATTAACGTCAAGCATATACCTATTCTAGCAAAGTGTTCGTGTTAATTTTTAATAGTACATTTAAACTAAAGCTGGCAAAACGATTATGCCCCCAATCTATTTTGATGAGATATACTAATATGTATGAATAAAAAGTTTTTACTCATCGTAGGCGGCGTAATCGGTGCTGCCGCTCTCACGGGACTTATAGTCGTGTTAGTGATAATGTTCGTTAATATCGTTAGCCCTAAGAATGATAATAATACTGTAAGTGATAATAACAATGGTCATTTAATCGAGAATCAAGCAGATCTCGGCTCTCAAGAGAATTTCATGGCGCAGTCTCAAGTGGATATTGATATTAGCAAGAATTCATACGCTCACAAGAACATTAGGATTAAAAAGGACACTGTCGTTGTTTGGACAAACACCGACTCAACTCAGCACAGTGTTATGCAAAAGGATGGCGACAGCGCAGGTCATAAAGCCCCCGAGCCTAACGAGGTGAGAAGCGACAAGTTCACTAGTGCTCTATTGAAGAAGGGTGAGAAATATAATTTTACCTTCAATAAAGGTGGTATCTACAATTATCATTGCACACTCCACGACGAGGAGCTTGGTAGGATCTCTGTTCTAGATTAACAACTGGTAATCTCAAATCCGTAGTAAGATATTAATATGAGTAAATCGCGCGATGAGATTGCAAAGAAATACAGATTCGGTCTGCTCCTCTCATATATTACCGTTGGCTACAATGTTATTGAAGGCATTATTTCTGTAATCATTGGGACAGCTACGGGAAGTGTGGCGCTGGTAGGGTTCGGACTTGATAGCTTTATAGAAAGCCTTTCTGGCAGTGTTATGGTATGGCGGCTCAGTAAACATGGCAAAATTAGTCACGAAGAAGAAGAGCGCGTCGAGGAAAAAGCGGCAAATTTGGTTGGAGTGACGTTCTTGATTCTCGCTGCTTATGTGCTATACGAAGCGGTTAAAAGTCTTCTGGAAAGCGAACCTGCCACTCCAAGTTTGTTTGGAATTGTAATAGCAGTTCTGTCTCTTATAGTTATGCCTGGTTTGGCATATCTCAAGAATAAAACAGGTAAAGAAATCGGGAGTCACAGCCTGGTTGCCGATAGTAAACAAACTATTATCTGCGTACTGATGTCAGTGGCTCTATTTATTGGACTTGCGGCAAACTACCTATTCGGTATTTGGTGGCTTGACCCCGTTGCCGGTCTATTTTTTGTAGTCATCCTGATCAAAGAGGGCTACTCGGCGATAAAGTATAAGGACTTGTGCTAGTGAGTCATACTCATGAACATTCTGCTACAGATAGGGGCATTAAATTCGGCCTAGTCCTAAATACCGCGTTTACTGTTATTGAGTTCACATTCGGCATATTAACGGGCAGCCTTGCACTTATTGCCGATGCTTCACATAACCTCACGGACACATTTACGCTCACTATTTCTTTTATTGCCAATAAACTTGCCCGCCGAAAAGCAAATGACAGCAAGACCTTTGGTTATGGACGTGCCACTATATTAGCCGCGCTTATAAATGCCAGCTTGATGCTCGGCGTCGCTGGTTTTATTGTGTTTGAAGCAATTCAACGGCTCGGCCAGCCCCACTCAATCGAAGGTGGGATAGTCGCGACTGTAGCTTTTGTCGGTATTTTAGTAAATGGCTCGATCGCATATATATTGTCCAAGAACAAGGACGACTTGAATATGCGCAGTGCATTTATAGATATGGCATTTGACGCACTCTCTTCCCTGGGTGCCGTGGTAGCCGGACTCGTCATTCTGTTGACTGGCGTCACTTGGGTCGATAGCGCCGTCGGACTCGTTATAGCCGGATTGCTCGTATATAATACGATCAAAATTCTAATAGAGGCGGTTCAGATACTTTTGGAGGGTACTCCTAAGGATTTGGACATATCAGCAATTTCTAACACTATCACGTCTCAAGACAGAGTGCTTTCGGTAGATGATCTGCATGTTTGGACAATCCGCTCTGGCTACAATGCCTTGAGTTGCCATATCGCCATCGAAAAGGCCGAGCTACCGAACAGCCATGAGATTGTCGAAGATGTTAAAGCAAAGCTTGAACAAGAGCATGGCATCAAACATGCAACTATTGAAGTCGAGCTAGAGGACAGCAAGCGTCACTCGCATCACGAAAAACACTAGGCCTTATTTAATCTATCTTCTTTGTTCGCATACTTGCGATCACGCCACATGATGACACCAAGAACGAACAGGTACGTACTAATCGCAATAACGTTGGAAACTATGAGGCTTTGCCATCCCAAATCAATACCCGGAAAGAGACTATTGAAGTTCAGTATTCGAAACAAGTTACCCTCGTTGTAATCGCGGACAATCATTAAAGTATAGGCTACGAGCAAATGTGATGAACCAAAAGTAATGATTGTGAGGCCAAGCGCTTTTAGTATTAATTTTAGTGTTAATGGCATAAAACTTAGTATACCAAGTTTCTTAGTGCTTTTTAATTCTTAGCTCTAGCAAGCGCGTCATCAAGCAACTTTTCAAATTCCTCCACTTTATTACCCGGATTTTCAATTTTCTTGCCGTTCAGTGCAAATGTTGGAGTGCCTGTACCGCCTAGAGCTTTTACTGCCTTAAGGTCGGCGGATATAACAGCATTCACTTCGGAACTTTGGACATCTACGGCCAGCTTCTTCATATCCAGACCAAGTTCCTTTGCGTAACCGTCAAAATACTCATTTGGTTTTGATGACCTTTCCCAAATTTTTTGACCTTCGAAAATCTTGTCATGCATTTCGAAAAACTTACCTTGTCGCGCAGCAGACTCACCGTAAGCAGCTGCCATTTTCGCATACTGGTGCCCACTTGTTATCGGGAAATACCTTATTTGGAACTTTACCCTATCTTTATATTTTTCTTTTATTTCCTTAACGGTCGGATAAAATGCGTAACATGCTTCACACTGAAAGTCGACAAACTCTGTCAATGTCACACTGCTGTCCATTTTGCCAAAGAAATTCTTTGAACCACTACTTGCGGGTGTAGCGGGGGCTGATGTTCTCGAAAATACAACTAGTCCGATAAAGACGACAATAATTGCGCTGAGAATAATAATAAAACGTTTGTCCATGAAAGCTCCTAATATTAGTAAGTTAAGTAATAATTAGTGAGCTATTCTAAAAACGCATATTAGTTGTGAGAAGAATCCTTTTTTGTTTGATCGCTATCCAATAAGCAACAATGAACACGACCGTATATAAAGTTAGCAAGCTGATCGGAGCAAGCAACCATGTCGGGGGAGGTGGCGTTGGTTCCAACTCGTCGTCTTGTTCTCTGATAGAGCTTGACGTTGGTATTTGACTTTGATTGTGACAGGCTATGCTGCATAAGGCAGTGTTCTCGCTCGTCATTGAGCTCGGCTGGACAGAATGCCCCATTGACGCGATGCCATTCACAAAAATAGCGAAGATCATTGCCGTAGCAAGTAATAACTGAGCTAGCCTGCGCATATAGCCATCTTTCATAACTATTCTATCCACCACAAGTACTATCAGTTAACGGTTCTAGCTTATTAAATCTATCCTTGATTTGCTGATCAGAGGGTTTGTCTTTTTGGATAAATAGAACGACATTACCGATTAAATTGTTAATTCGGGTTAGCTCCTGTTCCTTTGTTTCATTATCTGTAGTAGCCTCAGCTTCGTGGTTTTCACCGTGAGCATAAGCTTTCGGGAATAGACTATCCAATATACTTACTTCTTCACCTTTGTTAATTTCATGCGCGGGAGAGTTGCTTGTTACACCAAAAAACTGTTCTAGATCCTGGTCTTTCCAATCATTAAAGTTACGCTCTTTGAAGGCATTTTCATTACCTGTGAACACATAAAACTTTGCACCGACAGGTACAGAGGGAAGATAATTACCATGCGTCGTAACCTTCTGAATATTTGCCAGGTCATCGAGTTTGTAGCCGAGAGCGTTGTCAATTCCCCCAATGTAGTTCCAGCCATAATATTTCATCACCATACCACCTGTCATGCCTTCCCAGTGGATATGGGTAAACTGGTCTTTATTGTCGTGGAAATGAATAGGCTGTTCGGGCAGGTTGGCATTGCACTGGTCTTTGGCATAGCCCGTCTGGTAGGTCTTCTCTGCAAAGTTTTCTGCCTTGCCATCAACCAGTATTTGCATACGGAAATGGTAGTGTTCCAGTTTTGGATTACGAACAACTTCCGGGGATGATGCGTAAACGTAGGCGGCATAAGAAACAACCCCGATTACTATAAGAAGAAAGCAAACCCCCAAGCTCAAAAACACTTTTTTCACTTTTACCATTTTACCCCAGACCCATCCATTCCGCTACTCGGCTTTTTTAACTGGGTCTGGAGCAACAGTCAGATTGTATTCGGCCGTATTTACTTGCCCGTCTGCTTTAGTTTGGACATAGATTTTATATTGACCAGGGCTTGTGAAATGAGCTAGAAAACTAAGACTTCCCGTTTGAGGAATTTTCTCATCAAAAGTCGGATGAGCGTGTAGATATTCCAAATTTGGGCCAAACGATATGAAGTGACCAAGAGCCCCATAAATAGTCTCTAGGTTCTTATAGGGCACACCGTCTTTATTGATATTATTAATAAGCACTATAGGCTCATTTGCAATAATGGTTTTTGTTACTCCTGCAGAGTCTCCTATTAGCGGGGAGATGTCTGCCGTAAAACCGTTTACACTACTTGTTAACTTATCAATACTTAACGGCTGGGCTACGCCAGGACCGCCAGCTGTCTTAATATCGATATAGGGTGCAGAGGAAATCTTGACGCCAAGATCGTCTTTGGCTGCCTCTGATGATGTGAAATCAGCCAATACGCGGTAATCGCCATCAAGCGGAAGCGTAAAATTAGCCAGAGTGAACTTGCCGCTCGTTTTATCTAAAGCTGGGTGTAGGTGCTGAAAATTTGAACGGTCTTTGCGTACCACCATAATATGCATCGGTTCTTTATATTCAGTGTCGAATGCCTTCAAGACCTTGTTGTTTTCATCTCTTATTTCGAACTCTATTGCAACGGGTGTATTTGCAGTGAATTCGGCATTTTTCAACATATTCAGGCGGTATACGGGCTGCTTTCGAGGGATTACAGGCTTCTTTGTTACCTGTATGTCTTTTTTTGATAATTCGGCGCTAGTGGAGCGTTGATAGTAAATTACCCCAAATACAATTGATCCGGTGAGCAGAATCCCAAGGCCGACAAAGATTAGCTTTTTGCGCATACATTTAATTATACCCCCTGCCGTAGTAAGCCAAAAAGAAGGCTTCTGCTTTCTCGAAAGAAGCACAAGCCTTCCGAGTTGATTATATAAGAGTTTCTTCCTTTACGTAATGCCCCAGTATACATCCTGAGCATGGCGTAAAACTGCTCCATAGTCATGATCTGGTCAGGTTTTTATGGTCTTTCTTCCTCTGTCTCCTCATTATACGGGTGAACCAACCAGGTCAAGGTAGTACAAGTCTCCACCTTGACCTGGTTGGTTGCATCCCGCTGCCCCTTTGACAGAGAGGCAGAAAGCCCTCTCGCAAAGCAAAGGAGAGTCCTATGGACACCGAAACAATACAAAACGAAGCATCAGCGAAGATTGCAGCGCTCAACGACGCGGCTCGCTCAAATGCAGCAAACTACATGGCGACACGGGGTATCATGTCGCTTGAACCAGCTGCCATCAGTGATATTTTCGTCGCTGTGCAAGAGTTTAGCGATTTTACGTAAGACAACTATCCGTATGGAGAGCATGATTTTGGCTCGTTTGTCAGTCATGGTAATAAAGTCTTCTGGAAGATCGATTACTACGACCAAGAACTCAAGTACGGCCTAGATTCGCTGGATCCGAAGTGCCGTCGGGTGCTGACAATTATGCTAGCCGAGGAGTATTAGCTACTCACGTCCCGAGCATGACGATAAAAGGCTCAAGTAATTGGTTCTGGAAGATTTATTACCACTCGCGAGACGACTTCAAACGAAAAATCACTCTCATCAAGATAGTTGTCGTCCATTTTTTCTTCTATATACGCTTTGAGCTTGTTTCTATCTGCTTTTAATCTGCGTACGATCCGCACGTTCGGATAGGTATCCCACTCCCAATCATCAGACTCGTAATTCTCTATATATTTACGAATACGCTTTTTAACTAAAAATAGATGCTGTTCATCGGTTAACTCAACGAAAAAGTTCGTGCTATCGCTACATTGTACATACAGCGCCGGACACGGCTTGATAACGCCCTCTGTCTCGGCAAGCTCTGTTGCTGTTTGCACTACTGTATCGTCACCTAAAACTTGCTTAACATCGAGATATGCAGCATGAACCGCGACTTGATAATCGACAAAGTCTGACAATTTGCTCTTTTCCCTTAACCTACTGTTTAAGATATCCTTGTTGAGACCCGACTCTGATAGGCGAAGATATTTAATAGCTTGAGGCGTTAAATAGTATCTTGCAGATTTATTCATTAACCTATAGCTCTTGTTGTATTTCATTCCTAGATAGCCGTTAGAATGAAGTATTTTAAGTGCACTATAGGCTGAGTTATGTGTTATTTTTCTATGTCTGGCTAGGTTATCTGTTGTTAAGTATCTGAATGTATAAGCAGTTTTGAGGATGTCGATTTGTTTAATATTGAGTTTTCTATCGGTCATAAGTATACGTAGTATAAAAGAGAAGACATAAAAATGTAAAGTTAACAGATGAGAATGCAATAAAAAGTTCTAATTACGGTATTAGAATAAAATACAACGATTTAGCATTGTAATTATCCTTATTAGTGTACTATAATTATCCCTATAAGGTAAGCTATAGAGGGTAAATATGAGCAGACCAAGGGGATCAAAAAACACAATCAAACAGCCGAAAGGCATCGTCGCTGAGGAATCGGAACGGCTTGAATATTTGGCAGCGCTTCTCCTGGAAATTATTGAGGAAGAGCTGCGGGAAAGCGAGGCACCGTCATGCAACCAGAACTAGTCAGCAAGAACGCCGTCGCGGCAATCCGCGTATCAACGACCAAGCAAGGCACTGAGGGCGACTCCCCCGAGGCGCAGAAAGAGCAGATCGAACGCTTTGCCGAAACTAAAGGCGTCACCATCAAAAAGTTCTTTGTATTCATGGAGTCTGCCAGCAAGGAACAACAGCCCATGCAGGAAGCGGTAGACTACTGCACAGATGCGAAAAACGATATCGACCTGTTTATCATTAAATCAATTGACCGCTTTACCCGTGGCGGATCACTCAGCTACGATATGCTCAAAAGCCAGCTGGATTCCAGTAGCGTCCAGCTTGTCGATATCTATGGCGTTATCAGCGCCCATCAGGTCAACACCCTCGACCACCTGGGCTTTGAGTACAAATGGAGCGTATATAGCCCCAGCAAGAAGTCGGAGATATTGGAGGCAGAACGCTCAAAAGATGAGCTACGCGACATTATGAGCCGTATGATCGGTGCCGAGATCCGCTATACACAAAATGGCTATTGGATGCGTCAGCCACCCTATGGTTACCTCAGTGAAAAAGTGGATACTAATCAGGGCAAGCGGACAATCCTGAAACCAAGAGAAGATGAGGCGGTGTTTATTCGCAAGATGTTTGAGCTACGCGCAGAGGGGCTTCTTGCCGACGCCGAGATTGTCGAAAATCTGAATAATCAAGGCTATCAGACGCGAGTGAGCTACATTCGCAACAAGGACGACCTGAGTAAAGTCATTGCCAAAAAAGGTGGCCGACCACTGACCGTTAAAAGTATGCAGCGGACCATCCAAAATACGATTTACGCCGGTGTCAACGTCGAGAAATGGACAAGCTACAACCCGGTAAAATGTGTTTTCGAAGGGCTGGTCACCACCGATCTTTTCAACAGGGCGAACAGAGGCAAGAAGTACATTGCTTATAACCAGGCCGACGGTGAATATGAAATCCAACGTCAGCTGCCGAAAAAACACCTAGTAGATAAGATCATCCGCAACGCGGAGTTTCCCTACAAAAAGTTTGTATTGTGCCCGGAATGTAGCAGTTCACTGCTAGGTAGCGCGAGCCGTGGGAAGACCGGTAAATATTACCCGGCCTATCATTGTAGCAACAAGGGGCACTACTTTCGGGTGCCGAAAGACGCTATGGACGAAAAGATTGCACAGTTCATTAATCGGATAAAAGTTAGTGACGAGCAAGTGGACGCTCTGTTATCGACCATCCGAAAAGAGTTCGAGCGCCGACAAGCTTTATCAGGCGACGATCAAAAGACGATTCAGAGACAGATAGAGGCGCTCAAGAGCGAGGCCGAGGCTGCAATAGGTAAAATCATGCTACTGTCCAACCAAACCGCCATCGCGTATCTGGAAAGCGAGATTGACAAAATACAGCAGAAAATAACAAAGCTTGAAAAGGAGGCTAAGCAAATGAGCAACAAAAAACCTATCAATATTGACCGAATTCTGGCACGGGTCCGATATTTCCTGGAAAACCTTGATCTACTACTGTTAAAGCAGCAAGATCCACACAAAAAAGCCCAACTTTTCGGTGTATTGTTCGACCAGCTACCTACCTACGCAGATTTAGATTCTGGAACACAAAAAACACCCCTTTTTACAGGGGTGAATTCCGTTTTCCGGCTATTAACCGAAGAAAAATCTCTTATGGTGATCTCACCGGGAATCGAACCCGGATTGCCAGGATGAAAACCTGGTGTCCTAACCGTTAGACGATGAGACCGTAGTTAATATAAGATGCCACTAGAAGTAGCTCAGACTAATATATCAGAGCATCACCGCTTTGTCTACCCCTGTTAAGTATAAAATATATTGCTTGTTCCACCCCTTATTTAGCATAATTTTATATCTATTAACAAAACTTCCATTTTTCGCAACTATATTAACAATATTCACAACCATAAACAGGGTTAAAATACATATATAACATAATACTTGTGATTATGTACATAATGTATGGTAAGCATTGACATTTTTACATATTTGTGATAAAATGCAATTGACAGTTGTCTGAGGTGGAGACTCATTGACAGCGGTGGACGTTAACAATCAGGTTATAACCTACCGTATAAATAAAAGGTTGCTTGAATGCAGCGACGAGGGCACTACGGTGTTTTTGTCGCTGCATTTGCAGCCGTCCGCTACTAGTAATATTAGCGAATGAGTACGCGAAGTTAGAAGTTAGATTCTCCTGTCTCATGCAGAGGGCGGCATCATGGTCATCATTATTGATGATTATCATGCTGCCCTTCGCTCGGGCGCACCGCGGAAGCGGCCTTTCATAAAGCTCGCATCCGCGGGCCCGAACAGATAGGAGATATCATGAGCGACACGGAGAAAGAAAAGCGACCTCCCTTTCCGGGAGAAAATCGCGTTCCCAGGCAATCTGCACAGGAGCCCGATGAAAATCGGCGCTCCTGGTGGATTGTCGGCGGGGTCTTGTTCATCCTCGTAGCGTTGATTGCGGGGGTTATCATCCTCGCTTTCAGCGTGATGCAGGACGGCAACTACGTGGAAGCTGATGGACAGGAAACGACGACCATCACGACCACTGTGTCGGATCCCTCACAGGTTCCGAACAACGCAGAGTGCGGCGGGTTTACCGTCAAGCTCCTCGAACACCCCGGCGGCAACTTCAGTCCGAAACCGTTGACGGCAAACTCGCCCGATACGGCCAAGAAGGAGATCCTCGACCAGAACAAGTACGAGCCGAGTTCACTCTACGGTTACTACCTGGTTTCTCCGATCTACGGGAAGTACCCGGAGGTCAAGTCGGAGAGGGATCTCGTCAAGGACTGGACGATCGGGTCATGCTACTCGGACGTCGGCAAGAAGGTCTACGAGGACTGGGCATGGGCATGGCAACATGCAGTGCTTACTCCCGTGGATCACATGCCAACGGCTGGTACGGTCATGGGTGCAACCCAGACAGGTCAGGTCTTCCAGCAATCGGGTAGGATCAACGATAGTTATGGGTACGAAGTCAAGTATCCCGGCTACGGCGATCAGTACAATCACGGTGCACGCGGTCTCTGCACGCAGCCCTACAAGGGGGGTGTTTCGAACATCCCCGGGGCTCTGCCACCACCGCCCAATGCACCGCCGCTGACATATGTCACAGATGTGTCACCGCCGCCAGTAGTGGTTCCGCCGCCCGGTGGCTGTGAAGGACCCGGGTGCTTTCCGGTTGAGCAGTGCCCTCCAAGCGCTCCTCTGCCGTATCCGGATTGCTTCCCAGTTACGCCACCACCGCCACCACCACCACCGCCGCCACCGTCGCCACCGCCACCGCTGGTGAAGGACTATAGAAACGGACCGGCCCAAGTGGTAACAATACCACAAAGGCCCAATCCGCTGCCGGTGACTCCTAAGTTTGAGGAGCCGTCAGTACCCAATGTGCCGTCGCCGACGGCGCAGTACACACCACCGTCTCAAGCGCCAGTGGTCGTAGTTTCGCAGAACCAGGGTGGTCCAACGCCGATTCCGTCAGATACACCGCGGACGACACAGCCGAAAGTGGCCGAGGCGCCCAAAGCGTCAACAGTCACCTCGACCAACTCGTCCGGGGCAACCGTCACGACCCAGCAGGGTTCGACGACGGATCTGTCCGGCATGGGATAAGTGAAGCTGACCGACTCTACTGGTCAGCACTCCGCGTATTGCGGAAACTTCTAACAACGCGGAATCCGGAGGGGACCGTTCTTGCTGAGCTATGCTCACAGAACGGTTCCTTCCGGGAACCCCTTGAATCATCATTTGTACCGTAAGTTATAATCTGGTTGAAAACGACTTAACAATCAGCAGAGTGTACATAACAGGCAAAACTATTAACTATTAACTATTAACGCAAGGAGTATATATGAAAAACGTATTTTCAGCACTGCGTGGCCTAAATAAAAGTACGAAATTTATTGTTGCAACATTAGTTGCAGCAGCTATCGTACCTGCCACGCTGTTTGCATGGGGACCAACCCGTCCGACTTATACGGCGGCTAACCCTGCAGATCACATTACGTTCAACTCAATCACCGACGACCCTGATTACGGCGACGAACGAAACTTCGTCCGTATCAAGGACACCGCTAACACCAACGCTGGTGGTTGGAGTGATGAGATTAACGTAGAAAATGGTAAAGAGTACTGGGTACAGATGTACGTTCATAATAACGCCGCATCCAACCTCAACCTCGTTGCCCAAAACGTACGTGTTACGGCAGCAGTGCCTAATAACACAGCAAAGAGCATCACTGTTGAAGGTTTCGTCGATTCATCGAACGCAACCCCAACACAAGTTTTTGACCAAGCGGTCTTTAACAGCGACAGCGACTTTAACCTGACATATGTCCCAGGTTCAACAGCGCTGTACAACAAAGTATTTCCAAACGGTACACCAATGAGTGACAACATCGTCAACCCTGGTGGTACACCATTTGGTTATGACAAGCTTGATGGTAACCTACCTGGTTGTTTCAACTATTCAGGTTATGTAAGTTTTAAGGTCAAGGTGAACAAAACTCAGACAGCAAACTTCAACGTTACCAAGCAAGTCAGCAAGCACGGTGCCAGCAATTGGCAGAAGAGCTACGCTGCACAGCCTGGTGAAGTCGTTGACTATATCGTTCGCTACAAAAACACCGCAGACGCTTTGCAAAAAGATGTCATGGTGAAAGATACACTGCCTGACGGTATGACATACGTTCCTGGTTCAACCAGCTACGCTACTGTCGAACATCCAAACGGTATTGGTATCGATGATGGTGTAACGACTACCGGTGTCAATATTGGCGACTATAGCCAAAACGGTGGTACATGGGTACGATTCAGCGCAAAAGTTGCTGAAAACAACTCATTACCCGCCTGCGGCAACAACACATTGCACAACGTTGCGCGTGTTGAAACAGATTTCGGCTACAAGGAAGACAGCGCTGATGTGACTGTTACCCGCGTATGCCAACCTGGCGAACAGCCACCTGTTATCGAATTGCCACAAACTGGTATTGACGGACCAATGGCCTTCATCGGTCTTGGCGCCTTAACTGCTAGTATTGCTTACGCTATTCGTAGCGGAAGCATTCGCAA
Source organism: Saccharimonadales bacterium (SeqCode) (assembly GCA_049298775.1). Lineage (GTDB taxonomy): Bacteria > Patescibacteriota > Saccharimonadia > Saccharimonadales > Saccharimonadaceae > UBA2112. Next base: position 18,673 of record JBAQWG010000049.1, read on the forward strand.
TCTGCTGCGACGTTAAAAAGAGTCTGACCGCTCCTCATGTGAGTCTCAGACTCTAACTCCCAAATAACCCCCTATCACTAGGGGGTTATTTTGATGTCATCTGGTATTATAAATATAATGAGTAAAAAGAAACGCAATAAAGTATACAAAGGTAGTGTCGCTGCTCAGCGACCAGTCGTCATGCACGTCAGCGCGGTCAAGCGCAATCCCGCACATCAATGGTGGGTTGACAACAAAAGAATCGCTCGGCCAGTACTGATTACTGTTGGCATCGTAATTGCCGTGATAATTGTCATCGTTGGTTTCATCGATATTATTTTTTAGACGATTCGTCAGCAAGTGGCAACCTAAATCCGAACGTACTACCTTTGCCTTCACGTGAGCTAAAGATAATTGATCCAGCATGGGCTGATATAACACGACGCGCAAGATATAGACCCACTCCTGTTCCATCGGGACGTTGTTTACGAGCATTCTTAGCACGGAAGAATTTGCCGAATAATTTCGGCTGTTCATCCTTAGGTACGCCGATACCAGTATCTATAACTGTTAGTGCTACGTCGTTCTTAACTCGCTCAAGATTAATGATAATAGTACTTTTAGGCCTCGAGTAATATATAGCATTATCAACAAAATTCATAATAACCTGTCGAACTTTTGATTCATCTGCAAACACAGGTAGCGACTCCGCTGTTGATTGAAGCCTGATCTTCATGTCGTGACTAGTGGCTATTAGTTTAAGATTTGAAACTTCTTGTTCAACAATAAATTTCATATCAAAATCAGTCTTTTCAATATTAAATTTACCCGTCTGTAAGCGTGATACATTAAGAAAGTCACCAATCAGTCCGACCATTCGCTCGCTAGACTTAAATGCTTCAAAAAGTAATTTCTCCTGCTTACCTGTTATCTTACCTGCGTCACCCTCAAGTACCATACTCAAATATCCCTTTATAGATGTTAGGGGTGTTCGAAGCTGATGGGACGCCATGCTAATAAATTCGTTCTTAACCTCATCCAAATGTTGCAATTGAGAATTTGATAACCGTAGTTCTTTTGTCGCAACATCGATTCTTTGTTGAAGTGTGGCATTCAGTTCCCTAACTTCATGGAGCGATATTGCATTTTGAATTGTAATTACCAATTCACTGCTAATTGTAGCGAGCATATCCATGTCTTTTTTTGTATAAGATCCACTCTTATGCTCTCCTAGTAATAGGTACCCTACTATGCCCGACGGTGATTTTAAGGGTAATAGAATAGCAACTTTATGACTAACGAGCATACGTCTTACATCTGAATTAAACGATAAAGAATCTGTCATAAATACAGGCTCTAAATACTTATCAACAAACTGATTGAGTAACTCGGCGTCGTATAATGTAAGCTTTGAATAGTGCGCCATACCCGATGATATATAGTGTCCACCACTATTGCCCACTCTTAGAAAAAAGGATACATGTTCAGCCTTAAGAGTTGCCGATATTTCGTGCGATATTCTCTGCGTCAACCCACGTAGGTCAGTCGTTGAAATTAATAAACTGTTAAGCCGTGTGATAAAATCTACACCCTGATAACTATCACGATAGAAAAGACTATTCGTAACGCGATCAAAAAAGTTTTTAAGGGGCTGGAATATGAGTGTCAAAAATAGCGCCAAAACTATATTAATTGGCCCAACCCCTACATCATCCGTCAATTGACCACCCATAATAATTACTGATATAAAGTATGCTGACAAGTAGTATACAAGTGAAAGAGATACTATTATACAAACATAGGCAACGCTTCGTACAGCCACAAACCGGATATCAAATAAACGCTGTTTAATAACACTGTAATAAAGCCCTGCAACGAGAAATATCATAGGCGCTATTGCGAATTCCGTTAACCAAAACACACCCGTAGCAGTCGGGAGAATAAAACCTAAAGATAATACTAGGGGCAATGTTACTGCAAGAGATGCACCTATGACTTGAAGTTGATTTCTACGAAGTCCGCGCGCATGTCTCAGGCCAATAAAAAGAATTGTGAGCGTAAACGTCATCATTGCAACTAGTGCTGCACCATACAAAGGAAGTAATGGACCAAAAATAACGCCATAAACTTCCTTTTGACGTTCAACACCCGCCCCTACTAAAGGAGTCGCGGACAAACCTGCAATAACAAAAAGAATTGGCGATACAATTCTAGCTATATGTAATAGTTTTTTTATTCCAGCAAGCTCAGCGACAAACAGCATGACTAGAATCATTGCAGTAAAACTACTTGAAAAGACAATATAATTAGATATTTCAGCTTCAGTCGTTGAGGAATACAAACTATTACTGATGTGATTTGCAATTGTCCACGCACCAATCAATATGCAAAAAAAAGCCATTGCAACATTACGGCGCAATCTATATCCTCCGTGCACTAAAACAGTTGCCGCCATAGCCAACATTGCAACTACAATAATTGTATCTACAATCACAAAAAACGTAAGCATTATGCTGACATTATAACCACCTATCTACCTATTAACAAATGTCGACTTATTTTTTAGTACGACGGTTACGATCTGACACGTGATAACTTGCGACAGGGTTTAGACCTAATTTTGAACGAATAGCCATGCACACAGCCCTGTGGTAATATGAAATCCGCGGGAAACGGATTGTTCCACTTTTATTTGTATAAGAGTCCATATATCGCATTCGGGGCGCCCACGTTGGCGTTCGACGATTATTGTGAATATGGGCAGTAAGGTGCAAAAATACTTCAGTAGATCCTACCGCTGATGCTACGTCTACTCCTTGAGTAATTGATGGTAAGGGTGCGCCTTTTTTTACTTCGTTAAGTGTTGCAAGATCACCGTATTCTGGAAGATATGCTAAAAAGCGATCAATGGTGACATTGCCATACGTAATCTCAGAAAGTGGCGTTTCGGCTGACATGCCAATCATATGTTCGAATGTCACTCCTCTATATGGATGAAATGACGTAGCAACTCCAGCAAAACCAATATTCATCACTAATAATTCAGGTATACCAACTTTACGTGCTTCACGCGCCAACATTACCCCTACTTGAGGATAAGTTAATTCAGACTCATCAAGAACCAAATCGGCACCACTAACAAATTCAGTAATATTTTCTTCCGTAACGCCTTCTTCAAAAATAACAACCCGTGGTGGTGATGGCAATTGAGAGACCATCTCGCGAAATACTTTCGCCTTATTTTGACCAATGTGAGACTTGGTTGCACCGAAAACACGATTGGAATTTTCTATCTCAAAAACTTCTGGATCAGCTATTTTAAGTGTCCCTACGCCCATCATTGCGAGTTTATATCCTAGTTGGAAACCATCACCGCCAGCCCCAGCAATTGCCACAGTCGCTTTGTTAATCGCCTGTTGTTCGTCCTCACTAAAAAACCCGTAATTGCGATGAAAAGCTGGATTGTCCACCCTTCTTGCCATTACTACTTTACTTCGCCCCAATAAGTAAATTTCTCTGGCGTCGTATCGATAGTATTTATCACAGCCGGACCACCAAATTGATCAACAAATGCATCGGTATCAATTTCAAGCCCAAGATTTGTCTCATTGTACTCTTCAACAAACTTTGGTTCTCCTATACGCCGCACGGGTACGCCAATTTGCTGTAAACGCGCCTCAAGTTTTGGCTCAACAACAGCCATTGTTGGACTTAATTCAGCCTTATGGATGTAAGATAACCCAGTCATAAACAGTGCGTTACGTACTTGGGCCGCGCCTAATCGATCATCAAGACGATTTATATACCTTGATATTTCATTTCCCCCAACCGGTATATCTTCTATACCAAAAAAATCTTCAACAGGTAATATACTATCATGCAATTTAGTTTTCTCAATCAATCGCATAGAAGCAACAACAGCAACATGAGATACTCTATTCTCAATAGCAACTATATGTACTGAGCGCTCATCATCATCATCCATTTCAGTACCATCGACACGTCGATGACTATCATCAAGCATATCGGTCTGATCAATATAAACGTTTGCGCGTAAGCGAAGATATGCAGAAAAAAGTTCCCTATGAGTTTTACTCACCTCTTTACCACGTGCAAGAATTCCGAGCGCAAAACGAGATTCAGGATTATCATTAAAAACTGTTGTTTCATCAAAACTAAGACGCGGAATCGCCTTTTCATTTGGAATATGTTTTGTATCTACTGACATAATGTTCTATATTATTACATATTTATTGCTATTTTGTCAATACTTTTTTTAATGACACCATGATATAATCATTATATGACAAAAATCGCAATTATTGAAGATGACTCCGTGATAAACCAAATGTACCGAATGAAATTTGAGGCTGACGGTTTTGATGTTCAAGTTGCCGATAATGGTAAGGCCGGGGTAGAACTTGCTGAAAAGTTTCAACCCGATCTTATTCTTCTTGATCTCCAAATGCCCGAAATGAATGGAGATGAAACATTGTCACACATTCGATCAAAAGAATGGGGTAAAACTGTTCCCGTTATCATACTCACCAATACGGGTATCGAGGAATCACCTCAATCATTGAAAAATTTTTCCATACAAGGCTACATCGTAAAGGCGGAATTGACACCAAGCCAGGTTGTTGAACGAGTTAAAAACGCCCTTAATCTTACTTAATGATTATTTTTGTTGCCGCCTGAATCACATTTTCAAATAATGCGGTCACCGTCAGTGGTCCGACTCCTCCCTTTTCAGGTGTGATGGTAACGTCATCGCGTTCACGCACGTCAGTGGCGACATCACCGACAATCTTTCCGTGCTCCGAAGCGGTTCCCGCGTCCACTATAACCGCCCCATGTTTGACAACAGAGGATGTAACAAGTCCAGGGACACCCGTTGCAGTTACGATAACATCGAATTCTTGTAATTGTTCTTCTAGATTCTCGGTACTTCGATTAAATACCGTAACATCGTAGCCACTTTCTAACCAAATTCTATTCAATGGCTTACCGACCAAACGACCATTACCAATAATAGCTATCTTCTTCCCAACGAGGTTAACGTTATACCCAGCAAGTAGCCAATTGATAGCCATAGGCGTTGCCGGATCTAAAGTAGCGTTTTCACCCAGACCGTCGACGTCCTTTTCTGGTGCGACAGCATTAACCGATAAATCAGTCGCAGCCCCATCAGCAAGCGGTAATTGAATGATAATTCCATGAACCGAATCATCGTTATTTAAGCGATCAACAACACCGAGTAATTGGTCCTGGTCAATCTTAAACAATTCAACATCGACTAAGATATCATTTCCGTAACTTTTTTTTAATTTTACGTAAGTATCAATAACCGAATCATCGAGCGTCTGGATGATTGCAAGTTTTGGAAACACATTATGCGCTTGACGAAGTGCACGGACTTGGCGTGCCTGGCGCTCTTTAATGAACTCGACGAGTTCAGATCCACTGAGTAATTTTGTCATCTACTATATAAGCCTAGCAAAATAGTGGTCATATTTCTATATTATAATCAACACTGACGCCTATGAAATACTGTTATGCTACAATAATGATAATAAATTAAGGAGTCTACAGTGGATAATAACTATAAATACAATTACGATGCACCAACAACAGACACCGTTACATCAGGGGCTGGACTGTTATTCATTGGCATTATTTTCTTATTTTTGATTATAGTTGCAATAATTTTCTATGCGGTTAGTGCATTTCTCCTTGGTCGCATCTTCAAAAAAGCTGGCGAACCACAATGGAGTGCATGGGTACCTATATATAACACATGGAAACTACTTGAAATTGGTGGCCAGCAAGGATTTTGGGCTATCCTTGCGCTTTTGCCGTTCGTTAATATAATTTCTGCTGTATATATGTACATAGCCATGTTCAAAATAGGCAAAAATCTTGGTAAAGAAGACTGGTTTATTCTACTTGCCATATTTGTTCCTATCATATGGATGATTTGGCTGGCGTTTGATGACTCAAAGTGGCCCACTCAAGAAATAGCTGAAAAAGCAAAATTAACGAAAAAACCCGCGAACGAGAAAACTGCCAAACAATAAACCCATAGAAA
>JBAQWG010000050.1:0-34083 GCA_049298775.1 Saccharimonadales bacterium (SeqCode)
CTAGTTGGCCAGATGTATTGACTCCCCAGCATTTTACTTTGCCATCAACAACTGCGCAGGCTGTGTCTTGACCAGTGGACACTTGAGTTACTTTACTGGCAGCTGATGCTGGTAGTGCTTGAAATACTGCGAATACAGTCATGAGAAGACTGACAACAAGAAATGTTAAGAATCGCTGTTTAGTGAAAGATCTTGCTGGTACCACGGTTTGTCTCCATACGTTAATTGTAAAACTTGATTTGATTTGATTTGATTGTAACACAATAAAGCTTAAGTGCAATATTAAAATGAACCTATTGAATATGCGCAGAAAATTTATAACTAAACTTTTTATATATACAAAGTTTAATTAATATTGTATAATGTTAAGGTTTGGCACCTACAAAACACTACCTGAATGGAGTAACGGCATAATGCCGATTGTTACCTCACCCTTTGTCAATCTTGATGCGTTCAACGTCGAAATGGTTGAACTGGAGACTCTTGATCTGGCATCTCCGTTGACCTGGTCACCAGACACAGTGTCAAGGAATAATCTTCAAGATTGGGTCATCGAATGGCGTCGAGCTCATCCAATCCGAATTGATGACGATCCAATGATTGTCGTCACGAGGGAGATTCTCATACGGATACACGTTGTCCTGCTTAATCCTTGGCCAAGTGCAGCCCAAGAAATCGAGTACGATGTCGTGATGAGACAGATCGACTACGACTCAAGGATTGTTGGCGAGCTTCGCAACCAGTGTCTTGCAATATTCGATCAAGCATGGTGCCGGATGGCAAATGTCCTTGAATGTGCATTTACCAAATATCCCCTGAGTGATGATGACTGAGCGGTTTCGCATGCGAAAGACCCTCGGTATATAATCACCGGGGGTCTTTCTACTTAAAGCGTTATTTCAATTGTGAATTTCTCAGTGTATCTTTGGCAATTTTTATATTTGCTTGCCTCTTAGCATTGCCAACATCAACACCTATTGCATGGCGAACACCAATAATCGTTTGTCTAACAGCCTCATCTATATCATTTCGAGAAAATCCATTTTCCTCTAGTTGACGAGTTTTTAATAAGCCTTCTAACATACGTTGCTCATCCGAAGGATGATCGTAAGTGCTTTCGGTAGTATAAAAAGCTCTCGACTGAGCATTACTAGAAACCCTATCAACATCTTCATATCGACGTTCTAGCTTGGCTCGTTCTGCGGTTATAAGAACGGCCTTACCAAGTCCTCGCGCTCTCGCATAGCGGGCGTACACACTCGATGCTCCTTCAAGCACTTCAGCTCTCTTGGCTAGACTTACTGAAACACCATCCGCCTCAGAAATCTTCGAATAACTACTTGCAATAACCATCGGATATTCACCCTCTACTTCTTGACTATAGTCATGATGAGGCTCGGTAATATCATCAAAAGAAAGTTGGTCCTGGTGATTTTTATTTCGTACCATATACTTATATTATAACACGAGAATTACATAAATGCAAAGTCAAAAGTGTTAAAAAATTCCGCGGGGCGATTTGCGCATCCCCGCGGAACATTGGCACCTGTTTGTTTGATACGAGTGTATCATCGATTCTGCTCATGGTGCAATAGTTTTTCCACAAGATATGCTCTTAAAATTCACATTATCAAAACCGCCCCGAAAAAGGGGCGGTTTTGATACATTGACATTTAAACTAGTCTTTTTTCTTTGAAATAGTCAAGAAACCGTTGCGTGGGTTTTCTTTAACTACACGATCTTCTGGAAGATCAGTTGGCTCGCCCTTTTCATTCTTCTCAACCTTTGCGAAGAAGTAGATTGTTTGTGGTTTGCCACCGCGCAAGGTAACTTCTGTCTTATGCAAATAATATGTAACACCCTTTGAGTTTGTGTGACTGTAAGCCATTGGTCTTATACCTCCTTAATTGCTATACAGATGTAAGATTACCGCTAGGTGCCTTCCCTGTCAACACCTTAAACGATTATTAGCTATCTGTTACGCATTTTAAGTATAGTTCTCAGTACAAATAAACCAATAAGCCTAGCAATAATCATCAGTATAATTAACAGACATGCAAGGGTCGAAAAGCCAGCAAAATCCGGTGACCAAAGTGGTGATACAAAACTGTGACGATAGGCGTCCGCCTTAGGTAAAACAACTGAAGATGCAGGATCTCCTGCGGGTGCATATTGCGCAAGATAGTCGAGCGTACATTGCAAATATGCTTGTGAATAATGTGTGAACCGCGGCGCACAATTTTCCTGTGCTTTTTTGTATATGTTGCCATTCGGGTTATTGTCACCACTCGCTTTATCAATAATTGCTTGGCTATCACGTTTATATTGATTTTCTAGATAAATTGATCCCATGTCGGCATTCATATGTGATGAAACATATCGCTGTAAATCGTACAGTCTAGATTGAATTGCTTCGCTGTCGCCAGTTTTGTCAGCCGTCAACACGGCGTCGCGTCGTTGGTCCATGCCAATATTATTGAGACGCAAGAAAGTTGCTGCCACAAACCCAATAAGAAGTAGCAATATAATCAACTGCCACGTTTTCACGCGCTGTAATTGCCTCATACTGTGATGCATTTGTCTTTTATCTGCCACTTAGCCCACCTCTTTTTATGTTTCTTAGTATACCACGGGGTTATCTATCGATAGAGTCGGAATCGAGCAACCAATGCAATAAGCACATACGACCCCGCCACGACAAAGAAAAGTCGTAGTGCCGACGAATCGTCCGGCATAACATTAGTTAGTATAAGTAATGTCAAGGCCGAAAGAGTTGCGCCAAAATTTAAGGCCATCGAAACGCAACACATGTAAGCTATGCGAAAACCTTTTGCGTCGTCAGCAGTATCAAATAATCCTCTAATGAACGCCATACCGTAACCTGTCGTTGCAATGTCGTTGCTGATATTAGTGGCAACTATTCCTGCGGGTGTCGTAACGAATGGTCGAAACAAATGTGTTGTTGAGTTCATAATTGTAGCCACTTTTAGTAAATCTCCACCATGCCTCCAATCAATGATTCGACCGAACCAATAGGCGGCTATGAGTGATGTTACGATAGTTACAGACGCAAAAAGTCCTATGACGAGATAGACTTGGTTGGTCGTCGTGCCAAGTACAACAATAGAAAGAAACAATGCCCATACTCCAAGGCTAGAAAAACCATCAAACCCGACTGCCGTTTCAGCCACGAGAGTCCGCCAAGTTTGGCGTAGTGGAAATCCGCGAAACGTCAGATGCTGATTTAACCGAACTTGTTCTTTGGTACGAAGGAGCGGTAAAGCTGCAATAGCAAAAAATATGGCAGAAAGCCACATAGTTGCTTCTGGTGATATGACATATGCAATTGCCCCACCAATAAATGGACTAATGCTAGCCGTCAATCGTTCAAGTATCTGCATATAGCCAATTTCCTTGCCGGCATGATCGGCGTGTTTAACTTTTGAAAAATCGACCATATAAGCTAGGTCATATAAAACCATCGACACTGATTGAAACACAGCAAACGCAACCAATACCGGCAATCCATAATCTGGTACAAGTGTGAAAAAAATAAGTGCAGGTATGTAGAGTAGATTTCCAAAAAGAATACCGTGCTTAGGTCCAAACTTGGCGACGTATTTCGCAGCCGGGTATGCCAAAAATATACGAACTCCGAAATTAAGTGTGAAAAAAACTGCTATAAATTGCAAAGAATAACCCTGTTGATAAAGATATAGAGCTATAAATAGCCCAATCATTTGTTGCGCTAAAGTACGCATAGTACGAGATGCGTACAATTCAGCAACCTCATCAAATGACGCATAACGCCAGAAATGACGACGTTTCAGAAATCGGTAAATAAAAGCTTGAATCATGTTTGTTTGAGCACCTATTTATGTTCCTATTAGACCATAGCATCTATGGTTATTGCAATGTATACTGTAGTTTATGAATATTTACTTTTCCGGAATTGGGGGCGTAGGAATAGGACCCTTAGCCGAAATCGCAGCCGATGCGGGACATCACATACAAGGTTCAGATGCGGCCACAACTACTATGACCGAACAACTGAAAAAACGTGGTGTCGCAATAAGCACCAATCAAGATGGAAGTTTTTTAAATGAAATACACAGCCAACAACCAATTGAATGGTTTGTTCATACGTCAGGCCTTCCAGACAATCATCCAGAAATCCTCTTAGCCCAAAAGCTTGGTATTAAAAAAATTACCAAGCGAGATGAGCTACTTATCGAAATTATTAGCGAAAAAAATCTTAAATTAATCGCCATTGCTGGTACACACGGCAAAACAACAACAACAGGTATGACGGTCTGGACACTTAAGCAACTCGGTATTCCAATTAGTTACTCGGTTGGAACAACGCTATCCTTTGGTTCAAGTGGCCATTACAACCCTGACAGCGAGTATTTTATATACGAATGTGACGAATACGACCGTAACTTCTTGCAGTTTCATCCATATGTTTCTGTTATTCCATCTATTGACTATGATCATTCCGAAACATATGGCACGCCCGATGATTATATGGAGGCATTTCATCAGTTTATCCAACAAAGCAGTCGAAGTATTTTATGGCGTAGCGAAGCAAACCTTCTCGGTGAATTGCCAAATACAGTCGTTTTGACTGAAAATGATACTTTAAAGATATCGCTTACCGGTGAACATAACAGGCGTAACGCAACACTAGTCGCTAAACTTGTCGAATTATTAGAATTAGGCATGAATGATGACACCCTAAATATACTTGGTCAATTTCCTGGTGTTGATCGCAGGTTCGAAAAGCTTGCATCAAACTTGTACTCTGACTATGGTCACCATCCGGTCGAAATTGCCGCAACATTACAATTGGCACACGAAATCAGTCAAGATATCGTGCTTGTATACCAGCCTCATCAAAACATGCGTCAACACGAATTACGCCACTATTATTCAGATTGCTTTGGTCTCGCCAACGAAATTTACTGGCTCCCAACCTACCTAGTGCGCGAAGACCCTACTCTGCCCATACTGACACCTGCGGAATTAGTACAAGATATCACAGCGAAAATACCTATTCATTTAGCCGATCTAGATGATGAATTGTGGCAGGGTATTCAACAGGCCCGTGATCGTGGCGCATTAGTGCTGTTTATGGGCGCGGGCGATATTGACGACTGGGTACGAGCAAAGCTCGCCGTCTAGCGATTATCACCACTGCCACTCAGCTTGCCACGTTGCTGACGGCTGGCAAGCTTATCTAAATTCATTCGAGCAACTTCATCTAGTGTATAACCTAGCAAATGCGTTACAGAACTGACATACCATAGAACATCACCGAGTTCTTTGGCAATTTCTTTTTTATCTTCATCACTCATAACGCCTTTTTTGTCGCGTAACAGTTTTTTGAACTTGCCCAGTACCTCACCGCTCTCATCTGACAGCCCTAACACTTGTCCCATCATCTGTGATGTAATGTCGCCGTAATCATAATTATCGGTTAGAGTTGTGATGGCCTTTTGAGTGTAGTCGTCTAAATTCATTTCTCTATTTTATCAGCTACGATGAGTATATTACTACACCATATTTATATACTTTCTCGTTTACGGTATGCTATGCTCAAATTGATATTCGGGGAATGAGGAGGATTTGGGGCTATGCCAATAAACAAACATGAGCTACGTCGCAATATTGAACAGCGCATACCAACAACAGGTATGGTTGACGATATTGCAACTCAAGAGTTAGATGTATACATTAAGGGAGCTGAAGAAGCATCATTGATTGCACATGCAAAGTTTTGTGAAGATTTTGCAGATAATGACCCGCAGATTATTGGCTTCAATGGCGATAACGATGAAAAGGATAAATATCTTTCGTATGCAGGTCATGAGGGCGTACCACTATTTGGCCCCTGGGATCCTAAACGACCTTCGACTGATGTTGGATTTCGGAGTGTCAATCCATACTACTCAGGTATAGCTAATCCGACTACCATTGTTCATGCAGATTCAATGGCAACCAAAGATTTTGTGGAACGCGGTGCGCCTGAACATGTCGTCGATGCAATTGATGCTGTCGCCAGACTAAATAATTACGTCGAAAATACTCTTGCCAAACCATTTTTACACCAAGTCGCTGAAGCATTCGGTGTCAATCCTGATACATACCTCGCTAACTATTTCGCAACCGAACGAGGTCGACGCGAACAAATTCTCACAAGAGTTATCATGTACCATCTAGAGGCGGCGCCGGGTCAACGTCCAATTGGTAGTGACGGTGAACCTCTCCTTATCACCGAACACGTTGACCGGTCTGCGTGGACAATAGATTTACATCAAACAAGTCCTGGCTTGCAACATTATTTCAATGGGCAATGGCATGATGCGAGTACTGAAATAACTGCCTTTCGTGGGGCATCTGACAGTTATTTGCCAGGACCTAAATTACCCGCAACACTTCACCGAGCAATCGAACGTCAACGTACACCCGATAACTATCTTTCAAACGTTGGGATTGGCCGAATTGCCGTGCCGATGTTTATTGCGCCTATTCATGATAATGCACGGATTGTACGCCCAGGTTCTGCTGAAACTCATCCGACACAGCGATAATTCAGTGGTGCGCCTTGACGAAGTTAGTGGTTAAACCTTCGCTAATCCAACGAGTTTCGTAAGTTGTCATAATTTTATAATCATCTAATAATTCTGAGTTGTGCAAATCAAAAGACAATTCGTCGATATGCCATTTCTCTTCCAGTAATTGCTCAAGCGACCAATTGAAGAAATTGTGATTATCATGCTTTAAATACAGAGCACCGTCCAATTTAAGTAGACGAGCATACAATTTCAAAAACTGCGGGTGAGATAAGCGACGACTGGCGGAACGCTTCTTAGGAAATGGATCAGGAAATGTAATCCAGATAGATTGTACTAAGTGTTTTTTAAATATGGTTGGTAGCTGATCCTCAACCCGCGCACGAATAAATGAAATATTAGTTAATCCTCGTTGCGTCGCCTCTCGGGCGCCCTTTTGCAAGCGATCGGCCTTAACATCAACAGCCACAAAATATTTATCTGGGTAGCGAGTAGCCAATTCAACACTGAACAATCCAGTTCCTGCGCCGATTTCGACAACATCCACCGCGCGTTGCTTCCATTCATCTAGCTCGAAGCAAATCGGGGAGTTGGCAAATAATGCAAATTTATATTTTTTGCGCTTTTTAGTAATAATAAACTGTTCAGGATTAACATCTGCCACGATATATTGAAACTCTTATTCGTCTGTATCCGGAGCATCGATTCCAAGTGATTGAGGTTCGAGTGCACTCGAACTAAACGCATCGGTACTGTTAACAGACTTTATTTGTTGTTGAAATAATTTTTGAAAATCATCTACAACCTTTGTATTGACAGAACCGGTTACAGGAAAGTCCTCGAATGATTCAGTTTGATCAAGTTTTGATTGAACCGCTGTATAACCTGGTCGACTAAGATCTAGTTGCGCTGCTCCACTTGATGCGTAGAGTGTCATACTAATGACAACAAGAAAAAATGCCACGGAGATACTAGCACTCACAAATAATACAATCCGCATTTGATACCATGGCTTGTGCGTGTGAATATGTTCTACATTGTCATTCATAAATTACTCTCAGACAAATGCACTGATTTAAACGTATTCACATTTGTATTGTACATGTCAAGGAGACGCTTTAACTCTGTTACGCTATCGTTAACTTTTTGTCGCTTTATCTTGGCAATAGCCACTTTGTCATAAAAACTTACGGGTTGCAAGCGACAATTCACGCGTAATAGATCTGTCATTATATCATCGTACTGCTTATAAACGGTACGAAACTTTGCCAGCTGTACGTTATACTCACTCGTTATTTTTACCAGCTGACTAGCATCGAAACGGTTCAGCGTTAAACGACTATTTAATTTTGCCATAAGCTTATCACTAACAGAAAAGTATGTTTGATTACGGTTGATGTAAATAGGCGCATCGTTAGCATGGATACGTGTCAACGTTGAAAGGGCTGCCGGACAATTCGATTTTATCCTTGTAATATGCTCATCGGTCATCGTTGTTTCCTGAGCATATGCAGGCACAGCAACGAAGGCAAGCGTTACGACCACCAGTACACTCAAGCTATAATAGACTGTTTTCATCTCATCTATTATCGTCTCTATGCGTTATTTGGTCAAATGTACATTTACGATAGCACTAGCAATTTAATTGTCACCTAAATAACCGTATCAGAGTATACTATATATATGACAACGTATATTATTGCAGGAGGATGCTTTTGGTGCCTTGATGCAGTATATCGCCGTATTCATGGAGTTGAAGAAGTAGTAAGTGGCTACGTAGGTGGCGACAGTGAAGATCCAACTTATGAACAAGTCTCAACTGGTAAAACTGGCCATGCCGAAGCTGTAAAAATCACATTCGATGAGTCGGTAATTCCGACAGAAGTTATACTAGATTTGTTTTTCCTAGTACATGATCCGACAACCTTGGATAGACAGGGAAATGATATTGGCACTCAATACCGTTCAGCGATGTTTTTTGCGAATGACAATCAAAAAAAGACGTTTGAAATTGCTCTAGAGCGTGCCAAAAATCACTGGAGCGATCCAGTAGTCACAGAGTTAAGATTACTCGATAAATTTTATCCCGCCGAAGATTACCACCAAGATTACTTCAATAAGAATCCAGGGAATGGATATTGCTCAATTGTTATAGAGCCAAAAATTGTCAAAGCTCGCGCTACATATTCAAAATATTTCAATGTTTAATAGAATATAAGCGACTACAATGAGTCGCTTATATTCTATATTATCAAGAACAATGCCCTAGGAATCACGAAGACGTTTTTCAGCATCCTTTTGGATAGATTCCGCTGTCTTCTTGGCATCTTCGGCAACTCTACGGGCTCGAGTACGAGCTTCTCCACCTAGCTCAGCCGCCTCAGCTGCAATTTTTTCAGCTGTCGCCTTAGCACTATGACCAAATGCTACAACTTCCTTGCTTGCAACGTCAGCACCTTTTTTAAAAGTTTCGCCACTTTCGTCTGCTACTTCTTTTAACTGATCGGCCGTACTCTTTGCTTTCTTCTTGGCATCTTCAGCCTTGTTTTTTAAATCTTCTCGTGTCTCTTTACCACTTTTTGGTGCGAGCAAAATACCTGCTACAAATCCACCAATCATAGCAATTGCGAGTTTAAATAATTTTGACATTTTATCCTCCTTTTAATTTATAATCAGCGCCGAAAAATGTCGACGATCGTTGATATTACTTTTACAGGACTCAACCACTCTGTAGCTTCTGACACATGACTACTAATTGATTCAATATTCTTAATGATACGATTAACTCTTATGAGCAAAACAGTGATGACCACTAGTAGTACTACTATAACCAAAGTTAATAAAATAACAGTAACCGTTAACAGAACAATAATTGTTGATGCATCATCCATAGTTTAATTATAGTCCCATGAATCAATTAAATCATTGTTATAATTACATCTATTGATGTTTATCCGTCAACATCATACCACTCTACCTATTAGTCTTCTCTGACTAGAATTGAAAGTTCTCTTAATTGAGCCTCTTCGACGCTACTTGGAGAACTCATCATAGCGTCAATGCCAGAACCATTCTTTGGAAATGCCACAATTTCACGAATATTTGTTTCATCCTGAAGAATCATAAATATACGGTCTATACCAAATGCACAACCAGCGTGCGGTGGTGCGCCAAATTTGAAGGCACTGAGCATTGCACCGAATTTTGCTTCAACATAAGCACGGTCATAGCCGAGAACACCGAATGCTTCGTACATAACTTCGGGATTGTGGTTACGAACTGCCCCCGAACAAATTTCATAGCCGTTCATAACCATGTCGTATTGATCGGCAACGATTGCCAGTTTTTTCTCGTCCGTATCAGCATCTTTAAGTAACTCCGTTCCACCACGGGGCATACTAAATGGATTATGGCCAAAGTCTACCTTTTTTTCACTGTCGCTCCATTCATAAAATGGAAAATCAACAATCCAAGCGAGAGCAACTTTACTGGGGTCTTTCAAATTGAAGTGATCTGCAAATTCATTACGAAGACGACCGAGGACCTTGTTGACCGTCTCGCGCTTATCAGTACCGAAAAATACTGCATCACCGTCAGAAGCATTAGTTCGATCTTTGATTGCATTTAGTTCATCAACTGACAGAAACTTCGCAATTGGTGATTTTACTTCACCACCTTCATATGTCAAATACGCAAGCCCACCAGCGCCCTCTGATTTGGCAATATTAGTAAAGCCATCAATCTGTGAACGACTAAGACCCGCGCCGCCCTCAACACGAATCGCCTTGACGACACCACCACTCGCAAGAGTATTTTTGAATACCCCAAATTCAGTTGATTGCAATACGTCCGATAGATCAATCAACTCCATATCGAAACGAAGATCGGGTTTGTCTGATCCGAATCGATTCATGGCTTCGTTATATGGAATACGCGGTATATCATCAGTAATAAGTTTTTTACCGCCGAATTCGGTGGCTAGTTTTTTAATGAGTGGCTCCATTGTTGTGCGTACAGTCTCACCATTATCAACGAACGACATTTCAAGATCGAGTTGATAAAAGTCACCGTACAAACGATCGGCGCGTGGATCTTCGTCACGAAAACAAGTTGCAATTTGATAATAACGATCAACACCACCAACCATCAAAAGTTGTTTGAATTGCTGTGGTGCCTGTGGCAATGCGTAGAACTTGCTCGGATGCACACGAGAAGGAACCAAGAAGTCACGCGCGCCCTCGGGACTCGAGTTGGCAAGTATCGGCGTCGTAACTTCAGTGAAATCATGTTCATCCATGTATGTGCGCATGACCTTGTAGTATTCCGCTCGTTTTTTTAGCGTGTTTTGCATTTTTGGACGACGAAGATCAAGATAACGGTATTTTAATCGCAACTCTTCATTTGACTGCTGTCCATCATCACGAACAGCAACCGGAAGTGGCTCTGATTTATTAAGAAGTTTCAGTTCGCTAACAACAACTTCAATGTCACCCGTTGGAATGTTAGGATTTTTGAGTCCTTCGTCACGCTCTTTGACGCTACCGATTGCTGAAAGAACGTATTCATCGCGTACACTCTCGGCAAGCGAAAATGCAATATCCATTTCTGGATTAATAACAAGTTGAACGATGCCAGTGTGATCACGTAAATCAATAAATATTAGTCCACCATGATCACGGCGACTATTAACCCAGCCACTGAGATTAATTGATTCTCCAATTTTTGCGGTAGCTTCGTTTGCGAGTGTGCGATTCATGTATGCTGATTATACCACTTCACCTCTGTTTTTGCCAAGTAAAGATCCCATGATGTCTGTGAGTGTTACCAGGCCAACAGTTGATCCATTCACATCAACAACAATCAAAATATGTTGACGACTTTTTTCAAGTAGCGACAGTGCTACGGGAAGGGGTTCATCTGATTCAATCCTCAAAACTTGTTGAGACATAGCCTTTTCCGCAGTTTCGCTCTTTTTAGTGCCGTTTATTTCAAGTAATGTCGTTATATCAAGGATTCCTATAATATTATCGACGTCGCCTTTTATAACAGGAAATCTGCTATAACCACTTTTGTGCAAATCATCAAGTACGAGTGGTCCGAGAAGTTCATTAAATTTAATCGTGACAAGTTTTCTTTTAGGTGTCATCACATCCGCAATCGACGTAGTATGCCAATCGAGACTGTTCAATATAATATCTTGTTGTTCAGCAGTAAAAACATGCCCAGACGACATAACAAGATGGGCCAATTGCTGTGGAGATTCAAGTTTTTGATCGTGCGGCTTCCAATCCTCTGTCTTTAAGAAACTACCGATGCTAGGTGTTTTTTCAAGAGTATCTAAAAGCCATGGCTCTATACGTACATACACACGCATAGACATCTTACGTATTGTCTTATGTCGAATGACAAGCCCACTAATTATCCAAAGAAAAAGAGTAGCGATAATCCCCCACCACTGCCACAATAGAAAACCAACAAGCGTAACCGTCATTAACACTATTCCCACAACTCCTCTCTGGACGCCATAGATACTATCAAGCAATCTTTCACGACGCATTGCCCTAGTGTCACTAATACGCATCAACTCAAACCAACTATGCGTCGAACGTACAGGTCGAATAGCACCTATCACCATCATAGATAACGCGAGTATTCCCCATACAATAATCAAAAGCGTTGTCATAGAATTACTATACTATATAATAGATAGACATAACGGAGGAAACTTGTGAATAAAAAAACATGGATTATTTTTGTGGCTGTATGTATAGCCATACTTGGCGGACTAATATTCTTATCTCGCAGTAATCAAGTCAATGTCAGTTCCATTAACGAGGCCGGCATCATCACTGCCAGCAAAGAAAACGGCAACATTGCCGACCACGTATTCGGTACTACAAGTGGTAAAAAAATATTAATTGAATATGGTGACTTCCAGTGTCCTGCTTGTAAATCAGCCCATCCTAACGTCAAAGAATTAACCGAACAATACAAAGATAAATTAACATTTATCTTCCGTAATTTGCCACTTACAAGCTTACATCCTAACGCTCGTGCGGGAGCGGCGGCAGCAGAGGCGGCCGGGCTACAAGGCAAATACTGGGAAATGCATGACGCATTATATGAAAACCAAGATAGTTGGTCAGGCTCGTCAATCGAAAAACGTACTTCTTTCTTTAAAACCTATGCTCAACAAATAGGTATTAAAGATTTAAACAAATTTACTTCAGACATGGAAAGTAAATCCGTCAGTGAAAAAATCAATTTTGATATGTCGCTATCAAAGAAAATCGGCGCCACTGCCACACCAACAATTATATTGGATGGTAAGCGTATCGAACCAGCCACCTGGAATGATAAAGATAAATTCAGCAAGGCAATTGAAGAGGCTTTGAAGTAATCGTCGTATTACTAATTATACAATCTGACTAATATCTTCATAAAATCAAAACCGCTCCGGTGCCATGGAGCGGTTTTATAAATGGCTAAAGCCTTTTTATTGAGCGATATATTGTTGCCATACGGCAGGCACCACATCAACTGCTATCTTTTTGCGTCGTGATGACACAAATTCGATTGCTATTGGCATGAGGTTCTAATACTCCTTGAACTAATCTGTGTGTATACACATATCAATTCTTAGTTTCTAAATCATTTGCTGTCACACTTTTATTCGACCAGTTTTTGGTTTATTTTCATGTTATCGTGCGACAGACAGGTACTATAATAACAATACTTTTCTATGACGTCAATAAAAACACTGATTGTGCTCATGCATTAACTATAATGCATGAGCTTTTGTAATGCAACCTTTTCATCCAATAGTCTGTTTAGTATATAGGCAAAAATTCGCTCAATTCTATTCTGAAGATGAGGCTGAAGCTGATTCATTATCGTCCGGTTTAAGTAAACGTTTTTTGATAATCTCATAACGCTCACCAGTAAGTGGTGACTCCATATAATCATCATTAAGAAGATTAACGAATTTACTAAGGTCCTTCTCATCCATAATGATAATCGCACCAGAATCATCTTCCATTAAATCAATCCCTATCTCGTTGGCATGACCCATGAGTTGTTCTTGTTTGATTAAACCAGGATTAATCTTTTGTAACTTTTTAACCACACTCTTTTTCTCGGAAACAAGTGTCTGCAAACTCTGTCCCTCGGGAAATGACAATCTAAAGTTTGCCTTGATTTCTTCGACTTTCTTTTCTGCAATAAGTGATTCTTTAGCATCATAATTAAACATCTGCCTCAGTCTGGCCTGGCTGAACACATACATGTCTTCATCAATAATAAGTAGCTGGTTGTCGGAGGGAATCCGGATTGCAGCATCAGCATCAAATGGAATAAATTTACCTTTTCTCAACATCCAGCCAGCGCGTCCCTGCATGACGTTTGATTTTGGTAAGACCTTAACTATGCTTACCGAATGTTTCATTTCAGGATGACTGACACGTGCTAAAATACCTTTCATGTAACGAAAATCGTGTTCTTCTTCATTAAATGTTTCAATTTCATGCTCTTGAGTTTTGAGCCAATTCAATGTCTCTCTCGCCTGAGGAACCTTGAATACTTGCGTACGCTGTAATACTCCCGCTTCATATTCTGCCTCCTCAAACCCACGTACAACCATGCCCGTCTCTGCGCCCTCAAATAAATATTCTAATATCCCGTCAATAAATAATGGTTCTAGTTGCTTTCGTAGTTCAGTCGCAAGATTCGTTCGATAGGGAATGTACGTCTTACTAATTAAGAATAGTTCTATTTTAAGGTCTTCCTTGTACTGTAATAGATTATTCGCCCACGCGAAAACATCCGTTTGTTGATAATCTTTTAGTTCTGCCGTGTCTGGTGCAATAATATCCTGGTCCATGAAAATCTAACCTTTCTATAGGTAACGCATGTATGAAGCGTTTATGTTTGTGGTGATACTACATATAGTGTAGCGGAAAAAGCATGTTCGGAATGCTGTAAAAATGCATACACTTACGAATCGGCAAGTTTTCGAAGGGCTTTTAAGACATCTCGATAACTATCAACACGATAGCGAGCATTTGTCATTCCTCGACCTACCTTAATACTATACGCTGTTTCGGGTAACGCCAAAAATAGTTCCTCATCGGTCGTATCATCACCTACACCGATGATGAAATCGTAATCTCTTGTCAACCAAAAACCAGCCGCCCTACCCTTTGATACGCGTGGGTTTTTTATTTCTAATATTTTATTGCCACTAATAATCTCCAGACCATAATTTTTGAGGAATGGCTTCAAGACACGCTTAATAATGACTCTGTATTTTTGTGCGTAATACGGTGCGACTGGACGATAGTGCCACACAAGCGCGTAGCTTTTCTCTTCAACCCTGGAACCTGGAGCAAGTAGTGCATATTTTTCAAGAACTGGACGTAACAATTCTTTCCATTCACCACCCAGCTTTTCGTAGGAATGCCATTCACTCATGTCAAATTGCTTAAAGCTTGCTCCGTGTTCAGCAACCAAACTAACAGGCAACTTTCCGAACCAACTCTCAAGATCTTCAGAGCTACGTCCACTAATCACAACGACATCTGTCGCTGAATCTTTACCGAGTGTATCCAGAAGGTCGAGTAACGATTTTGGTGGCTTTGCCTGCTTATAATCTCCATTAAATGGCACTAGACTTCCGTCATAATCAAGTAACAGGAGTCTCTTTTGACTTGCTTGATAAGCATTAACCAATTCCTGGTAATTTCTGTTGACTAAAGCTCGGGTCATTATGGGTATTGTACCAATTGGTTGAAGCGTATTGATAAAATTCATTGCCCATGTCTGTACTGTATTATCCTTAAGATACTGCTTCATGTTTTTCAATCTTTTTCTTAATTCTCGACGACGCATAGTCAGCGAACTATAAAGAGCATCAACAACCTCATCGGTATTTCTTGGATTAACAATAAGCGCATCACTTAATTCCTGCGATGCTCCAGCAGTTTCACTCAATATAAGTACACTATCTTTATGAGAGCTAGCAACAAACTCCTTTGCTGCAAGGTTCATGCCATCTCTTAAAGGTGCAATAAACGCCACGTCAGCTATTTGAAATAATGCCGTTACTTCCTCAAATGGTATGGTACTGTTTATATATTCAATTGGCTGCCACGTATCATTGCCAAATTCAGCATTGATATCCGAAGCTAATTGATTTAGGCGTTTCGATAGGCGCTGATATGCTGGCACGTCTGTTCGAGACGGAGCAGCAACCATCACAAAAACAGATTTACGACCAAGCTTTGGGTACTGCTGAAGAAACATCCTATATGCATTAAGTCTCTCAATTAAGCCTTTGCTCGGATCAAGTCTGTCAACAGCAACAATTACTTTTTTGTGGTGATATTTTTTGTGATATTGCTTAACAGTTTGCTTCACTAGTTTTGTTTTACCAGCAAAAGCATACTTTTCATAATCAATTCCCATCGGGAAATCCGACACGCGAATAACACGTTCTTCGTATGTCAATGTTTGTTCACCAACAGTGCCAAGTCCATTTTGTGTGCATGTTTTGAGAAAGTTCTCGACATAGTCCGGAGTATGAAAACCAATTAAATCAGCACCAAGGACACCTTTTATTATTTTACGATAGTCAGACAGTCTGGTGAATTTTTTGGAATCAGGAAAGGGAATATGGAGGAAGAATCCTATAGTAACATCCATTTTCATAGCACGTAACATTTCTGGCACAAGAAGTAACTGGTAATCATGTACCCAAATACGAACATCATTTCCAGCCGCTACTTCAACTGTCTCAGCAAACAATTTATTGACTGCATGATATGACTTATACCATTTATCACGTTGTTCGCCTGGCTTGTCCATAGGGCGAAGTTCGTGAAATAACGGCCACAATACTGTATTACTATATCCATTATAAAAATCATCTATTTGTTTTTTGGTTAGAAATACAGGAGAACAATTATGTTTTGCGAGTTCTGTAACAATTTCATCTCTCTCACGTTCTGTAATTTCATCGCTTGCAATACCTGGCCAACCAATCCATATACTACTTTTATCATTCACATACGATGACAGACCGGTTGCTAACCCACCGACACTCGGAAAAAACATTAATTTGCCGTTTTCTTTTTTTACGCTTACCGGCAACCGATTGGAGACAATAATAATTTGTTGTGGCATAAATGTATCTCTTCACAGCATAGCAGATATACTGCATGATGATATGCATTATTTCACAATCATCTCGTTATTGGTCTTTGAAATATTTAATTAAGCAACTTTCATCAATCGACCGCCTTTAGAAAGTCCGGGATCTGTACAAGAAGCAAGATTAAAACAACATGGCCTACGGTGGTTACCATTCAGTTTTGAGACTGATTTATCAATTCGTATAGCCCGAGTGTCAAGATTATTTGTAGCATTTACCCAGCGAATCCATTCCCAGCGTGCCATCGGTGTAATATCATTCCATTTTTCCCTAACTTTTTGCGGTGCCTTCGCCAATCCAATTGCAAAATCATTCGGCACAACCGGTTCAGGCCACTCTCTCGTAACAGATATGTTCAATTTAACAATATCGCCTGCTTTGATACCCATATTATTTTTCATCTCATCACTAATTTTTATAAAATGACCCCAATAGCCATCTGGTTCAATAACCGTCTTAAATTCATGATTATTTATCGTTCCGGTGACCGCCACCTGTCCGCGAGACGGCATTTTTAAACTATTGTCTTCAGATAACCGTACAATTATTTGACTATTAAGTGTATATAACTGAGCATTCGCACTCAATCTTACCGACGCAGTTTTCATACTATTACTATAACAAACCGATACTTTTTGTGCAGTTACATTTCGGCACCTTAGATATTTTCTCGCTAGACAATATCATTATTAATATGTGTCTATCAAACAAATATGTAACTCTATTAACTAATCTTTTTTATTTATGTATGCGTAATCACCACCACTTATTTCTAATGATTCCGGAGAGGCATCTCTTTTAATTGTTTTTGCCAATGGCTTTTCCTTCACAAAACATAGGAGTATTACAGCAACAGCTACAAGCGGAACCATGTACAGAAATATCGGAGTTAATGCTTCATTATATGCTCCAACCACAATATCGTGTATTTTTGTTGGTAAGTGATTTACTAAATCAGGCGTAAACGAATTACTACCACCAGCTTTTCCTTGAACCGACACTGGCATTCTTTCTGTAATTAATTCCGTCAGTTTAGATGTAAACAAAGTACCAACAACTGCAGCTCCTAATGATGCGCCGATTTGTCGGAAATAGTTGTTAGAAGCGGTAGCTGTTCCAACTAGAGATATATGGAATGAGTTTTGCACAATAAGAACAAGGATCTGCATGCTCATACCCAAGCCAAATCCCATAACCGC
Organism: Saccharimonadales bacterium (SeqCode); assembly: GCA_049298775.1. Classification (GTDB taxonomy): domain Bacteria; phylum Patescibacteriota; class Saccharimonadia; order Saccharimonadales; family Saccharimonadaceae; genus UBA2112. The sequence continues at coordinate 17,982 of JBAQWG010000050.1, forward strand.
CAGGTAGCAACACAAAAGCCATATAGGCATTGTCGGAGTCATTGTTGATAACAATACTAACGCGACAATTACGATTGCCGTACCGATTACTGGGAACCATTTATAGCGTCCAGTTCTGCTCACTATCTGTCCAGTTGTGATAGAGCTAACAAGGAGTGCAGCCATCATAGGAATCATCAGTAATCCCGCATCAGTAGCGCCGACGCCAGTTACCATTTGCAGATACGTTGGTAGGTAGGCTAGTGTTCCGAACATTGCAATTCCAATAATTAAACCAGCGGCAGTGGTCAAGTTGAAGTTTCGATCTTTGAATAAATTCAATGGCATGACTGGTTCTTGAGCTTTACGTTCAACAAGCACAAAGCTGACTGCCGTAATCAATCCACCGATAATTAACGATATGATCTCAGGTGAAGACCATTCGTATGTTCTTCCACCCCATATAGTGACCAAAATAAGCGCAGTGGACGTAACTGCCAAAAGCAACATACCAGCATAGTCCAACTTTGGACGGGTATTGGTGTTTTTTGGTAATTTGAGGAAAAATACTGCAGATGCGATAGCTAATATACCTAGAGGCATATTCATCCAGAATGCCCATCGCCAACCGATACCTTCAGTAAACCAACCTCCAAGCAATGGTCCTGCAACAGATGAAAAAGCAAATACACCACCCATAATACCCATATATTTACCACGTTCACGAGCAGGAATAACGTCGGCTATGATAGCTTGTGCCAAAATCATAAGACCACCACCACCGAGGCCCTGGACGGCACGTCCGACGATAAGCCACGTCATGTCTTGCGCCAGGCCACCAATAACGGAACCTAGCATAAATAAAGAAATCGCACCTATAAACAAACCCTTCCTACCAATAAGATCCCCGACCTTACCATATACAGGAATCATGATTGTCGATGCTAATATATACGCCGTAGTAACCCATAGCATCTGATCAACACCATTTAATTCACCGACAATCGTCGGTAGTGCTGTACTAAAAATAGTTTGATTCAAAGACGCCAAAAGCATCGTCACCATTAATCCAGCAAAGATTAATAGTATGTGCTTTTTACCGCCATCCGTTTTATTTTCTGTTGTTTTGGTCATTGTTTTCTCCTTTAAATATCTTTGTCTAGTAGGTTTTGAATGTGTGTCTGTACTCGTTGCATATGTTGCTCCAAGACATCAGGCTTTACTAGAACAAGATATTCACTGTTTGCCGTACTGACAACTAACAATTTATCACCCTCATTAATACCGAAGCCTTCACGTGCATCCGATGGTATAACGACCTGACCTTTTGATCCGACAGTAGCTGAGCCCCAAAACTTGAATTTACTTATCATACATACTCCATTTGTAATACTTTTCATACTAAATATACTTGTATTCTTACAAATAATCAATACCTTTATATAAATTTTGACGGTCACACTAGATTTTATTCGTGTATAATAGATATAATAGTGGGCTAAAGAATTTATAATAAATAAAGGGGTATCGTGGCAAATTTTCTTAAAAACATAGGGTTATTTTCGTTTAAACATAGGTGGTTGGTTATCAGCGCTTGGCTAGTTTTGGTTGCGGTCGTACTAGGCCTTATGGTAACCTTTCAACAACCTGCCTCGTCTAACATATCTATACCCGGCACAGAAGCCCAAAGGACAATAGAAAAAGCCGAGGAACTATTCCCTAACGCTGGTGGCGGGACTGGTCGAATTGTTTTTGAAGTTCCCACAGGCGCAACTATTGATGACTTCAAGGAAGTTATAGATAAAACGCTAGCTGATGCCGCAAAAGCCAAAGACGTAGATCAAGTAATTAGTCCTTTCGTCTTCACCGAAGCAGTTTCAAAAGACCGAAGAGTAGCCTTTGCGCAATTGCAACTAAGTGTTGGCCGTAACAACGTTACAGACCAAACAACTGATGAAGTGGCTGAATCTTTAAAAATAGCGCGTAACGGTGGTATTACTGCAGAGGCTGGTGGAGATATCGTAAGATTAGCTCCGTCAGAGATATTAGGCATAGGTGAGGTCATAGGAGTACTCGTAGCTGCGATTGTCCTCATGGTCATGTTCAAGACCATTTTTGCGGCCGGACTGCCTCTTGTAGTTGCTATTTTTGCGTTGGTTACAGGCGTCGGAGGAGTATTTGCACTAAGCGGATTAGTTGAGATTAATGCTACAACACCTGTACTAGCAGTCATGCTCGGCTTGGCCGTTGGAATCGATTATTCTCTGTTTATTCTTTCGCGTTATAAAAGTTACATTCTTGAAGGCGATGATCACCAAACCGCAATAGCCAGTGCTGTTGGAACTGCCGGAAACGCCGTATTATTTGCAGCTCTCACGGTTGTTATCGCTTTATCTGCACTCACTGTTATACAAATACCACTACTCACTACTATGGGACTGGCTGCCGCAGGTACAGTAGCGATTGCAGCCATAGCAGCTATCACACTCTTACCCGCACTAGCTGGCCTTATCGGTAAACGCATATTACCAAAAAAACAACTCATTAAACATAACGAGTCAAAAAAACATCACAACATACACGTTAGTCACTCGTCTATTTGGTACAAGATAGGCAGTTTTGTGAGTCATAAACCTGTGCCAATTATTGCCGTAACGGCCATAATACTAGCAGGGCTGAGCTATCCCGCAACAGACTTACACCTCGGCTTGCCAACTGATGAATTCGCAGCTTCAGATACGACTCAAAAGAAAGCCTATGACATGCTTAGTCGTGGATTTGGCGCAGGGTTCAACGGGCCACTCATTGTACTAGCCGAAAATATTAGTGCTCCGACACCTCAGAATGTTGAACAAATTAAACTAGCCTTTCTGTCAGGGCAGCTACAATTACCGCTCTCAGCTCAACAAATGGTTAGTAAAGGTGCCTCACAAGATCCCGATACTATAGCCCGCACTCTAGCGAACTATAGCAATGCTCAAAAAATTGCTAGCGATATAGCTAAGCAATCAGGTGTAGCGCGCGCCATTCCAGCCTCGATTACTCCAAGTGGTAAAGAAGCGCTTATTCAGGTACTGCCAACAAGTGGACCTTCTGACGATGCAACCATCGACCTGATTAAAAAACTGCGTGACGAAAACGGCGCCTTAAGCGACAAAAATGTGCAGCTCTCAGTTACAGGGACTACAGCTATTCAGACAGATATCGACCAGAAGATGCTTGCAGCACTCCCGCCATATCTCGGTATTACCGTCGGTCTATCATTCCTGATTCTTATGGTAGCATTTCGTTCGATTCTTGTACCTCTCAAGGCGACAGTCGGTTTTATATTGTCAGTCGGCGCAATGTTCGGAGCACTTGTTGTAGTATTCCAATGGGGTGCTTTCGGTTTATTTGAACCAGCGCCTATCATTAGCTTCTTGCCAATTATCGGACTTGGTATTCTCTTTGGACTCGCCATGGATTATGAGTTCTTTATGAACTCCAGTATCAGAGAGTCCTATACACACAGCAACAATGCCAAGCAATCAGTCAAAGATGGCTTTTCACTAGGAGCTAAGGTCGTCACCGCCGCAGCTATCATCATGGTATCAGTGTTCGGCGGTTTCATGTTCAGCACCGACGATATTATCAAGCAAGTCGGATTCGGGCTAGCGTTCGGCATACTTGTCGACGCGTTTCTCGTACGAATGCTCATGGGACCAGCTATATTGTCACTGTTAGGTAGTAAGGCTTGGTACATACCAAAGTGGCTCAGCAAGATTATCCCGCGTATTTCTATAGAGGGCAAAGAATAGATATTGTCCGCAACAAATATATAACAAAAAAGGACCCATAGTGGGTCCTTTTTTTGTACTGTTTACTTATTTCTTCTTCGTAGAAATAGCAATTTTCTTTGGTTCAGGGAGCGGAGTGAGTGGAACACTTACTCTCAATACACCGTCATCCAAGTGTGCCTCAATATTATCGGCATCTGCTCGTTTAGGCAGAGCTATGCGACGGTAAAAGCTGCTGGAACTTTCCCGTACAACATATTGCTTATCTTTATCTTCTTCTTTTTCATGGCGCTCAGCACTGACAACGAGAGCACCGTTCTCTACCTCAATATTGACATCTTTTTGCTCAAAATTTGGCAAATGTGCCTCTACGACCAACTTATTATCCTTAGTGAAAACATCTGTGGTTGGTATGTTCATACTCTTAGCTGGCGACGTCCAATCATCACCAAAGAATTGTTTTTGTAGTGCAGATAACTCTACAAACGGATCCCATCTTACTAGATTGCTCATAATATTCTCCTTTCATCATTAGTTTTAATGGTTTCCAGAGAAGCATGGAAGCTTCTAACTCTAGTATAGGAAGTTGGCACTCATGTGTCAAGAGTGCTAATTTCCTATATTGTTACTTACAAATATTTATTCCGCACCTGATCAGCATTAATACCATTAACTAAATTTGTATAGCCTAGACCTTTGAGAATTTGAATACTTACGTTGGAGCGACTACCTGACTTGCAATAAAGTACAAGCTCAGTGTCCTTATCGAAAGCTTCTAGCTTCTTTGCACCTGCGAGTAGTTCAGCTGGCGGAATATTAAGTGCACCCTCTACATGATCTTGTTCGTATTCATACGGTTCGCGGACATCGATAAATATTCTATTCATAATTCTCCTTAACTACTTAGTCATTTGTTTTAATTCTAATGTAAATAGTTTACATTAGCAAGAATTACGCATATACTACATATAGCATGAATAATATTGCCTTAACTCAACGTCAAACTAAATACTGTCAGGCTATAAAAAATATGCTTGAGTCTATGGGGCATGCCACAAACATCGAACTTTTATTGGAACTACAAAAAATATATCCTAATATCAGCGCGACAACTGTTCATCGTGCGACAACAAGGCTTGCGTCACGAAACGAAATATCTGTCGCACCATCTACCCACGATGGATCGATGCGCTACGACACAAATATCATTCCCCATGATCACTTTTTGTGCACAAACTGCGGACGTCTTCGTGACACTAATGTCAAAGATAAAGTTATTCCCATTCTTGAGTCAGAAATTGAAGACTGTCATATTTCAGGACGATTAACGATTAGTGGTGTATGCAAACAATGCAAGGAGAGTACAAGTGAATAATGCAATTCTCATTGCCATTGCAGTTATTAAATCTTAATATCGGAGGATTATATGAAAATTACTATCTACAGCACAACCACTTGCCCATACTGCGTCATATTAAAAAGATGGCTAGAATCTCAATCCATAGAATTTACAAATTACATGGTAGATAAAAACCCAATTGCGGCACAGCACATGGTCAATATTAGCGGGCAAATGGGCGTTCCGTTTAGTACTATCGAATACGATGATGGAAAAACAGAAAAGATACTGGGCTTTGATAGACAAAAGTTTGAAGCAGCTTTAGCAAAATAACACGGAGATATTCTATATGAAAAAAATAAATTTAAATATAGTCATAGGACCAATAGTTTTCATTGTTGCATTGTTTGGTGTCGGTGGTTTTTACCTTATCACTAATAGTCTTGCCGACGACAAGACGCCCGCCGCCACAAATGTGAGCCAACCAGCCGAAACCAAGACTGCAGAACCATCAACCTTAACTGGTCGGTCTACCGAAGAACTACTGCTGTATCTAATAGAAGAAGAAAAGCTGGCTCATGACGTGTATACAGTAATGTACCAAAAGTACGGTGCAAATGTATTCGGTAACATCCTACAAAGTGAATCTACGCACCAAGGTCGAGTACTCACGCTATTACAAGCCCGCAATATTATAGACCCACGTTCATCAGAAATCGGTGTCTTTAAGAATCAAGATTTACAAGCACTTTACAATCAACTTATAGAACAAGGTAACAAGACGGCAACTGAAGCCTACAATGCCGGTGTGGCCATTGAAGAAAAGGACATTGCTGATATCGGCACCCAACTTGCAACCGCAACGGACCAGGATGTTATTGACACATTAGAGTCACTACGCAATGGTTCTGAGAATCATCTACGCGCATTCAACAAGCAATTAGATCTCAAGTTTTAACCTTTAGCAATAACCTTATTTCAACGAAGTCATAGATATGGGCAGTGTAGGCATGCGATCTTTTATCGCTAACTGATGTCGGGCGCCATAGATCAGCTGAGGTCTGCTCCGCGTAGGAGCTGTGCATTTATTGCCACTACGACCGTAGATACTGACATGAGAATCGCTCCAAGCGCAGGTGCGAGTACGATACCCGCACCATAAAGCACCCCAGCAGCCAAAGGAATTGCAAATACGTTATAGCCTGTGGCCCAGATTAGGTTCTGGGTCATTTTCTTGTACGTCGCTTTTGAAAGATTGATTACTTTCACTACATCATGAGGATCGCTTTTCACCAGGATAATATCCGCCGACTTAATGGCTATGTCAGTGCCGGCACCGATAGCCACGCCAATATCAGCCCGAGCGAGCGCAGGTGCGTCATTTATGCCATCACCAACCATTGCAACTTTTTGTCCGTTCTTCTGTAACTCTTTGACCTTAGTGGCCTTGTCTTCTGGTCTAACCTCTGCAAAATACTGGTCCAAACCAAGCTGTTTTGAAACGTATGCCGCAACTTCGTTGGAGTCGCCGGTAATCATAGCGGTCTTTATGCCCATTTCTCGCAAGGTTTTAATTGTTTGCTTTGATTCATCTCTTACGATGTCCGCAAGTCCTAATGCACCAACTACTTTCTTGTTTGTAATCAAATATACTTCGGTTTTGCCGTCTTTGGCGGCCAATTTTACGGCCCTGGCTATTTCAGTAGGAACATTCAGTTTGTTTTCTTCAATGTAACGGTAGCTGGCGGCAATATACACTTCGTTGTCATGCAGAGTTCCAAGTACACCTAATCCTGGCAATGCCTTGAAGTCAGTAACCTTATCGAGGTGAACATGGTCTTCTTCTGCTTTACGCACAATTCCTTTGCCGACAATGTGTTCGCTATTTTGTTCAAGACTGGCAGTGAGATGCAATACATCTTCTTTTGAGTAGCCCTCGGTTGCCCAAATATCAGTTACGCCATGTTCGCCCTTAGTTAATGTACCTGTTTTATCAAATAGTACCCAATCCAGTTTCCGTGCAGACTCAAGCGCTAATCGCTTGCGTACTAGCAAGCCATTCTTTGCCGATAAGGCCGTCGAGATCGAGACGACGAGTGGTATTGCCAGCCCAAGCGCATGCGGACAAGCAATAATTAAAACTGTGACTGACCGCTCTAGCGCGAAGCCCACATCTTTAAGAATTAGCCACACAATGAACGTTATAATGGCCGTAGCAATAGCTATGATTGTCAGGTAGAACGCTGCTTTATCTGCTAATACTTGCACATTAGATTTTGACGTCTGAGCTTCGGCAACTAGTCTCATAATTCCCGCAAGAGCAGTGTCATCGCCTAACTTCGTAACCTTAACTGTAATTGAGCCGTCTTGGTTGACTGTACCTGCGATGACTTCGTCATTTACATTTTTACTAACAGGCTTTGACTCGCCAGTGATAGCAGCTTCATCAATAGATGAACTTCCGTCTGTTATCATACCGTCAATCGGTATTCTAGTGCCTGGTCGTACTAGTACTAAATCACCCATATGAAGTTCACTAACCAAAACTTGTTTCGGTTTACCATTGACCAGCTTTTCAGCCTTATCTGGTAACAACTTAGATATCGTGTCCAAGGCGCTATCGGCTTTTGCTACCGAAGCCATTTCTAGCCAATGCCCTAGCAACATTATCGTTACTAGAGTTGCAAGCTCCCAAAAGAAGCCTTCTCCGTCAATGAAAAACTGCGTAGCAACACTGTACGCATAGGCTGTGATGATTGCCAAGCTAATAAGTGTCATCATGCCTGGCAATCTAGCTTTTATCTCACCAATCGCACCCTTTATAAAAACCATACCGCCGTAAAAGAAAATGAATGTACTAAACACGAATGGTATATACTGCGAACCCGAAAAAGCCGGTGGAGTGAAACCAAGCCAGTGCTGTATCATCTCGGAGTATATAAGAACGGGTATTGTCAGCAGTAGCGACAGCCAAAACTTATCCTTAAACATTGCCACGGAATGTCCTGCATGTTTATCGTGTTCCTGATGCTCCGCATGTTGGTGATGCTGGTGGTTCATATGTTGATGGTGTTGGTGCGAATGATCCATATTTAATGGCCGCCGTGCATCATGTTCATCATTTCGTCGGTAGAGTAGCCCCAATCTTCTTGCCATTGCTTCATATCTGCTATCTCTTTTGTTTGTGCAGTTATGATTGCCTCGCCAAGTGTTTTTATCTCGTCGTGCTTCGCCCTTGACGGAATAAGTTTAGCCATATCTACTGCACCCTCGTGATGATCTATCATCATTTCGATAAATGCCTTGTCAAACTCGTCACCAGATAGATCCTTGAGTTGATTATTCATATCTGCCATAGACATCGTACTATGGTCGGTAGCGACGCTTTGCTTGTTTTTGCTAGTGTTAATGCCCATCATCCGCATCATTCCTGTATTGTCATTATTCACGACTTGACCGGCCGCAAAACCAGTAACAATCACGCCTATAAGCAGTCCGATTATGCCAAACAATATACTTTCTTTTTTCATCAAATCTCTCCTTTATTTACTTCTTACGTTTGATAGCTCGTATAAGTTCAACAGTTCTTCGACTGCACGCTCTTGATCTTGGTCCGAATCGGAACTCAGGCTTTCTTTAATGTGTGTGCGTACATGATTCTCAAGTATCAACTTGTTGAGTGAACCAATGGACTTTTGAATGGCAAGGCTCTGCGTTAGTATGTCTATGCAGTAATCGTCATTTTCAATCATCTTTTGCACGCCACGCATTTGACCCTCGAGTATCTTGGACCGGTGTAGTGCTCGTTTTTTAATCTCACTTATCATACTCTCATGCTAATACCCCCTGGGGGTATTGTCAAGTTTTAACTCCTACTCAAATAGAGACTCTAACTTAACCTACAGTTCATCTTTTTTATCATTGAGGAATTTTGTCCATTGTCTTACAAGTCTTAAAACCGTCTTCAACGGTAACTCTATGACAGTATCTAATATAAGGGCGACAATGTTCACTTTTTTATACCCCTCGGATAACCAACGTCCGAGAACGATAAAAGGCATGTAGAGAAAGTCCCTGATGAGTTGTATGAACCCTGCTTTAGCGGTAACTAATTCTAATTCACGAATAATGCTAGTTAGCCTAAAACCAAGAAAACTGGCGGTTGCAAAAAATATTACAAAAAGCACAATTTGTATCGGGTTGAAATCAAAGGAAATCAAACGGCTTAACACAATACCAAATGCAACGATAAACATCAAAGCATAAAATATACTAAATCCTACATTATATTTCTTTGAGTGATTTTTGCTCGATAATTTATTATGTTTTTCCTCATACAAGGCATTCTCCATATAATCAACAATTGCATCAGTATTTGCGTCGCTTGGAACCTTTATGGTAATCCTCTGAATCAATAAATAGACAACTGGTGCCAATAGGTTTATTACTAATGGCAAAACGATAATTGATCCTGTCACTGCAAGGTCATACGGAATTTCAACAAGCACACCAAGAAGTGATTTCGTAATCAAAAGAAAGATAATGCTTTTTATCACTGCCTTGTTAAGACGTTTGCCCGCTTGCTTATATTCTTCGGTTATTTTCGCTTTGTACGCCGAAATAAATTGACCGCTCTTATCCAAAAGCTCCGGTAACTCATCTCTATCTTCGATCATAAACCTGAAAATTCTCAACGGCGCACCATGACGGTCAACAAACCGCGTTAACTGATTTGTTAAATCAGATGAAAAAGACTGCGTGATGCTTTCGTGAAATTGTATGTATGCTTGAATATTATCATCAGAAAATTTGTACAGTTGTTGCAAATCATACCGAATAGTAGGTAGATCCGATTTGAGTAGCGTCTTGTGCACCGCAATATACAAACTTGCATCAAAGTTTTGCTTTTCATCAATTTTAATATATCTTTTTTCATCAACTACATCTTTATAGTGCTGATAAGCAAAGTACTGATATATTTGTAATTTTTTATCGTCCGCTATAATCGCCTCAATTTCAACCGACATAAGATCGAGCGTCCATTCCTCAGCGTCCGCCCTAAGAGTATGCGGTTTCATTTTCCAATAATTATCGTAGTGTCTTCTAAGTGACTGCGATATTTTCGGAAGAGAAGATTTCGGAAGCGTGTTGTTCTCTATGTACCCCGCCTGGGTGAGCTCGATGATGATTTCTTCGGCAAGAGATTTTTCAATTTTCTGTTTTGAGTACATAGACAAGTTGCGAACAAGGAAACGACGTATCGCTCTCTGGCGAAGTAGGTGCTCCTGGGTATATTCGGCTGAATTTCTTAATTGCTCGTACGCAAACGCGACTATTCGACCGACGTTTGCTACATTAATTAAGTCGCCTTCTTTTTCGTCTTCTTTTTTTGCGTTAATGAGTCTCGTTTTTAAATCGAGACCTAAAGAATTCAAGGGTTTATTCATTATTTAATTCTAACTTGAGATATTGTTGTAAACACATGTTATATAATAACAAACATACTGCTACAAAACACGTAACTGTATCAAATCAACCTAACTTACGTTAGCGTTTTTGACTCCGACTACAAATTTTGAACCTTTATAGTTACAGTTGCCTCTTTTTATGTTTTATACTTCAGGATTGTCAGGCTCCCATTAAACTACACACATCGTCTATTCTAGATAAAGACGAATATACTAGATTAAACAAGGAGATTACATGCCCCGAGGGATACCAGCAGATCGCACGTACAAGGATGAGATACTGACCAAAATTCGTGATGAAGGTCTGAGCGTCAGCGCAGCAAGCACCCAGTACCAACTGAGTAGTAAAACTATCTATGCCTGGCTACGCGAGGGTGTTGTCGATGGCAATCGCAACCTCATTCTAGAGAACAACAAGCTAAAAAGGGAGATTGAGCAACTGTACAAATTGCTTGGCCGTGCAACGGCCGAAATGCAACGGTCAAAAGAGTAGCCATTCTGGAGGAAGTCGACCCAGGATGGCAAAAACACTTCGTAGCCAGACTGGGTATCTCTCGCAGTAGCTACTATAAACAATCGCTTGTGTTGCAAACCAGGGATAAACAAGCGGTTCAAGTGTTACGAACAGCTCATGAGCAGCATCCGCTGTATGGTGTCCGACGACTCAGCCTTCATCTTGGCTGGAGTCACCACAAAGCTCGGCGAATCCGGACGCTTGCCGGTATTCACATACCTCGTCCAAACAAGAAGAAGCGCTACAACAACAGCGCACCCGCTGAGATAGTAGCGGCACCAAATGCGCTGAAGCGTTTTGCGCACTACCGAAATGAAAGTCGACCACAGGATGGCATGAGCTATGCGGGCATGGTCGATTCTGGCGGCTGGGTACAGGATTTCACGTACTTGTGGTTCCAGCGAAGCTGGTACTACCTGGCGGTGGTACTTGACCACAAGACCAGGCAAATTGTAGGCTGGAAATTGGGACTACGACATAGCAGTGAGTTGACTCACGCCGCACTCACGGATGCACTAAATAAATACCCAGCACCCACTATCTTGCACTCTGACCAAGGTACCGAATACCTCAGCTACAAACACCAACAGACCTGTGACCAGTATACTATTACGCTCAGTTGCAGTGCGCGGGCGAGTCCATGGCAAAACGGTTTCATGGAACGCTTTTTTGGCAGCTTCAAGCCCGAGCTCGGCAAACTAGCACAGTACCAAGACATTGGACAACTCTACGAAGCCATTGCTCTAACAGTCCACTACTACAATCACGATCGAATTCACCTAGCTCTCAAGATGAGCCCGGCAGCTTACGCTGCCAGTCTCATGCCAGCTACGCTAGAGAGAGACAAGGTGTCCGAAAAAGTGGGAGCTTGACAGGTATGTCAAACCAATATATTCGTGAGCTTAGTAGCAACACAAAGCGTGGTATGCAGTCTAAAGTCGAAAAAGGTCACAAGCCAGGAGTACCACCAGTAGGCTACCTAAATGACCGTCTTGAAAAGATAATCATTGCTGATCCAGATCGCTTTAATGCAATGCGTGCTCTTTGGGACAAAATGCTTACTGGAACATACTCAATGGCTCAGTTGGTTCATATAGCTGATAAAGAACTGCACCTTACAACTCCCGTTAGGGGTAAGACTGGTGGCGGTCCAATAGCTTACTCAAGTATCTGTACTCTGTTCAAAAACCCATTCTATACGGGGCAACTGTCATTTAAGGGCGAACTGTATCCTGGTAAACACCCTCAAATGATAACCGAGGAAGAATTTGAACGAGTACAGCAGATCATTGATCCTGCTCATACTACTCGTCCAAAAGATAAGACGTACAACTTTCAATTACGCAACCTATTCAAGTGTGGTGAGTGTGGTTTTGCAATTACAGCAGAACAGAAACGTAAGACAATCAAATCAACTGGCGAAGTCAAAGAGTATGTATACTATCACTGCACGGGAAAGAACAAGAACATTAAATGTACTCAACCCAAACTTCACGTAAATGAAGATGAGCTGGTGTTGCAGATAAAGGATAAGCTTAACAAATTCACTATTGATCCAGACTTCTACAAGTTAGCTATTGAAGCACTTGCCCAAGAAGAAGACGAAGTGGTCGAGAAATTCCAAGATCAAAATGCTCGACATGATAAAGCTATTGAGAAAACAAAGAACTCTATTAACAACTTGCGACGTATGCGTTATAACGGTGAAGCTGATGATGATTCGTGGTACTACTCAGAGATGCAGACGCTAGAAGACATACTAGAAGAACGTCAAAGGAGTAGAAATAAGGACGAATATAAAGCTCGTGACTGGCGTGCAAAGGCTGACGAAGTATTCACATTTGCTCGTTACGCAAAAGAAGACTTCGACAGCGATGACCTAGAGAAAAAGCGTTCAGTAATAGTGAAGCTTGGTGAAGTGCTGACGATCAAAGATCGAACCATTCAATTCACCCCTAATAAGTACTTCATTCCCCTAGAAAAACTAAATGAGAGCACCATAATGCTCTCAAATAAGGTTAGAACCGACTCTTTACAGATAAAAAGCCCTGCTTTTCAGCACGGCTCTCTATCTTGGCTCCCACTAATGGACACTCTTCGCAACTTCGAATCACATCCCGACGCTCAAAATGTAAGCTTCGTTTTAAACACGTTACAGAGTTAGAAGTCTCCAGCACTTGCTCATACTCTACGCGAGGGTGTACCCACCCCCCCTCAATTTTTGTCTAGGGTTAGCCCCTACCTTCCCTTTTACTTATTTATTCTCCGTACTTAGTGCTCGCGCAAAAAATTTCAAAAAATTATTTCTTTCGTAGGAGAGCTATCCTGCATTTTTCAACAATCGCAGTTTTCTATCGCCTTTGTTATTTGACTCTACAACTAGTACATAGGTTGGATCTCCGGCAAAGCTACCTTCGAGACTCATTTGGTCTTTATTGTTGTTGACATGCCACGTACAAAAATAGGAATCCATTACAATCTGGTCAATGCGATAGCCCTCGGATGCTTCCAGTACCGTATCTAGTTCATCTACTTCCAAGACAGCTTGTTCAATATCAACATCCCCAATGTCCTCTAATAGGTCCTCTAACTGAACTTCACTTGCGAGTATGTAAGAATCTCGCTCTGTGTCAATTTCAAGTAATTGAGAGTTTTCGCGACTCGAAAGTATATTCTCTGGAACTGAAACTTTGAGTATTATACCAACTTCGTTTCGCAGCTGAGGAAGAATCTTTTCGTTCAAAAGCCCCTTGCCATAGTCATCGAGTAAGTAGTTATACGCTGCATACAATCGTTCCTCTGCTAATTCGAATAGTGCAGCGTCAACTCTTTCCAGTTCAACAGGAGTTTGATGTTGGACTCTATATTTTGCCACAGTCTCCTTTATATACGGATCAAGAATTTCTGCAATCATCAGTTCTCGCTGTTCGGTATAGGAGTTTACGTACTTCGTTAAGTGATCTACAGCATTAAATTCGACACCCTCTTGATATGCTGATGTAGCCTCGCCCAGTGTTTCTGTCATGATTTCGTTTTTCAGCTCAGATAGCACCCTCAGTACGCGGTCTTTTGCATCAATATAATTCCATTCATCAGCATAATAATCACCAGCCTTGTCTACCATAGCTCTGAGTGTTGCTGCACGAGTGTTGAAGTCTACGTCGAGATATTCATCGCAAAAGCGACGTGCGGCAACTTGCAGCACACTCTCTGCCACCTCTTTTTCATGTTCATTAGAGTTATTATCCGCGTAGAGATCCATCATATAAAGCACGCCTGCCATATGGCGTTGCGCTTCGTCAGTGGTTTGGGCTAGTTGTTTTATTTCATCGGCATAGCTGTTCATGAAAGCGTTCATGGTTCCTATTACTCTCGTTTTCTCCGATCGAGGCATGCTACCAATACTGCAGCTGCTCGAAATAAAGAAGTCCATGTCGTAGGCCATATTATTAAAATCAATCTTGTCATTACCAAGGCCTAATGGTTCACCATAAACACTATCCAGGTCAACAATACCACCAAGGGCGGTAATATTTCCTGTATGAGGAAACTTGTGAGCCAACCCTGCAAAATGGAGGCGAGCCATATTTTTGCCTAGTCGAGGCGCTACGATCTCGTCGTTGTAGCGGACTACTTCGTAAGGGTCATCTGGATCATAGGGGGTATCGTTAGTACTAATAATCTTCTCATTTGCATATTCAAAGACTGCGCGACGAACTTCTTCACTACGCATGTCGCTGAGTCGATACGGACTATCCGTCGCCCGAAACGTTACAAAGAATGTCATATCTTCAAATTGGCGGTGCAATTCACCAAGCGTTTCAATCGTCTTCTTTTCCGGCTCAAGTTTTGTCCAGTAGTCCATGACGATCCTGCGTTTATATTCTTCTAACGATAGGACTTTGGATTTCTCGTCTTGATCAGTATCACCTGGCCATGGAAATTCCTTAGGTTCAGTCACGCCAAATATATACTCGGTCGAAATCACTTTGCTACGCAAAAACTGTGAAGCTTTAAGAACCCGTTCAATGATTGAACTTTCCTGTAGACCAAAAGGTATGACGCCTTCAGCAGCTGTTGGATGTTCATGAAGGCCAGGTTGGGAGAAGTTATTGCCTTTGGTTGATATAGCGCTATACTGATTGCCATATTCGTCCTGCCATGTTTGTTGAAAATCGGGATGATCTACCACAAATGAGCGTTTGTGCATATCGGATGGTTGAAATAATTCATATTGGCCGCGCTCTAACTGAAGATCGTTAACGATAAGCTCAGTTGTGTCTACATCTGCCGACGGATCGGATACAACGATAGGCACCTTGAACATAATCGTTCGAAGTGCCTCTCGCCCAAGCGGAAGGCCACGGACTTCATCAGGAAGGAGTTCGCCTTTTACGGCCTGAACTCTGAATCCTTCGATTGTTGGTGCCACACCCATATCAGATTACCTAAAAGTAATTAAGATTTCTGCTTAGCAGTGTCGATTTCTTCGACAGGAGTAGGCTGGGCAGGTGCTTTTTCTTCACCACTATCTTTAGGAAGAAACGCATTGTAGATAGCACGCTTGGTGACAAGCTCTTGTTGCTGTTTTTCGGTCAATGGCGGTTTTACGCTACCATTCTCGTTCGATTCGAGCACGAAATCATAGGCAAAATGCATTGATTCTGCAAACTTATCGACTGACAGACTATGTGTACCTGATTGTTCCGTACCAACGGTTTCAAGGCTAGTAAGATTCCTTAAAATAACAGCACGACTAACTACAGCCTTGCTCGCAGCAGTTTCGAACTTCTTATATTGACTCTCAAATGAATTTGTTGCCTTTTCTGGCATATGATAATCTCCCAATATTGATTATTAGTAGCATTATAGCATATTTTATTAAAAAATGCAATAGTGATCCCACATCCTGCCCCCAAACTTTCCACTCTAGATAAAAAAAGGACACCTAAGTTGCTCGTTTTGGTTAAATAGGTTTGCAAACAACTAACCAAAGGAGTTTTAGGTGTCCCATAGTCATTTTACA
>JBAQWG010000051.1:0-4159 GCA_049298775.1 Saccharimonadales bacterium (SeqCode)
ATCAAACATCTTGAAAAGGAAGATTTGAACTTCGACATACTAATATCAACCCCTCAGTATATGCCAAAGCTTGGTAAATATGCTCGCCTGCTTGGCCCACGTGGTCTTATGCCAAATCCAAAGAGCGGTACAGTTGCAGCCAATGTAGCAAAGGCTGTTACTGAAGCAAAGGGTGGACGCGTCGAATACCGCGTCGACAAACAAGCAATTGTTCATGTTGCTATTGGCAAAGTGAGTTTTGGTGCAACAAAACTCGAAGAGAACGCCAAATCATTCATCGATAGCCTACGATCACAAAAACCTGCCAGTCTTAAAGGTATCTACGTCAAATCAACCACGGTTACCACGACTATGGGTCCTGGTATCAAGGTTGACGCTGGCATTAGCTAGGGTCTAATGTTGCAATAAACAGCCCTCAAAAAGGGCTGTTTTACGTACGGCTTAAATCGAAAGTAAATGATATTATTAAATCCAATGGCTATATACAATGCTCGTCGTCGAGATTTTCAATCCCACTCAACATTCATGCACCATGTTGCATGGGGGATTGTTTGCATCATGCTCGCCACAGTATTAATGGGAATTTGGACAAACCTACAAACACTCCAGCGCGAGAATTATCTTCTTAAAAATCAACTAGCAAACGCTAAAACAGTCCAAACAACCTGCAAAGTTAAGGGTAGTTGGCCTGCAAATACAACGAAGCAACTCTCATTAGCGACACCAAGCGGTAGTCGTGATTATTTGGTACATTTGCCGTCATCTTTTTCGAGCGATCATTATTATCCAGTCTTGATGTTTTACCCGGGCAAAGGTGCAACTGCCGCCGGAGCAGAACAGGCCTATGGACTCGACAAATTACCAGCAATTGTTGTCTATCCTTTTCCAAGCATCGGTACAGATGGCGCGACCGCGTGGGAAGGTGCTCCTTATTCATCGACCGCTGACGACGTGTCATTTACTGCCAATATACTCGATAAGCTTCAAGCAGATTTATGTATAGACAGGACGAAAATTTACGCCGCCGGAATGTCAAATGGAGGTGGTTTTGCATCAGTTTTATCATGCGAATTACCTGACCGTTTTGCGGCATACGCTGTTGTTGCCGGTGCGATGTACTATCCACACGGTGAGTGTAAACCGCCGGTTCCAGCACCACTAATAAGTATCCACAGTGACAGTGATGATATAGTTCCATTCACTGGATCGGTGATACGACGCCTGCCGCCCATATACGATTGGACCACGATGCGCGCATCAATGAATGGCTGTAAAACAAAGCAAGAATCACAATCAGGAGTAACCATTTCAACAACGCTATGGACTGATTGTACCAATAATTCACTAGTGAAAAATGTCCAAATCCACGGTGGTGGACACATGTGGGGACAGATGTCCAATGACTTTTTGTGGCAATTCTTGTCTCAATTTTCCAAATAGCCATTACATTTAATTAGTGTCATAATGAATGCAGTAAAACGGAGGGTCAATGAAACAATACTTAGATTTATTACGAAACATAAAAGATAGAGGCGAAATTAAAAGTGACCGTACTGGAACTGGCACTAAAAGTGTTTTTGGTAATCAAGTCCGTTATGATCTCCGCGACGGATTCCCAGCAGTCACAACAAAAAAACTTTATTTCAATAGTGTCATCCATGAACTATTATGGTTTTTCAAAGGTACTGGTAACATCGAATATTTAGCTCAGAATAATGTTCATATTTGGGATGAATGGCCGTTCAAAGCATATCTTGAAAAAAATCATCTTGAGATACCCGAGGTGAATTCTATTGAATGGAAAGCACAAATGAAAGATTTTATCCAAAAAATCGCAACCGACCACGAATTTGCCGAAAAATGGGGCGACCTCGGTCCAGTATATGGTGTTCAATGGCGCAAATGGCCAGATGGTCAGGGTGGTACAATTGATCAATTAGCAAACGCCATCGATACAATCAAGAACAATCCAAATAGCCGTCGTATAATTGTTAGCGCGTGGAATCCTGCCGAAATCGATACGATTGTAAATATCGGGGGACTGCCACCATGCCATTCACTATTTCAATTCAATGTTTCAGGTGACGGCTACCTAGACCTTCACTTATACCAACGTAGCGCTGATACTTTTCTGGGTGTCCCATTCAATATTGCGTCATATTCATTACTCCTTGCAATGATAGCCCAAGTAACTGGCAAAAAACCACGTGAATTTGTTCATACAATGGCCGACACCCACCTCTATTTGAATCATATGGAGCAAGTTGACGAACAACTATCACGTACACCAAAATCACTACCAACACTATGGTTGAATCCAGATATAAAAGATGTCGATGATTTCACGTTTGACGATATCCGTCTCGACAATTACGACCCATACCCACCAATTAAGGCTCCGATTGCCGTTTAAGACTTTTCGTATGTGACAAAATCAAAAGGATAGAGGTTGTTTTCATCCGCATCGTAATGCTCGCGTGAGGTTTCGTGCCATTCTGGTCCTGTAATAGGGAAGAAAGCATCTGCACCCTCAACAACCGTATCAATTTCAGTAGCATAAATTACATCTAAATCACCAAGTGACGATTCATATATTTTTGAGCCACCAAATATAAATGGTTTTCTATCTGGCTCAACTACTGCAAAAGCCTCGTCCAGCGATTTAACAAAAGTTACACCATCTGCATTCGCATCCCGACTCGACACGACAATATTTTGACGATTAGGTAAAGCTTTTCCAATTGATTCAAAAGTTCTGCACCCCATAATAATTGCATTATTAGAGGTTAGCTCACGCATGTGTTGCATATCACTCTTCATTTTACCTATCCACGGTATGGTGTTGTTAGACCCGATTGCGCGTTTTTTGTCGTAGGCTACAATAGCATATTTCATAACTACAAGTGTATCATGTGTTACAATGAGTTTAAGTTTAAGTGAGGGGAGAGCCACGGCGTATTTGCTATGAGCGTTTATAGTAACACTGAGATTAGAGAAGCAATCAAAAATCAAACAATTGTTTGTGTTCCTTTTAACGATAAGAATGTGTCTGAAGCGAGCCTCGATTTTACTCTTGGTCACTATTTCTTTAAGCAAGAAGATCAAGAAGATTCAAAGGTTTACAATCCGTTCGATAAAGAAGACGTTGCGCGGTACTTTAAGGGACCGCTTGAAGCAGTACTTCATAAAGAGTGGTGTGATAAAAATGGATATCAGCTATTTGAAAACATACCAGAAAACCACCCGATTATCGTACTGAGGCCCGGTGAGCGAATCCTAGCACATACCCATGAATTTGTTGGTATTCGAGCACACGGTGGCGCCTGTGAAGTTAAATCCCGCAGTAGCTGGGGTCGAAACGGTGTTGCTGTATGTTTCGACGCCGGATGGGTAGATCCTGGCTACGTCAATCGCATCACACTCGAGATATATAATCTCAACATGCACGAATCAGTTGTCTTACCAGTCGGAGAGCGTATCGGTCAATTAATCTTTCATAAAACCGGTCCGGTTGACGGCGACTATAGCGAAGGGCGTGGTGGAGTCAGTGGTAAATATCAACACACCAGTGACCTCGCCGAACTTATGCGAACATGGAAACCAGAGGACATGCTCCCTCGCGCCTACAAGGACACCCGCAAGGCACCAGTTGTCATAAACGGTCTCGCTAAAGGAATGAAATAGTGACAGGTAAATACGTCGTCATCGAAGGTCACGACGGAACAGGCAAATCAACACAGGTCGGAATTTTGCGACAAAAGCTCAAGGATCTTGGCACTGATTCAATTGAATTTCACGAACCTGAGGGTAGCCCAGTAGCAGATGCTATTCGAACCGTTATCAAAAACGGATCTCTCCCACGCGACGGAATGACGAATTTATTGCTTTTCAGCGCCGCTCGTCATGACATCTGGAATCGTCAAGCATTGCCAGCCCTAAAAGAAGGAAAATGGGTCATCGCATCTCGCAATTATTACTCGACACTTGCCTATCAAGGTTACGGGGAGGGTCAAGATTTGGATATTATCAGCACCACAACACGAATTGCGACCGATGATCAATACCTAAAGCCTGACATTGCCATTATTCTCGACCTCGATAATGAAGAAGAACGCATAAAGCGCATTGCAACGCGCGGCGACCTAGCGAACCCCGATAC
>JBAQWG010000052.1:0-11998 GCA_049298775.1 Saccharimonadales bacterium (SeqCode)
AAACTACCAATAAAGATTCTAAAGAGGGAGACACGTAGTGCTAATCACAACGAAAAATTCGAGAGAGAGAGAGACAACTAAAAGCTCATTCTTCGGGAGCTACTAACTAAATGTCCCGTCTCCCAACCCCCGGTGGAGATAACGGCAATTGGGGCACTATCCTCAATGACTATCTATCTCAAACCCATAATCCCGATGGGACGCTCAAGGATGGGTCGGTCACATCAGCCAAGCTAGCTGATGGCACTATTGTTGCATGTGATATCTCTGCAACAGCGGGTATTACAGAAACTCAGCTTGCTGGCACTGTCCAAGCCAGTCTGACAGCCGCCGACAATGCTGCGCCCAAACCCGCAGCCGGAACAGACGGTAAAGTCCTCCAATGGAATAACACTAGTGGACAGTTAGAGGATGCTAGTACACAACTAGATAACACGTATGCACCACGATCAGCCATCACAATTGTGAGCCCGCGAAAATATGGACTCGTAGGCAATGGCATCGCCGATGACACGGCGGCAATCCAAACAGCACTCAATACTGGCAGCGATGTTGAAATATCTGACTGTACCGTCAAGATCACTGCTACACTACGAATGAATAAAGCAGGCCAACGGCTTTGGACCCGCAACGCCACCGTCTGCCCGGCTTTTGTCGGTGACGCCATTCAGGTCACCTATGCCGCCCAACAAGTATCGGTCGCATTTAGCGGAGCACTGCAGCCCAATACAGGAACAGCATCCGACTACCAAGAAACTGCCGCAATTCGCATTGGTGGAACAGGCAGTAATTACAACCCAAAAAATGCTTCAGTGGCGCGCTCGCGGATTTTTGATGCCTGGAGGGGTAATGGCATCATCTGGGAGCAAGGTGCTCACATCGATTTTAGTCAATTTAGTATCGAAACGAGCGTGACGTATGATGGTATACGCGGCACTCCTAATTTTGATGACAATAATGAAGGTTACTTCGCTGATACGCGCGTTTCTAACTGTGGACGCTATGGCTACTGGTTCCAAAACAACGCCGGTGATGCCACGAAATCCTCCAGAACACACCTATTTTTAAATTCCAAAGCGTTTGGGTGTAATACCAACTTTTTGATCGAGACGAACACGAATGTCGGCGAAATTTACTCCGAAAATGGCATCAACCCTGATCAATTCACCAGCGTCTCGTATGCTAACAATATCCAGTACGGCCAAACAGTCAGCACGTATGCTTCTGTTATAGATAATGGCGTCGGCAACCGCATCCAGGGACTCAATGCCTTTGGCAAGTGGGATACAAAAGTAGATCTGGTACAAAATCTAGACATCAACGCCCTTCACTCCGGTAGACAACGGCTTACTCAGACTGCGGACTACGCATTCCTCGACACTATTCTTGATACAAATAATAACGTCACTGTCACTCACAATCACGGCGGTAGCGGCGTACGAACCGATACCTTCACCGGGCCTGTAGCTGCAAACGCCGGCGTGACTGTGACCGGCGGCACTTTGACCGCCGGCCTTGGACTGTCTATGTCGGGTCTGTTTCGATTTAATTACAGCACTAGGACAACCAATACCAGCATTCCCAGCAACGGCGCCGCGATGAACATGTGCGACGCTACTACGGGTGCCCTGACAATGACACTCCCTACCGCCAGTGTCTCGAACGGCACAACGTACTATTTTATGAAAAGTGACAGCTCGGCAAACACGGTCACCATCGCCGGCACCATTAATGGCGCCACAAACTACGTGTTAACCGCCCAATACAAATACGTGATCGTCGTGGGCAACGGTTCGGGACTTTGGTATGTATTTGGCAGCAATTAGTGAGATTGCTCCCGTTTGCTATAAACCATAACCTCAATGTATAATTCACAGTACTATGAAGAGGTTATCTTAGGTGGCACGTTTACCGCAACCAGGTGGTGACAATGGTAACTGGGGGACTATCCTCAATGAGTATCTCAGTGAGGCACATCAAGCCGATGGCTCCTTAAAACCAGGCATCCCCCAGAGTAAAATCCAGAATCTAACTTCGGACCTGGCATCTAAAGTTAACGCTACTGATCTGGTGCATCAGGGTCTAACCCTAAACAGAGTGAATAAGTCCGAATTTAAGTTATTGGTTCCAAGGCCTGAATTCCAATCCCAATCTTTCCACCTAGGTTTTTCTAAGCACAATCTCTCGTTGTTCGAATGGGCTATGCCAATTGTAACGTTTACGTGAGCGACTGTTAAGTATATTTTCAACTTCTTGTAGCTCTTTTGGAGATATCTTTTTGAAGTCGGTACCTTTAGGAAAGTAGTCACGTACTAATCCATTAATATTCTCGTTCCTGCCTCGCTGTGAAGACCTGTACGGATCAGCAAAGTAGACGGTAGCTTTCGGAAATAGGGTCTAACCCTTAACAGATAAAACAAGTCAGAATTATGCTATATTGAATACATGCCATCACGCAATACGGTCCGTAAATACGATGCACCTGCCTATTATCATGTATATAATCGTGGCGCCGGAGGTATGGCGATCTTTCGAGAGACTCAGGATAAGCGCAAATTCTTATTCCTATTGCGGCGATATCTCAGTGACGACCCAGATTATGTCAGCTATCCGACATATGACATCGAACTCCTGGCCTATTGCATCATGGGGAATCATTTTCATCTGCTGTTGTTTCAGGAACGGGATCCGACTACGATTACGCAGTTGCTGCGTTCTGTTTCGACTGCCTATTCTATGTACTACAATCTGAAATACAAATCGCATGGGCATGTTTTTCAGAGTGTTTTCAAGGCATCAAGAGTCACCGAAGAACCGTACCTTGCCCACATCACAAGATACATCCATCTCAATCCTGAAACCTACAAAACCTACAAAAGGTCGAGCCTCCCGTACTACCTGGGCACAGCACCGCCGGACTGGGTAAAGCCCAGCCGGTTACTCGACATGACTCCGACAGCCTACGAACAATTTCTTGATGATTACAAGGACCGACGAGAGCTCCTAAAAGAAATCGGTGATCAACTAGCACAATAATTCAAATTCGGACTCATTATATCTGTCAAGGGTTAGACCCTGATACCTGTGCCGATCTGCTGTGTCAAGGGTTAGACCCTGATACCCTGATACCTCCGTATCTGTTGGTGATGTTATGCGGTTAGAGTTGTTTGGTATGTGTGGCCTGGAAGTGCAGGGATTTTGCGTACGTAGAGTATAATTCAATTTGCCATTTTAGTTGACAGTTCACTTGAACGGTATTATC
The DNA here is from genome assembly GCA_049298775.1 of Saccharimonadales bacterium (SeqCode). Taxonomy (GTDB): domain Bacteria; phylum Patescibacteriota; class Saccharimonadia; order Saccharimonadales; family Saccharimonadaceae; genus UBA2112. Next base: position 3,263 of record JBAQWG010000052.1, read on the forward strand.
TTAAAGTCATGGTATATCGTTTAGGAAACACATATTTAGCATTCAATAACATGATGCCCATGATTGTGTTTCTCATGCGTGGTACAACGACGGTATTCCGATAATTATAAATAAATTACGCGAAATAAATATCACTCGGAATACCACATCCGAGTTTTTTTGTTTCCGAATAGGAGAATAAATGAATGAAAGTGGTGGTCGGCGGCCCATAAATTTAACGCCAGAGCAACATAAAAAAATGACTGAAGTGCGATTTGGGTGGAGGCACAAGAAAAATTCCGGCGTGCGAGAGGCCGAGTCTATAGTGAAGGGTGCATTTGCCGATTGGACCGAGGCGGCAGGAATTAGTAGCCGGCGGATGCGTGACATTAACGGTAGTATAGCGAGTAGAGGATTGTCCTTGATGAGTCTTCAAGAGCGCAAGAATATACTTTTTATCGCTGATATTGCATTAGATCAAAGGCGTAAAGACTAAAATTATTCAACTCGATTACATAGGCTATAATAAGCTGATATGAATATTCAACGACACCTAGATGAGCTAATAGCGATTATTCATGATGCCGACAAAGCTATTATGGAAGTCTACGATACGCATTCTGCGGTCGTCGAAATGAAAGCAGATAACACGCCACTGACGCAGGCAGATATGTCGTCACACGCTATACTCTCATCTGGTTTAGACGAACTCTTTCCGGATATACCAATCATCAGTGAAGAAGGTGATCAAGAGCAAAATAGTCGTATGGTAAAAGACGAGATGTTTTGGTTGGTCGATCCTCTAGACGGAACGAGAGAGTTTGTTGCTCGGAGTGGTCAATTTTGTGTTTGCGTAGGACTTATCGTAAACGGCAAACCATATTTTGGTATAGTGTCAGTTCCAGCACTTGGCGTAATTTACTACGGCGGAGCTACGATGGGAAGCTACAAAAAAGTTGGTGATCAACCTCCAGAGATAATTCATGTTTCCGACCATCATTTAGGCATTGTTCTTGGTAGTCGGATGGACAAGGGTGGTCCTACTTATGACTATATTGCAGATAACTTTGCATATTCAGAGATACAATCTTTCGGATCAATGCTTAAATTCACAATGATTGCAGAAGGATTGGCCGATGTGTACCCTTGTATTCAACGACCACTACATTTGTGGGACGTTGCGGCGGGCCATGCGATAGTTGATGGCGCGGGCGGTACTGTTACTCGTCCAGATGGCAGTTTGATTGACTATAATAATCAAACGCTGATGGCTGGCGATTTTGTTGTCAGTTCTAATTCATAGAAATATAGCCACCAATCAGTGCGAGCACGACACCGATTGATGCACAGACCTGACCGATAACCCAAAAACGCATAGTGACCTTGGTTTTTTCCCAACCTATTGTTTGTAAGTGGTGATGTATTGGCGCAGCGGTAAAAATCCTTCGATGGAAAACGCGTTTAGAAAATATCTGCAATAGACTAGACCCAGCTTCTATAACAAATACTAATCCTATGATTGGTAGAAGAAAAATCGCGTTCGTCAGCATGGCGACGACACCGAGAGCGGTACCTAATGAAAATGATCCAACATCACCCATGAAAAATCTTGCCGGTGCAATATTGAACCATAGATAGGCCAGTAGGGCTCCAACGATTGTTAGACAAAATGCAGCAATGCCGAAATTACCCTGAAGTGCCGCGATAACACCGAATGCCCCGAAAGCACTTGTTAGTAGGCCTCCCGCCAGCCCATCTAGTCCGTCGCTGATATTGACGGCGTTACTAGTGCTGACGACAACCAGTATAAATAATGGAATCAGCCACCAGCCAACCGTTACATCAGAGAAGAACGGTACATGAACGGTTGTATAGCCAAGCTTGTAATAGAAGAACCAAGCACCGATAGCGGCAACTAGCGTAATCATGGCAAATTTTATCGGTGCACGAATACCGGCTACTCCCGTTCCGTCACTGCGGACATTGATAATGTCATCAATCAGGCCGACGAGTGCGCCTCCGAGTAAGGCTGCAAGAGGTAGCCAGGTCTGCTCTCGATCAAGATTAAATAGGAGCGTGATAATCGTAACTGCAACAACGACAATCAGGCCCGCCATTGTCGGAACATTACGCTTGCGAGTACTTAGCCGTGCAATGACTTGCAATACTTCACCGCTTGTCGAATGGGTTCGTTTTTGTTTCCAGAGTTTATATTTGTAGGCAAAATAGGTGTAGATAGGTGTCAATAGCATGGCAACACAAAATGTAACAAACGTCAGAGCGAATATAGTGGTGGCTTCTTGTGAGAATTGTTCGAGGGCGATCATATGTTCCTTTTGGTGTGGTCAGCGTATGCTGTAAACTCCATTATTATAGCATGGAGACTAGGTCTTCCTGTGGTTTTTAATCCGTAATATAGTAAGATAAGTCCTATGAGCTCAACCTTGATTATTATCCGCGGTGTACCAGGTAGTGGTAAGTCGTATTTGGCGCGCGCACTTGAGATGTCGCTAGGAGAGGACAATGTAGTGATACTTGATCCCGATGCGATAGACGAAGCAGCGGACAATTATCGAATATTTTCGCAAAAGCTAACCGACGATGGTGTCGATGAGAAATTCCATCCGTTCAGATTTTTGCGCAAAACAGGACAGGACGGCATATTGGCCGGCAAAATAGTCATATGGAATCAAGCGTTTAACGATTTTAATGGTTTTGAAATTACGGTAAATCGTTTGCAGGAATTCGCGATTGAACATAACAGTAAATTAAGAATACTAGTTGTTGAGGTTGAAATAGATCAAGATAGTGCTTGGTCGCGGATTGTCGAACGAGCATCTCATGGTGGACATAATGTGCCTAAGGAAAATCTTGAAAGGTTCGTCAGTAACTACGAGAGTTTTGCTGGACGGGGATTTGATACTGTGACGGTTAACGGTACAGATGACGTATCAGAGTCTGTCAATAAAATCACTACCGCTTTGGCGTAAAATGTGCTATAATGAAAGTGTACATTATTAAATAGACGTATCCAGAGTGCAGCGAGAGAACTAGCTTGATGACCTGCCGGCAACCACTGACGTAATGCGTGAGACGGTGCCCCTTCTAGCCCTAACGGGAAGATAAGAATCTTAAAAACTCCTTTGTCTACCGTGCGGGTGCGGATAGATACGTGAAAGGAGTTATTTTTATGCCAACTTTTAGAACTGCCGAGAGTGTATCGCCACTTCATCCTGATAAAATTTGCGATCAGATATCTGATGCGATTTTGGACGCACACTTGGCGCAGGATCCATACACTCGTGCAGGAATTGATGTTACTGGTGGACACGGAACGGTGTTTGTAACGGGAGAAATAACATCGCATGCAACCGACATCGACGTTGCATCTATTGTGCGACGAATAGCTGGTGATGTTGAGGTGATTGAACATATCGCACAACAAAGTAGTGAGATTGCACAAGGTGTAGACACGGGTGGTGCGGGTGATCAAGGAATTATGGTTGGGTATGCGACGAGCGAAACCGATATATACTTACCTCTTGAAACGGTGTTAGCCCGTCAACTTAATCAACGGCTTTATGCAAAATGGCCCTATGATGGCAAGACGCAGATTACGCTTGCTGACGGCAAGATTGTATCTGTTGTTGCTAGTTTTCAACACGCCAAAAGTGATGAACTAAAACAAGAGGTGGTTAATTGGTTGCAACAAGAGACGCTTGCGAAAAGTGACGAAAATGTTGAATTACATATTAATCCGGCAGGCGATTGGGATCAAGGTGGATTTGATGCCGATGCAGGACTAACAGGACGAAAATTGGTCGTCGATAATTATGGCCCCCGCATCCCGATTGGTGGCGGAGCATTTAGTGGTAAGGACCCGAGCAAAGTTGATCGTTCAGCGGCCTATGCTGCTAGGCGGGTAGCGGTAGATTATCTGAAAAAAGAAAATGCCAAAGAAGTTTTCGTCTATTTGGCCTATGCAATCGGTCACGATCAGCCCCTGGAGGCAACGGTAATTGTGGATGGTCGTGAAGAGCGTGTTAGTGGATACGATTTGTCACCGAACGGCATTATCGAACTTTTAGATTTGAGACGTCCTATTTACGAAGAAACGGCTAAGTATGGTCATTTCGGTCACAAAGATTTTGCATGGGGCTAGACAGTTAATTCCGAATAGATGTTTGAAGGGCTATCCCCCTTATGCTATGATAGAGCGAGCAAGAGTTTAGGTAATGGAGAAACATAAAACATGGATGAGGGACCATTTCGGATGCCACGATCGACAGATCGAAGAGCAACAAACAAACCGGAGCCATCGCAACAGCCAGAGGTTGAGCACTCCCGACCGGTAGTAAGAGAGGAGCCAAAGCCAGTGCATCATAAAACACCCCCTTCTCGTTATGCTGATAAAGAGGAAAATTTTTTCAAGCGGTTTCTCATCCCGGCTATTATTAGCGCCGTTGTAGTTGTAATTATTATTGTGGCGGTCGTCGTGTGGCCTAAACCACAAACTACCTCGACTGCAACGGCAATTGATACGAGTAAATACCAGGCAGTATTCTTTACGAATGGTAATGTCTATTTTGGTAAACTCCAGCCGTTCAATGATGAATATATGAAAATGACTACAGTTTATTATCCTAAAACACAGGCAAAAGCCACTGATCAGACGCCGACAACAAAAAAGACTGATACTGAGGACACTCAGAGCAATGTTACGCTTATAAAATTAAGTGATGAAATTCATGGTCCTGAAGATGAAATGTTCATTAGCAAAGATCAGGTGCAATTTTTCCAGAACTTACGAGCGGACAGTAAAGTCGCCAAACTCATTGACGGACAAAAGAAGTAGAAATTTTATACTAAAATTTCGGTAGTGTTTCGTCTTGGATGATAAGGTTTTTGACGTAGTCTATCCAGACTTTATTCTCAATCTTTCCCTGAGACATAATCAGGACGAGGAGATTCTTTTTGGTAAAAATAACAGACTGCGGGCCCTTAGCGGATGTGCCAACAAAGACGCTTGTGTCCTCGGAATCAAGTTTATTTGTGGCGTTGTATCCTTTTGCAATCTCGGCAACCTGATCAGCGACGCTACCATTGAAAGACTGTGGTAGAGGCTGTTGGCTAACTATAATAGAAACACCACCAAGTGTATCACTGTAGGCAAAGACGGGATCATTTTTAGGTGGACTTATTCGTTTCCAGCCGCCAAGTTCTGCAATTGATTTATTATTTGGCAAAACTGTTTGGTATAGCGGTACGGTGATGTTGTTGGTTGTGCTGCTTTTTTTTGGTTGAGTTGGCTGGAGTGATATCCATGAAATCATAGCAACAATGATGATGGTGGCTGGTATGAAAGTTTTTTTGCTGGTAAGTAGACTGTGCTTACGGGATGATGATTTTTTTGTCTGAGGCTCAAGCTCTGATTTCGCATGTGAATGAAGGTCATTGGTAATAGGCTTATCGTTTTGCAACGCGTCTGTTCCCGTTGGCTTAACCTTGTGCCTATTTGATTTTCTAAAATCCACTACTGTTACATTTTACCATAACAGGTATAGCAAATAAATTATTAGTTACTGTTAAAGACGAAGTTGAGATTACTTACATAAGCGTTGGCATTGCTTTTAGTCGATAGGTTTATCCTGACTAAGATACTATCGCCAGCTTCGAAACTACAGTTTGCTGGGTCGGCACTACCGCTAGCGGTTGCTTGTTGCCAGGTTGTTTGCGATCCGGTTGAGACGGATATTGCGGAGCCACACGACGTAAGGCCAGTACTACCGGTGCCGTCATCACGATAAATCTGGTATGTAACGGCGGAATCAGCGTGATCGGTACGTCCCATTAGTGAAGTTGTACCAGCGACGAAATTCTTGAAATTGGAAGGTAGTTGGTAGGTGACATATATACCGCGAGTTTGAGTTGTTGTTTCCGCGGATGTCCATTTGTAGAAGTTGTAGGTTTCGTTGGTACCACAGACAGTTGGTTGGCTGGAACTGCCATCGTTGATATTAAGTGTGTCGGAGCAGAGGTCTGAAGTAATAGTCCCAATATCGGCGCCGTTCATGACCGCGTTGGCGTACTGTGGACTCAGTGTGATGAAGGTGTCTGGTGCTGCACCGCAGGCTCCCCAACCGTCAGCCTCGTAGCACTGGACCTTACCGAGAGTTGTATCGTAATACATACTACCAAGTAAAGCGCTGTCACTAATTGTTGGTGTAGTATCTGCTTTATCGAGAGTCATCAGTGTTGGTAATTCTGTTGCATCACCACCGTCGCCGATACGAACACTTGGTGCGCCGCCGAGTGTGTCGTTGTTAACAATAATATTACTTGAAGAACTGAGTGCGTCTGTCGTAATCCAGTCGGTACCGTTCCATATCAGACTAATTGCTGTGCCTGGTCGCATTGTAGTTGTCACTGAACCACTGTTTGCTGACAAGGTAAAGTTCTCTGATGTATCGGAAGCCATTATATATATGATACGTCCTGCTGTGGTAATTGTTGGATCGGGCAGTGAGGCGGTTCGGCCAGTTGTACTAAATCCAACCATTGTTGCAGCAGAGTTGTTAATGCTCGATGTAGCAATTGTACAATTGCTTGCTACCGGTGTACCGCCAGTGTAACAGTTGGCGTCACTTGTGGTTGTTGAGAAGGTTGGTGTATTAATAATGACTGAACCGTTGACGCCCGTACCGGAACCGTTACCGCCAGATAAGGTAACGTCACCACCGTTGGCATCACCAGCGGTTGCATCGCCACCTTGTATCGTGAGTGATCCGCCAGGTGTTAACGATGCTGAGCTGTTTGTTCCTTGAATCTTGAAATCATTTGGTGTTGGCGATGCGGTACCGTTACCAAAGACAACACTATTATCGGTACTAGAGAAAGTTGCTCGAGTTGTACCATTTGTCTTAAGCGTCAGATCATCTTTTGATTGAACAGTTGTTGAGCCGCCAGCTGCAGAGCCTGTTGAGCCAACAGTAACATTTGTTGTGCCGCCAGTGTTGGCATTTGTTCCAATCGTAATTTCCTGTGAGCCGCCAGCTAGATTAGTATTACCAATTTGCACAGAAGAGTTATTTGAACTACCTATTAAGATAGAACCGTCGGCACCGCTACCATTCGCGTTGCCACCTTCGATGGAGACATTACCGCCATTGGCATTGGTGCCACCAGCCGAGCCACCATGAAGCGCAAGTTCACCACCAGTACTGCCACTTCCACTGCCACCAGTTCCCGCTTCAACAGTTAACTGTTTGCCGGCTGTGTCTGCAAGGGATGCCTCAATAGATAGCATGTGGTTATCATTACTTCCGAAGAGCAAATCACCAGTATTGCCAATCGAGAATACATTAGTTGAAGTATTCTGAAGTTGCAGTAAGTTACCGCTACCGGTCTTGTTGATGTAGATACTGCTATTGTTGCTGGCATCGGTTTGAACGCCCTGACCAAGTTGCGCCAGTTGATCGGCTGTTTTGCCACCTACAGCACCAGAGTTGAGTGAGTATGGTGTTGAAGTAATACGCTTCATTGGTAGCATTTCACCGTCGGCCGAACATGGTGCGGTGCCAAACGTCGTACAGTTAGCTGAAGTGCCAGCAACGTTCATGGATAGCCAGAGTGTATCTTGATTCCAGTCGACGCTACTGCCAAATGGATTATTCGATCCAAGATTGACTGAGAAATAGCCGTTTTTAACGTCGACGCCACTATTGCTGTTGTTATTGACGTATGATTCGGTCCATTTCAAGGTTCCGCCAGGATTGCCCGAGGCTGTGCCCGCGCCGTCCTGGTAGAGCTTGAACTGGAAGTTGTAATGACCATCAGGAACAATACTACCGCTAGAGCTCTGCAGTCGTCCCTGAAAACTCAGGGTTTGATTTACGCCTGCAACCGCGCGCGTGGTAGCACCGAAAAATAGCGTTGTAGTTAATGCAACGCATAGTGCAATTAGCCCTGCTGTACGCAGTAGCAAACGCCGATTAAAAATAGTGGGGAGGTGACACCACACAGTCATTTTTTTGAGTGTTTTTCTTTATTTTCTCTGTTAATTTTAGGAAAATATTTATTTCACTGTGACGTGTGGTGGGCCATCAAAGCTTGAGGTTATTTTATCACAAGCGTATTTAGGTGGCAACAGTTTAGAGTATTTTTGTCGATGGGCGTGTTTATTGGCTTTGGATATTTCACATCGCGTCGATGTAGTGGAAATTAAGCCTAAGCAATTAGATGATTATTTAAAGCATTTGGATTGTTTGATCTAATACCAAAAACACTAGTCATAAATATACAAATATAATAATAAATTATAAAAAACAATTACTATAACATACATTTTTTTTGGAGTTGTGGATAATAACATAACAGAGGTAAAACTGTGGATGCGTTTATGAGAAAAGATGGTATATATAAAATTACTCTCAATAGTTAATAACAATTACTTTAGCTGGATGTGAAATAAAAATCCTATTGCACTTAAGCTTCAATATGATAGAATTCAATCAGACAATAAGCGTAATTCTATAAGCATTTGGAGACAAACCGTGGTACCAGCAAGATCTTTCACTAAACAGCGATTCTTAACATTTCTTGTTGTCAGTCTTCTCATGATTGTATTCGCGGTATTTCAAGCACTACCAGCATCAGCTGCCAGTAAAGTAACTCAAGTGTCCACTGGTCAAGACACAGCCTGCGCAGTTGTTGATGGCAAAGTAAAATGCTGGGGAGTCAATACATCTGGCCAACTAG
>JBAQWG010000053.1:0-32311 GCA_049298775.1 Saccharimonadales bacterium (SeqCode)
GAATTTCACCTTGTCCCAAGGACGGTGAAGGTGCCAGGGATCTAGGCCATGGGATCCATCCCTGATTCCGAGCGCAGCCCAGATCGCGATGAACGCCAGAGCGACCCAAGGGTGCCAGTTAGCAACAAATCGCCAACCGTCGACACTGAACAGCGGCACGCAGTATGCAATGAGAGCGCTGAACAGCACCGGGTACACAACCACGGCATGCCAGAGGAATGTCGGACTGTCGAGCATGGCGGCATGTCCGTTTTCGATGGTCCCCGGCTTGTTCAGTAAAAAGTGGTACGTGACCGAGCCGGCAATGCCGATCGCCGGAGCGATCAACAAATACCAGTTGCTGTCGATGAAGAACGAATTGCGAACGTCCTTCCATCCGTGAGCGGCGACCCCGAGAGCGACTGCCAATGTCGCACTGTCCGACAGGTATGCCCATGACTGGGTGTGCCAGTTCAGGATCTCCCGGACACGCGCCCACTCTGACTCTTCTCCGAAATGCTCCAAGAAGTACGCCAGCGTGCAAAACGCGACCAAGGCGGTCACCGTGACAATGAACCAGGTGGTCTTGTACAAACCATTCTGGACAGTGATCGACAGCAGTACATATATCACCACCGCTGCAGCGATGAACAAAACGCTCATCATGCTCTGTTTGGACAATGGATTACCTTTCAGGTAGGTAGTAGGAGCGACGCGCCCCTACTAGGGTACATCTAAATTATATTATATCAATTTTATGTAAAAATGTCAATATTCAACCGAGGTGAGTATGGTATACTAATGTGATTATGGCCAAGAAAAAAAAGTCAGTTCATACCACTCCGTCCGCCGTCGTCAATCGTCGGGCACGGTTTGATTATGAGCTAGGCGAGGATTTAGTGGTTGGCATGTCTCTCACTGGCCCTGAGGTTCGCGCCGCGCGTGACGGTCATATCCAACTCAAGGGTTCGTTCGTGACGGTCCGTAGTGGCGAGCTATGGCTCAATAATGCGAGTTTTAGCCTCAAACTCAACAAAAAAGGAGAACCTGGTGCTCGAACAATAGACACCGAACCGCGCAAACTTTTGGCGCATCGCAAACAAATCGACACGCTCGCAATCCGTAAAAAAGACGGCTTAACAATAGTACCGACCAAGCTACTAACTGCCGGTCGTCATATCAAACTCGTTATCGCTCTCGGTAAAGGCAAGAAAAACTATGACAAACGCGAAACACTGAAGCGACGAGACCAGAAACGCGAAGCTGATCGCATGATAAAATTAGGATAATGAAGATTTACTCTTGGAACGTCAACGGGATTCGTGCAGTCATTAACAAAGGTGAGTTTCAAAAGTTCATTGAAAATGAACAGCCGGATATTCTCTGTCTCCAAGAAACAAAAGCGCGCCAGGAACAAGTAGAGTTAGAGCTTAACGGCTATTATCAATATTGGAATAGTGCCAGTAAAGCTGGATATAGTGGCACAGCGATTTTTAGCAAAGTTCCGGCACTCAAAACCGTCTCAAACATTCCACAGGATATTGCATCTAAATTCAACCTTGAAGATATTTACGGAGATACAAACATAGAAGGCAGGGTAATAGCGGCCGAATACGAAGATTTTTGGATCGTCAGCGTCTATACGCCAAATAGTAAAAGTAAGCTAGAACGCCTAAATCTCCGAACCGAGCAGTGGGACAAAGCATTTTTGGCTTATATGAAGGAATTAGAAAAGCGGAAACCAGTTATATTTATGGGCGACTTAAATGTTGCACATAAGGAAATTGATCTAGCACGACCAAATGACAATCACAAGAACCACGGATTCACTGACGAAGAACGTGCGGGATTCGACGCGATAGAATCGGCTGGATTTCTCGATACGTTCCGATTATTCAACACCGATGGCGATAATTACACCTGGTGGACAGCATGGGGAGGCGCTAGAGCGCGAAATGTCGGCTGGCGCATCGATTATGTCTGTGTATCAGAATCACTAGGAGACCAACTCGCTGGAGCCGCAATTCACGCCGACCAAATGGGCTCAGACCACTGTCCAGTAAGTATTGAAGTGAGATAGTGAATATGGAAACCTTCCCTTATTGGCACAAACAACTACCAACTACGTCTTTATATCCCGATATCGAGTGGAATAAGCCAGAACAACGTAGACAAGCTGGCAAGTTGGGCATTATTGGTGGTAACAAACTAGGTTTTTCTGCAGTTGGTGAGGCGTACACTACAGCGCTCGAGGTCGGCGTAGGTGAGGTTCGTGTCATGATGCCAGACATCCTCAAAAAGTCTGTTCCGTCAGTAATTACTGATGTTGTCTATGGCGCCAGTAACCCATCTGGCGGCCTTAGTCGCGATGCCAGAACGGAGATGTACGCACTTGGTGGCTGGGCAAGCGCGATACTGCTAATTGGCGACGCAGGCCGAAATAGTGAGACCGCAATCCTGTACGAAGAATTTATACGTGATTACAGTGGCCAATTAACCATTACCCGCGATGCTTTCGATTTATTTCTCAATACGCTAGATCTAGTGGTTGAGCGCCCCGACACGCTACTGGTAGTGTCGTTTGCTCAGTTACAAAAAACGTTTAGTAAGGTCTATTACCCGAAAATACTGACGTTCAGTATGCAGCTACAGCAACTTGTTGAAACACTTCATAAATTCACCATCACGTACCCGATAACAATCACTACCTTTCATCAGAATCATATTGTCATCGCTAGCGGCGGACAAGTAACCACAACCCCGTGGAACAACCCGATGAGTATCTGGAAGGGTAGTGTGGCAACATATGCGAGCGCCTATTGGATGTGGAATCAGAAAAAACCGCTCGAGGCGGTGAGTGCAAGTTTAGTAGTGTAAATCCTATGATTGGTGGGCAAGGGGGGAATTGAACCCCCACTCCCTTGCGAGAACCAGATTTTGAGTCTAGCGCGTCTACCAATTCCGCCACTCGCCCATCAATCATAGAAGCAAATTATTTAATTTGCGATCTACCAATTCCACTGTTAGCATGAATCGGTATCCCTATCAAGAGTTCGCTCTATATTGTATACTAATTGTAAGAGATAGACTAGTCATGGATCCTAAAAATACCCCACCAGATACGAAAAACACTAACCGCGATGTCGCCGCGAGTATAGTACGTGGTCAGCTAGACGCAATATATGAAAACCAAGGTCGCGTCACAACTCCAACACCCGAAACAACAACGCCTAAATCCGCAGAGCAAACAACAACGACCCAAAATGCAAATCAAAATACCCCCCTACGGGAGTATCACGCGCAATGGCAAAACTACTATCAGAAATATTACGAACGTTACTACGTTGGGCACTTACATAATGCCATCGAGCAACAAAAACAGGCAAACCAAACACCAGAACAGAAACGTGATGAAAATGTCGCTGAACTTCGACAAAAAATTTTATACGGCGCAAAAGGAACGGCAAAAAAAGCTCGCAAAAGTCGTCATTTTATTCCTCTCATAAGTGCTGTTGTCGTTGTGTCAATTGTCGCATTTTTACAATACAACGAAATACTATTCGCAAATGTTCAAGCTTACGTGAGCCCAGGAGCTATCGATCCACAGAATATCGTTGTTGACCCAACCGCAAATGTCAAAGTTGGACCCGAACCAAAACTGATCATTCCAAAAATTAATGTCGACGTACCAGCCATTTACAATATCGGTTACGATCATGATTCGCAAATGTCAGCCATGCAAAAAGGAGTCGCACACTTCGCCATACCTGGCGCAAATAGCGTACCAGGACAGATAGGCAATACCGTACTTTCTGGTCACTCAAGTAATGATTTGTTTGATCCAGGTGATTATAAATTTATTTTTGCACAGCTTGATAAGTTACAAACAGGTGATACCATTTACGTAAACTACAATTCCGTCCGCTATACCTATACTGTTACTAAAAAACAAGTAGTTAAGCCCAGCCAAGTCGATGCGTTATATAACCTTAACGACAAACCTTACTTAACACTCATAACCTGTACGCCACTTGGCACATCAACAAATCGTTTACTGGTTACCGCAGAACAAGTTGCACCCGATCCCGCAAAAGCTACCACCGCACCCACACCAAGCGCTACAGATAAAGCCGCAATGCCCGGTAATGCGCCGAGCGCCCTTGAACGACTTTTTGGCGCCAGATAAACCTATTCAATAATAAGTTTCGCTCGACGTAAATCAAATCCTTTATTTGTCTTGAGAATACCATAAATATACTTATTGTTCGGACTGACACTGGCCGAAAAACCTTCGCTGACGGGCATGATATTCTGTTGATTTGCTCCATCAAACTCATAGAGCCGTAGCATACCACCATTATCGGACCATATGATATATTCATCGATCCAGTTAAGTGACCGTTGTGCTGTTTGTGGATTTGTCCATACTGTTCGATCATACTTATCTAATTCAATATCATACGTTGCATATCCGTCAGGTAATTGCATGACAACAAATCGACTGTTGTGCTCAGAGCTAAGGCTAGTTGCTCCCGCAGGAATAGTCTGTGTCGAAACTTTTTTCAACGTCCCCTTGTTTGTCTTGGTTGGCAACATACCAGCTTTGATAGTAAGTGTCTGACCATGAAGTACAGCGACGAACCTCTTACTAAAATACGTTGACATAGTTATATACAGTGACTGATCATCAGCAGGTAACGTCTCAAGTGTTACGGGCTCAGGAATATCAATTGCGGCGTAACCAACCGTCCGCCGTTGCTTATCGTCAGAGCTTGTCGCATAAGCAATAGTCTTATCATCATATACTGTAAAATAGTTTACTTTCGATGCTAGTGGCCTAGACAATGTCTGTTCATCAACATTGATGCGTCGAACAGCGTCATCTGTTTGCGCAAAAAGTAGTCGATCGCTCTTACCGGCAAAAACTATCTTACTAGGCGTGATTCCGAAAGTGGTGCTTATATTTATTGAACGATCAGGTGAATTTCGGTCAAGCAATAACCATTCTATTTTTGAATCATCGTAATTATGACGAATAAGCACCGAAGCTTCATTTTCGCTCCAACTATCCATTGTGAAGGTCTGGGAACTACCTACAGCAGGTTCCGTATAGCTAGTCACGGGTAAACTTAAAGTTGTATATTGAACAGTATCACCTTGTATATTTGCAAGAGTAAAAACCGGCTTGTCGATTACTTCGTGAAGTAGCATATAATTTCGTTTTGGTGAAGTTAATACGCTCGAAAGTGACGCGAAATTACGAACAGATTGGGGAGTGACTGTAGTAGGAATCAGTCGCGCGTAACTCATCCATCCAATTTCACCTGCATCAATATCTATTGATTTTTTCCACGTCCGATACCCATCACGTATAAAACTCACGCCGTGATTTCCGACTGCTACGTTTGACTTGGTATTGGTACGAGAGTTAAGGTGTTTATTATCAAGAGTGACATTAGCCCCTGTTGGTATAGAGGCGAGTTGCAATAAACCTCCTTGCTCAATCTTGCCATCACGTTCATTAAACTGATAACCCAAGACAACAAACATTAGCATTGTCACGATAATAACAACAGAAAGTGTCATAAACGTATATATCGCGCCCCTGATTATGGACTGGCGACGTCTTAAGGGTCTGCGATTCATAGTCCAAGTATAGCAAACTAGGAGTGGGACGTCAGCGAGCATAAGCGGAAGAATAGGTATTGCAAAAATACAGACAGAACCCTAAGATAGGTATAACCAATAGCAATAAGGGGATAGGATGACAAACACAAACTTCGTACAAATAGACGGTCAGAAATATGACGCTATAACTGGTATGCCCGTAAATAAACACGTACCTATGTCTATTGAAGTCAACACAACTAAACTATCACAAGAGCCTCATCACACTCCTGCTAAAAACCTTCACGTAAATCCTCAGCGTTCAATGACATTGAATCGAAAAGCAACTAAACGTCCCATTTCACAAAAATTGACTATCCATAAACATCAACCATCCATACACGCAACCGCAACTACAGTCCACTCTGATGTTCGTAAGTTTACGCCACATACGAATACTGTCGTCGAACAAACAAAAGTTATGGATATCGGACCAGTTACACATCCTCATGTTACTAAGGCGCATGCCATTTCTGCCGCAAAAGCACATACCATGGCACAACATGCCCAAAGTGCCCACGAAATAAAAGAAGAGGCAGTAAAGCAAGCCGTCGCCTCAACATCCAAATCAGCCAACTGGCAAAAACCACTCCGAGACCGTCTCCAGCCCAAGCAACGAACCGTTGCAGTGCTATCATCAGTCTTTGCACTAGTAATTCTTGGTGGTTATTTTACGTATCTCAATATGCCAAGCTTATCCGTTCGAGTTGCCGCAGCACAGGCAGGTATTAATGCCAGTTATCCAAACTATCATCCAGACGGATACGCCCTTAACGGTCCCGTATCTTTTTCAGACGGCAGAGTTAGTATAAACTTTAAAGCCAATGCGGGTGAGCAAAAATTTAGTATTAGTCAAAGTCAAAGTGGTTGGAGTAATGAGGCGGTTCTCGATAATTATGTCACACCAAAAGCTGGTAGCAATTACATTCCGTACACCGAACGAGGATTGACTATTTATACATATAACAACAGTGCCGCCTGGGTAAATGGTGGTATTCTGTACACCCTAGAGGGCAACGCGCCGCTTTCTAGCGAACAAGTTCGTCGGATTGCAACTAGTCTTTTATAAAAACTTTTGTTCTTGGAATTCCAAGAACCAAGAATCTTCATTTTTGTACCGACAAAAACGAAGCAAAAAGCTCGTGACGGCTTCGACACTCCAGGAATTGAAGCACTAAAACAGCGGTCGCTGCGGAATTCCCTTTGGGAAGTCATTTTTCATTTCTTTAGTTGTTTAAAAATGACACGTCCTCGCGAATGACTCCGTTGTTGTAGCACTTCGATCCTTGGGCGTCTGCAGATGTCACAGGGGATATTGATTGTTTTTACGCGGCGGAGCCACGAATTATACACTACCTACAATCTTGCTATATAATCTTTCTATGACCAGAGAAAATCCTCATGGAGTGATCGATCAACATCACCTCAATCGAAAACGTGATTATTTATATCGCATTTCAATAAAAGGCCTCATTGTAAACGAAAAAGGCGAGGTCCTGGTTGTCAAAGAAACTGGGCGATCATGGTGGGATTTGCCTGGTGGCGGCATGGATCATGGCGAAGATATCAAGGCCGCAATTGCACGTGAGTTACAAGAAGAGGTGAGCCTTACGGGTGATTTTAGTTATAAAGTCATCGATGTGGATGAGCCTTCATTTCTGGAGCATGCAAATGTATGGCAAATACGACTGGTGTTTCACATCAAACCTACAAATATGGATTTTGAACCTGGTGAGGATGCTGATGAAATTATGTTCATTGATCCTGCATCACTCAAAGATTCAGCTATTTCTGCCGAACACAAAGTTTACGAATATTCCTCGTTAGTCTGATCATTCGCAGTTCTACTGCGTAAGAATAATCAACTAAACAGTGACATCTGCAGCAGCCGGATTAAGCGGTGATGGCTCTTCCTGGCGCGTCGAGGATGTCTGAGCCCGACATACGTGTCGGCGCGAGTTCCGCAAGACGCCCAAGAAGAGACGGCAATGATTAATACCGCGATGCGAAGCCGTCACGAACCTTTTGCTTCTTTTCGTTGGCACGAAAAGAAGATTCTTGGTTCTTGAAATCACAAGAACAAAAAGCACTTTGTATCTGTTATAATATCCTAAATGAATAATATTTTCCGCTTGTTTTACCGCCACCGTGAATCTCCATGGATACAGCTAGTAGATTGGGGTATAATTGTGGTTTGTATTCTTATATTTACCTACTTAACTCTTCCCAATGTTGTTACCGCCAGCGCATATTTCGATGAAGGATACAGTGCATATCTTGCTAATCTAGACCTGTGGTCAATGGCAAAATATACTGCCCTTGATGTACATCCACCGCTATATTACGCAGTATTACATTTTTGGCAAATGTTATTTGGCAATGGCGTTGCCGAGTTGCGACTTCTGAGTATCGTTTTTGGTTGGCTGGCAATTATATTCGGATTTTTGATTGTCCGGCGCGGTTTTGGTTATCGATCCGCGTGGCTTGCGACACTATTACTATCTATGTCGCCGTTATTAATTCGATACGGAGCGTCGATGCGCATGTATACAATGGCGCTGGCAATCGGTCTGGCCGCGACCTATGTATTAGTAATCGCGCTGGCGTCCAAAAAACGATGGCCATGGATTGTGTATGCCATTCTTGTCTCTGCGGGCATGTGGACAAACTACTTCACTGCGCTAATATGGGTGACCCACCTAATCTGGTTATTGTATGAATATCGTGAAAAACGCTCGGTAATAAAAAAATGGGTTATTGCAGTTACTGGAGCGGTCGTACTATATTTGCCCTGGTTACCAGCGCTTATCTACAGAGCAGGGGAGATTCAAGTATCAGGCTTCTGGATTAAACCACTTTCTATCGACACGCTCGTTTCAACAGTGACAATGAGTTTGACATTTCGCAATAGTTCCCAGGTGACTGGCTGGCTCGTCGTTGGAGTTATTGGACTTATTATTGCACTGGTTATTATGGGTAGACAAGTCTATAGCAATCTCAATAAATCTAAAAAGACTTATTTCCGCCTAACGATTGCACTCTCATCATTGCCTATAATTCTCCTTGCTCTCATGTCGCTACCTCCGCTTCGACCCGCATACGTTTTTCGGTATATTATTTTTGCATCAATAGCTAGTAGTATACTCATAGCAATTATCGTTACTTATGCTGAATTTAAGCGACACAATCTCGTTAAACGATTCCTACTCTACGCTCTTACAATATTTATTTTCGTAACAGGGTCGTATCACGCAATGGTGGTCGGCAATCGCAATTTAGATACAGATAGTCAGAACAAATTAGCCCAAGTTATCCATGACGTCAATCAATCGAAACATAAAGCGCCAATAGTCGTTCGATCGCCATACACCTATTACGCTTCTGCGCCATACGCAACCAAAGATTTTCCGATTCATTTTCTGTTTTACTCCAATCTTGCAAACATTGGTTCAACCAGACCGCTTTTTGATCATCCACAAAACAGCGTTCTCAGTAGTGCAACTTTTGACAAAGTATGGTTAGTTGGAGAAGATAGGGGTTCCGTAATAAAACCACCATCAGACAAATGGAAACTGGTTGATTATAAAATTGAATACGATGATATTAAAAACAAGGCGATTGCATTTGCTTATTATTTCGAGAGGATTAAATAATGTCAGATATTCGTACCAGATTCGCACCCAGCCCAACAGGATTTTTACATGTTGGTGGTATTCGAACAGCACTATTTGCATTTCTTGTGGCCCGTCAAAATAATGGACAGTTCATACTACGACTCGAAGATACTGATAAAAACCGCGAAGTCGAAGGTTCCGCCGATCATCTCATGAAAAGCTTTCGAGCGCTCGGACTAGATTACGACGAAGGTCCTGACATTGACGGCCCGTACGCGCCTTATCGACAGAGTGATCGACTAGATATATATAAACAGTGGGCGCAGAAACTGATTGATGCTGGTAGAGCATACGCCGATCCATATACATCAGATGAAGTACAAACATTCCGCGAACAAGCACAAGCCGAAAAGCGACCATTCTTATATCGCAATCATCGTCCCGAAAATACACAGCAACTTGCAAACAAGTGGGACGGAAGTACGCCCCTCAGATTTAAATCAGAACCAAAAAAATATCAATGGCACGACGAAGTTATGGGCGATTTACATGCCGGTGAAGAGGTAATAGACGATTTCATTTTAATCAAATCTGATGGTTATCCAACATACAATTTCGCACACATCGTTGATGATGCAGAAATGAAAATAACACACGTCATTCGCGCACAAGAATTCCTGGCTAGTCTACCAAATTATTTAAATCTTTATGAAGCGCTTGAATTAGAAAAGCCCCTTATTGCTACCGTGCCACCCATCATGAACGAACAAGGCAACAAGAAACTCAGCAAACGCGATGGTGCCAAAGATGTACTTGACTATATTAAAGATGGCTACTTACCAGAAACATTATTAAGCTTCATTGCAACTCTCGGATGGAATGACGGAACAGAACAAGAAATTTTCTCTCGTGACGAATTAATTGAAAAATTTAGCCTTGCGCGTGTCCAAAAGTCCGGTGCGCGTTTTGACGAAAAACGATTACTTTGGATGAATGGACAGTTCATTCGCGAATTATCTCTCGATGAACTCTGGGACCGAGTAACAGATTTTTGGCCAGTTGAGGCCAGAGAAGCAAACGATAACTATAAGAGGCAAGTCTTGATGTTAGCACAAGATCGCTTAAAGACCCTCGCTGACTTACCAATTCTCACAAGTTATTTCTTCGCCGAGCCAACACCCGATTGGTCGATGATAGACGATAACAAACAACTAGGTAAAATGGATCGTTCACGCCACCGAGAACTGCTTCAGGCTGCCAAAACAGCATTGGAATCAACAGATTTCAATCCCGAATCTATTCAACAAACATTAAATGATCTACTCGAGAACACTGGTGAAAAGCCAGGTACGTTATTCAGCCTAATTCGTTTTGTTATTACCTGGACGCCATTTAGTCCTGCATTACCTGAAACGTTGGCTATTCTGGGTCGCAACAAAGTCATTGAACGACTCAACGCAGCCCTTGATGTAGCGGTCTAAAGGCTTGTCTCATTTGCTCTTCAATAGTGTACAATAGTGCTTAAGCTATGTTACATAAGCTCCATACAAGCATAATTGGAAGGGTTGGTAAATGGATTAATTTTCATCACACCGCAACGTATGCCCTCGCAGGAGCAGGGGTACTTCTTGCTACTATCATCACTGCTGTTGTGATACTTTATCAACCCCCTAAAGCAGTCGCGCCAGCAAGTATAGCCAAAAAAGTAACACCGCCACCCGCACCAATCATTTATTACTCACAACTAACAGGTGAACAAGTACCTGACCAGCCTTCAGCCCAGCGTGCTGTAACAGGTATTATGATTGAGAATAGCCCAGATGCACGTCCACAATCAGGCCTCAAATCAGCCGGTGTGGTGTTCGAAGCAGTCGCGGAGGGTGGTATCACACGATTCTTAGCATTGTATCAACAATCAAAACCTCAACTTATAGGACCCGTCCGTAGTGTCCGACTCTACTATGTCGACTGGATTGCACCATTCCAAGCATCGGTCGCTCATATTGGAGGTAGTAAATTCGCACTCAATGAAGTACGCAATGGTAATTATCGCGACATCGATCAATTTTTCAATAGTGGTAGCTATTGGCGAGCCACTGACCGCTATGCGCCCCATAATGTTTACACAAGTTTCGAGCGACTAGACGCGCTTAACGCTAAAAAAGGCTATACTAGCTCAATTTTTACAGTGTGGCCAAGATTAAATGGCGCACCCTCCAAGACACCGAACGCGACTAAAATTGATGTAAAAATAAGCAGTGCATCGTATAATAGTCATTATGATTATGATTCAACGACCAATAAATACAACCGTTTTGAAGGTGGTGCGCCCCACAACGACAGAGAGCTAGGACAGATCACGCCATCAACTGTAATCGTTATGGATACGACTATGACGAAGGTGTTTGAAGATGGCTATCGTGAACAAATTACAACCATCGGTAGCGGTCGAGCACGTATTTTTCAAAATGGTATAGTCCATGAAGTAACATGGACAAAAAGAGATCGTGGCAGTCAGATAAGCTTTACCGATGCATACGGTAAAGAAGTTCCACTCAACCGCGGACAAACATGGATAGCAGCAGTACCAGCAAATCAAGGCGGAGGAGTAACATGGAAATAAAAAAAACTAATATAAATTCCAATCCTGAAAAAATAATCAAGTCGCATATGCGTGATTACTGGGATAAATTCCGCACTCGTACATACACCATACTTACTTTTGTACAATGCACTTTTATATTTATCCTATTTGGTATTCTCGAGCTATTAAGCATAACCAATGTCGGGTGGAAACTTGTATTGCTCATGACTGTTATTACATCTACTATAGTCAATATTATTATCATATTTTTGATACGTATCCTTGGACAACCATTCCATGATTTAGTACAAGCAATCTTACTAGTATCTGGTGAACCATCAATTGAAAAACCACCTAATCCTAATAGTTACGACAATAACCGAGATGGGTTTAGAGATATTTTACAAACAGTTTATGAATTGGCGTCGAACCACGATGACAATGTAGAATCCAAAAATATACAACCAGATCTTGATCCTGTAATCTTGGCTGGGCTTGATAACATGACCACAGGAATAGTTATTATTGATAAAGACAAAAATATAGTTTACCACAACCAACATGCACCACTTCGCGAAAATCATGAAAATAAAAATGAAATAAACATACAATTCCCTGATAACGATTTATTCACTAGTTGGCTAGTTGCTTGCCAAAAGAACAAATTATCTTCAGAGCATCAATGGGTCAGAGTTGCCGACAAATTACCAGGTGAAAAGGATAGACGCATCTTTGACGTTTCAGCAAATTTCCACAAAAATAATGCTGCGGAAACAATTGTAACTTTCTTCGATCAGACAGGTCACTACATGCCAGAGGAAGATGATATGGATTTCATTTCATTTGCCGCACACGAACTCCGCGGACCGATAACTGTTATCCGCGGCTATCTGGATGTTCTTGGGGAAGAACTCGAGGATGTTCTCGAACAAGACCAGGCCGAGCTAATGCAGCGACTCATTGTCGCCTCCAATCGACTTACAAGTTACGTCAATAATATTCTCAATGCCGCGCGTTACGACCGGCGTCACATGAAACTCCACCTTACCGAGGAGTCAGTACGTCATATTTATGATTCTGTCGCCGATGACATGCAAATGCGCGCCAACGCCCAGAACCGCATACTTGTTACCGATATTCCAGACAATCTACCCTTGGTTGCAGCCGATATAAATTCTGCTGGCGAGGTATTTGTTAATCTAATAGATAACGCCATCAAATACAGTAACGAAGGTGGACTAGTGCATGTTGTGGCGCATGTCATACCAGGGTTTGTTGAAATTTCTATAATTGACAGGGGTATTGGTATACCTGCAAATGTCATAGCTAACCTATTCCATAAGTTTTATCGTTCACACAGATCACGCGAAACAGTCGCTGGCACTGGCATCGGTCTTTACATAAGTAAAGCTATCGTCTCGTCTCATGGAGGTACTATTACAGCACGGAGTGTCGAAAATGAGGGTTCAACCTTTAGTTTTACTCTCCCTATTTACGACACAGTTGCAGATAAGCTCAAAGTAGGTAATAATAGTAATGTATCATTGATCGAGCACGGTAGTGGCTGGATTAAAAATCACTCACTTTACAGGGGATAGAAATTATACATGTCAATTAAAACAATTCTATGTATCGAAGACGACCGTTTTATCGGTGAGATGTACGTTCGTAGTCTTAAAAAAGCAGGTTATGAAGTCGATTGGATGGTAGGGGGGAACGATGGTCTTATAGCTGCCCGCAATAAACCTTATGACCTTATATTACTTGATGTTATGTTACCGGAACGTCGTGGCAATGAAATTATGGAAGCACTCAGAGGCAAGGAAGACTTGATTCCAAATACAAAAATTATTGTTCTCACTAACTTCGAGCAAGATGAAGAATCTCGTATGATGATGGAGAATCATGTAGACGGCTACCTCATTAAGGCCGAGATAACACCGAAGAAACTCATCGAAGTCATTCGTAGCCTTAATTAATATAACTAGACAACCCCTGTTAATTTTGATAGAGTAGGGCGAGTTACAAAAAAGTAACGAGCGGTCTCATCGTCTAACGGTTAGGACATCAGGTTCTCATCCTGGCAATCCGGGTTCGATTCCCGGTGAGATCACCATAGAAAATAGCCCTAGGCTCCTGAGTCTAGGGCTATTTTCTATAAGCGAATTTATTCGCTGGAATTTAACCCGCAGGGTTCGATAACAAGGAGCAGGACAAAAGAGCTACCTCTTAGCTCTTTTGAACGTGACGCCGTTATACCGTAGTATTCCCGGTGAGATCACCAAGCACGAGCACTTTACCGAGAGGTAGAGTGTTTTTGCTTTTGTATTGCATTATTGTTATTTTTATGTCATAGTTTAATCTATGCTCATTGAGAAATCAGCTACTTCGGCGGCGATATAACCATGAATAAATCATGGTTACTTCGCTGCTGAAATAGCAGGCGCTGGAAGGACCGTCCTTACTGCGTTTCCTGAAATAGGAGAAATCAATGTCGAGCAAGTTCTTTACAACTGCTTCAGCTGACTTCGTTACAGATTTTCTGAGCGGAGCCATCAAGCATCTCTCGGAGGAACACGCGTCATTGCGCGGACCGCGCTTAGGAACCAAGATCGTCATCGAAGACGAATCCAACCCAAAAAACGAAGACACGTTCTCTCGGTTCGTCTTTGCTTCAACCCGCATCAGCCCCGTTGCAAGGAATGTGACGCTGACAGAAATCGCCGTTCAAGGAACCATCACCAAGCAAGGCGACAGGTGGACATCTGCCAAATTCCACATCACAGTTCCTGCTGATGAAACTGCTTGGAGAATCAGGGGACAAATGAGCCCAGAGGGTGTAATCACATACTCCACCTGGGAGATTGGGAGCTGAAGCAAAACGATACCCGCCACACCGAAAGGTCAGTGGCGGGTTTCTGCTTTTTAGACGTTCTATTCCATACAGGGGAGTTTCTCACACAGACTAATTCGCCTGTAACAGATTAGCCCCCGTGCTAACATTACGGATAACATCGTTCCAACGAACAATTTCTACCACTATTTGGTTATAAATCGAAGGCTCAAGGTTCACCAAATTACACGAATTAACACCTTCAAAGGATAAACCTTCTTTATAGTCCCAAGCATCTTGCGTGATAGCAAAGTGTTTTTGTTTGTGCTATAATAATAAACACTTATGAGTAAAATATTTTCAGCAATAGTTACAGAAGAGGCCGGCGGATTTGTCGCTCTTAATCCTGATACTGATGTAGCCAGCCAGGGCGACTCGATTGATGAAGCTCTTGCAAACCTCAAAGAAGCGCTTGAACTATATTTAGAAGAAGCATCAGATCAGGCATCGTCTACACCCCATGCCACTTTTCTAACGACTGTCACAATTTAAACTATGCCAATCAGTGGTAAAAAGGCGATAAAGATCCTCCAATCTCACGGCTTTACTATCGCCCGACAACGCGGTTCGCATGTCGTACTTGTCAAGCATGACGACAAGGGCAAACAAATTACCGTCGTCCCGCTACACAAAGAGCTGAAACTAGGTACCCTACGAAGTATCGCCAAACTTGCAGGACTTGATATAAAGAATTTTTCCTAAGTTACGCATCATCGCCCTCGCTTTCCGGAAGAATTATTACGCCTTTGAAATCATCCCAGCCCAAGGCTCGTAATTTGTCGTACATACCACTTAAGCTCTCATATATAGGGTTCCACATATAGTCCTGTGAGATCACCAAAATAGAATTTTTTGCAGATACAATCTCAATTTCAAGAGTGATACATCATACTTCACCCATGATATAATCCATCTATGAACAAACCGACTGGAATAACAAAACACATCCAGGTAATATTTTTTCTTGTACTTATTTTAATTGTTACTGCAACTGCACTATATGGTGCATTTCGATCTAACAACACAGGTGATAAGATAGACAGTTTTGATAAATGTGTCGCCGCTAATAATGTAGTTCAAGAAACATACCCCGAACGTTGCGTAACGCGTGACGGCCATAGCTTTACTAAAAAATACTAATTAAATTTATTAATACAATTAATTTTCCGTTACAGGCTCTTCAAAATCAACTGATTCGAGAAAATCAGTTTTATCTTCAATTATTTTTCTAACATAGTGAACTTCGGGTAACACCATTTTAGTGCTCTTCAAGTTTGACCAGTGCAACGTGCCATATTTTGTCTTTAAACCCTCAAGTTCTACGCCAACACCCTTTATTTCGTGCTTATAAATGAACGCAACTGCGTGCACAAACAAATCTTTCGAATCTTTCTCTAGATATTTAAAATCAAGAACACCAGAAAAACTCAACGAAGATGCATTAATGTTAGTTTTTTCGTACATCTCGCGCTGAGCGGCAAGACCAAGTTCTTCACCATTATGAACAAGTCCTGACGGTATACCATACCAATCAACAAACGGTCGGTTATTACGCTTTAATAGAAGTATCTTATTTTCGCTATTTGTAATATATATTAGAGTAATGAGCGCTGGCGATCCAGTACGTTTAGCCTTACTACCATCAAACTGGAGCGTCTTGAGAGCTTTGCGCGTTGCGACATACCCACCGTCTATAAGAGTAATGTAACCGGCTTCTATAAGTTTTTTCAGGTGATAGGAAAAAGTGTTATTAGGTATACGAGAAGGTTGTAATTGCGAAAAACGTTGCGGAGACTGATACGCAAGACTTATCAAAATCTCTTTCTGAATATAATGCATGTCACGACTAAACACAGTCACACCTCCCGTGCACCTTAAAGATATAGCCTCTCACCAGCTTTTCACTTTTACAGAAATTATAGCTGTATACGATAGATTACGTCAAGCTTAGACTGCAACGAATGAGTCACATACTTTCGACTCAATCTCAATCGACTCATAGCAATTTGAGTCACCATAAAGTGGCTGTATATGCATATTTTTAATCACATACTTACATCATAAAGACGAGCTGTGAGAAAAATTGTTTTTATAGTTATCGTTTAGCCGTTCAGAGGAGGGACGCAGAATGAGCGAAAGAGAAAAGAAAATGCCTTTATTGGCAAAAGAGAGAAATATACAAAACACAGATGAAACACGTCTCGCGCTCGAAATACCACTAGCTAACGCTGACCAAAAGATAGAAACAATTGATAAGCTTGATGCAATCCATGAAAAATATATGAATGAAGACGGCCACATTAGTAATCCAAAAGATGCTATAAAAGAAGTCTTTGACATATTGACCACGGCATCAGTTAATCCACAGGAAAAGGCTAATTTTTTACTAAACATCAAAAATATAATCAACAACCATACCGTTGATGAAGCTTCAAAAACAGCACTAGATGAGATAGCGAATAAGCAATATCTTCCAGAATTAATCGATTCTCTCGCGTATCGAGATATGAGTCGAGAAATAGGGCGATTACTGAGAGACAGGGAAGATAAAAGTGTTCCAAAAGGTTATTTTGGAGAAATAGATGAGACAAAAATTGTTGAAAATAATGAAGCGCCGGTGCCTTCAGAAATACTTGAATGGTCTGACGAAAACTTACCTACATTTAGCAGTGTTTCGCCACTAGTTCGTTCAGCAATTATAGAAAGACTTGTAGATGCAAAACTCATCGATAAAACAAAAACCCATTATAAATTTCCAAAAAAGGTAAGGTCACAAAAATACCTATTATCTGGTTCATTAGAGCTTGCTGACGGTTGGCGAATAGCTACCGAACGCAAGAGTGAAATTCGTACACGCAAAGATGCGAATGAAGCGATAGAACGCCATGATAAAAAACGTGCTATATCAGAAGTTATTATTGAAACAAATAAACCAGGCTTTTCAGTAGTGCCTATCAACTCACTACGAATCGGACATCAAGACTTCAAAGATGGTCTGGCTCTAGTAGAAGCATATACAGAACGTCTTAAATATCTAACAGACGAAGAAAAGCCTGATGCAATACTAGTAACAGATCTGATGCAAGGAGTCTATAAGCACAGTCAGTCCAATAAACGTACTTCAGTAATTGAGGAATTCCAAGATGCTGGCGCTCAATTCAATCTTGGACACAATATACTCAAAGATATAAAAGAATCATCTGGCATTCCTATAATCGTCGGCATGAGCGAAAATGATCACCGGGAAGCATATGATTACGCTATCGATGCCGTTCGTGAGCTAAGAGAATATCTGAAGGATGCTGAAGGGAATGATTTCGTACATTTTAGCCAAATGTACAAATATTCACAAGAGTCCACATTCAAAGATTTTCAAAAGTTTGCGCTCGATTTTGTTATTCCGCTCGGATTGAAATATGGCCGTCGACTAAGAACCGCTGATGAAATGTCGACAGACACTGATGGTCAAATGAGTCAAAGTGAATTTATGCACCTCTATGAACATGTCAGACTAAGACGCGATCTAGATCCAAGAACAGGAATTGATCCAGACGACATCTTAACTCCAGGCGAATGGAGTGCTGACGGAAGCATTATTTATGTCGATGATTGTAACTTGATTTTTAGGCAAAGCGATGGAGAAGAAAAACAAATTAAATATCGACACGCAATGGGCCTCACTACAGAATCACTTCTCAACAATCACATGATTAATCCAATGAAGTTTCTCGGCAGCATAGCCATGCGTGCTGAGTCTAACGACGAACTACCAACTGCCTTTATGACTGGTCAACAGCAAGAAGCGGTCATGGCAACACATAGTGGCGTTGATGTCATCAGTAATCCTGGCCTTACAAATCCATCAAATTCGATTGATACACGCGCGTTTTACCGTCGGTCCACGGGTGATACATCGCTAAGAGCATATACAACCCGTCGTCGCGAATGGGATCCGGGCATTTATGAATACAGTCGACCAGCCAAGGGGGTAGTGAGATATACAATCTATGACAAGGATGTCATGGAACGTTCAAGAAGCATACCACGCATGGCAATCGTCACCCAAAATGACTGGCAGTTTGGCTCGCCAACCGCACATCCCGATATTGTGCTTCATACTCAGGCACTGACACAACGTTATGCAAAGCGCATGCCGACCGCTATTCACGGCGAAGGTGACTTCAAACACGGTCTTATTTACCCAAACATGCCACGTGAGGCACAAGCAATCGGTCTGCTTGACCTCGATTCTCAATCAGAAATGGTGAACGGTGTCATTAGAGATACTTGGCAAGAAGCACCGAGCACCACAAAAGAAGGCATTATAGATGTCATGTGGTTGCCTGGTAATCACGATGAAGCTCAACGAGTCCGTTACCCTAATAACCATAGCCGCAACGTTGATGATACGATTGATACTTGGCGTCAAGTATTGGAGAATCCCGATGTTGCCCAAGACGATAGTGTCGTCCGCACCGAAAGAGTCTTTCAGTCTGCCGATGGTACACCAATACCGACCTGGATAGGACGTCCTCGCTATGGAGATGTAAGCATGGCTATAGCTCATTACCACATTAATTCAAAAAACTATAAGGGTGGTTCAGGTGGCTTAGCAGTCTACGATCCATTCAAACGCATCGAGGGCATGGGTGGTTTTGAAAAAATCCAAATTGCATCAGGCGCACACCATCACAACCGTATGCACACCAAGGTAAACGGCACCTGGATAGATATTGGCGACAGTATTGCGGGTCAGTCTGAGTTTGAAAATATGCTGGGAATGCACCACTCCAACATGTCGCTAAAGGTGCGCGAAATTGGCGCAGGTGAACCAATGGTTATTACCTATTTCACCGAAGAAGCATTGGTAAATACACCGATTGAACATGGTCCATACTCAAAGGAGCGTCTGGCGGATGCAAGATTCTTTGATGATGAAGGTGCCGATCCCCTAAAATATAGCATGTACAGCCTAGACGGATCACCGCAAACAGCAGAACAAAAATTATTATGGCAACGTAATCGCGAAGCAAGCCAGTGGGCAAACCATATGTCCGAGCCCCTAATTGTTGAGCGAGGATCACTCAACAGAGTAACACAACGATTGTTTGATACAGCGCGTCGCCTTGAGGATCAAAATGTATCCTAAATTATTTATTAATCTCGGTAAAGAACTTAACATGACGAAAACGATGTCTAAAAACATACTAAAGAGGTAAAAATGATGAAATTTTACAAGCTGACAGAGTTTCGTTAATCGGTAGTTCTTCCGTCAAAAAATAACCGTACATGACTCTGTCAGCAAAACATAAGGAAGTAAAATATGGCTCAAAGGAGACCCTCGCACAATAATCATCACCTGTTATTCCCTCAGAAGGCGTGGGAATCAAGTCCTCAATTGTCAGCCTTACGTACTCATACAGAGCTTATACGACCAATGTACATCGATAATCACGATGAACTCCATAAACATATATCTTATATACCACCACTTAGTAATATCATGGCTTCAAGAGTGCTACATACCTTCAATAACTTTCCCGTCGCAGAGGATCCAGTCCGAACAATATCTCAACTTCAGGCCGCAATTGAAAATTCGCAAAAACGCAACTTTAGCGATATAATCGAACAAAAGGTTGGTCAAGTGGTAATTCACGCTCTAGATTTACAAAAAGATTTTTTTTATCAAAAAAAACCAGCCGCAATTATCGATCTTAAGGCTTATTCTCAAAGAGTAAACCTAAAACAGCAGCCAACAACAGCCGGTCCTTTTCAGCAATAACAATTAGCTAAACAATTGCGACAAGTTCGATATCGAACACTAAATCACTATTTGCCGGAATGTTTGGTGCAGGGCTCGATGCACCGTATGCCATTTGTGCCGGTATAATCAAGCGGCGCGTACCACCGACTTTCATCCCAGGTACACCCTGAGTCCAGCCCGCAATTACACCGCTAAGCGGAAAAGTAATCGCATCACCAAAATCATGACTACTTTGAAATATGGTGCCATCTTTGACTAATGCACCCGTGTAATGTGCTGTAATTGTTGCACCGTGCGGCACTTCATCACCATTACCAACAGTCACGTCCGTAATCACAAGTTCTGGCACAGAGTCCTGTGGTATAAAATTTGCTAGTTTTGTTCCTTCGAGTTTTTGAGTATTATCCATACATCCATTATACCCATATAGATACATAAAAAATCAATTAAACATAGCGGCGTGGAAATAATTGTTACATTATATCAATATGCACCAATAGATTATTTCTGTTACAATATAAGTAGCCACAACAATAACGATACAAATAAAGAGGAGTGCCTATCCGGATTGAACATACAAAACGAATCATTATTGTGCTTTTAGGAAGTATCATTGCTGCAGCCGGCCTGCAGTTTTTCTTATTACCGAATCATTTGCTTGATGGTGGAGTCACGGGTGTATCAATTATTAGTGCTCGCTTGTCAGATTTACCGTTAGGGTTTTTCATCATATTATTTAACATTCCGTTCATATATCTAGGTTACAAAAAAATTGGTAGAGAATTTACAATCTATTCAATTATCGGAATTATGATGCTAGCACTACTTACATCTTTCCACTTGTCGCAAGGATTCACTGATGTGCCGATTCTAGCCGCAATATTTGGTGGTATCATGATTGGCATTGGAGTAGGTATAGTCATCAGATATGGTGGTGTCATCGACGGTACGGATACAGTCGCTGTGTTGATAGATCGCGTAACAATATTCTCGGTGGGTGAGGCGATTATGTTCATCAACGGTATTATTATCGCCGGATCTGGATTCATCTTTGGATGGAATACAGCCATGTATTCACTGGTAGCATATTTTGTGGCACATAAAGCCATCGATGTCACTGTCGAAGGATTGAATGAATCACGAAGTGTATGGATAGTCAGTATGCACGTACGAGACATCGGAAAAATAATCAATCAAGTCATCGATGAACCGGTCACCTATATTAAAGAGAGTAATCCCAAAGATCGAGAACCACATGGAATTATATTGGCTGTCATAACAAGGTTTGAAGAACAAAAGATAAAAACGGCCATTCACGGCATTGATCCAAACGCATTTATTGTTATATCAAATGCCCATGAAATCATCGGCAAAGAAATTATGATCGATCGAAAACTGTTTGGCGGCTCATAATATTTTATAGAATCGAATTAGCTAGAACAGACGTATAATCACGAAATGCCTATTTATGTATAGTATAATAATAAGTATATGAGAGCAATCTGGAAAGACACTGCTATTGCGGAGGCACCAAAAGAAGATTTGATCCGCATCGAAGGCAATTGGTATTTTCCGCCAAGCACGATAAAAACCGAGTATTATCAACCGAGTGATCACCACACGACTTGCGCTTGGAAAGGTGAGTGTAGCTACTATGATGTAGTAGTCGATGGTGAAAAAAATGACTTCGGAGCCTGGTACTATCCAGAGCCAAAAAAAGGTTCCGTAGAGCGTGTTGGCAAAGATTTCAAGGATTACGTCGCATTTTGGAATGGCATAACTGTAATCGAATAGAAGACAAATGATGTGTAGTTAATATATTTGAAAAGGTTAAACATTTGCCTTACTCATACGGAAAAGTTACCGTAAACAGTAAGATAATATCTAATTTCATTGACACTCCAGAACAATTTTCTGCATAATAATTTTATGTATTGCCCTAAAACAATATTTCACTCATAATACTGCTTAAGCCTGTCAATAGAAAAGGGGAGGCATATTATTAAACCACTGTTACTAACACCATTTTGGCATCGCCGTATTTCCGAGGCGATTGTTGTCTTCTGCTTATTAATAGTAGGTATTTTTATCTGGTCATCGCAGATGGGTATTAACGACTCCAAAGGTGATTTTTATGTTAACCCAATAGTAATTGGTATAAGCATAGCAAGTGCCATTTTTGCAATTATATCCAACTTTTGGGGTCCAGAAAAATTACGTAATCTAGCTGTTTATTTTGCCTATTGGCTTCTACTTATTGCCGTCGGTACACTTAGCCTCACAACAGGTGGCACAAGCTCACCATTTGTCGCACTATGGATGATTTCGTCTATTTTCGCTGGCATATTTGGTCCTGCGACGCTGACGCTCTTATTGATTGCGGTGAGTGGATTTATCGGGCTGGGAATATATAACAATGGTCTAAATAGTGAGATGCTACTAAATAGCATGCTAGTAGGCGCGTTACCGATACTAGTTAGCTACATATTGTGGCATGGCAAATCCAATAGTGAAAAATCGAAGGAGAGAGAATATTACGACCTTGCTGACGAGCTGAGCCAGGTCGCAAACAAATCAGAAGTTGTTATTAATGCCATCAGTGACGGAGTGATTGCAATCAATAACCAAGGAGTCATAGAGCTTATAAATCCAACTGCTCAACGTATAATTGGTTGGGGACACCAGGATGCAATTAATCTTGATTACAAATCTGTTCTACAGCTGCTAAGTAAAGATAGTCACGAACTCGACAAATCAACCGACCCGGTGTTCAATGTGATATCAACAAATCAACCGACCCATCGCAATGATCTTCAGCTACAAACAAATTCCGGCAAGAAAATTAATATCGATATCGTCATTTCACCGATTGGACGATTAGGATCTGGTGCAATCATTGTCTTTCGTGACGTTACAAAAGAGCAGGCTGAAGGCAAAGCTCAGACAGAATTCATTAGCACCGCTAGTCATGAAATGCGCACACCCGTAGCATCTATCGAAGGCTACTTGGGACTAGCCCTTAATCCTGCAACTGCAACTATTGATTCTAGGGCGCGAGATTTTATAACCAAGGCGCATGAGTCCGCACAACACCTTGGTCGATTATTTCAAGATTTACTAGATATTACTAAGGCAGACGACGGACGACTGTCGAATAACCCAAAAGTTGTGGAAATGATTGAATTTACCGATACGATCATCGAAGGATTACAGCCAAAAGCAAACGAGAAGAATCTCCGAATATTCTTCAAACAAGCGGCAGATAACAATCAGACGAATCAGCACAGCGTTAATCCTGTATATTATACTAATCTTGACTCAGACCATCTTCGCGAAGTATTTTCAAATCTCATAGAAAACGCCATAAAGTACACATTAAAAGGCCAGATCGTTGTTGACGTCAAAGGTGATGATGCGCATGTTGTTGTCTCTATTTCAGATAGTGGTATCGGTATTCCAGCCGAGGACATACCGCACCTATTTCAAAAATTTTATCGTGTCGATAATTCAGACACACGTGAAATTGGTGGCACTGGGCTAGGACTCTATCTTTGCCGTCGTCTAGTCGAAACAATGGGCGGACGAATCTGGGTCGAGAGCGAATACAAAAAGGGTTCAACATTTTCAGTTGAATTACCGCGTATTTCATACGAAGAAGCAAATCGTTTGATTGAGGCATCAATCGAAAAGAGTCCGCAAATAAATGTTAGTAAAGTATATTTGAGCAATAATCCCAATACGTCAACCACGCAAGATAATTCGACAACAATGCCAATATCTATGGAATCTAATTCTTATACATCCGCTAATACAACATCCGCTACAACCCAACTCGACGACGTAGCCATAGTAGATCCATTGATTGGAGGAAGCAACGATGAGACATTCAAAACTGAGCCAAACGAACCGTTACGGTCAACTAATGCCACCATACTGCCACCCGAAATGCAGGAAGCGATCGAACGTGTACGAAATCAACAAGCTACAGCTCCATATGACCCAGCTTCAGTTGCTACTCAATTCGTTCAACCTAAATCCTTATCTCCATCTCAGATACCCCAGCCTCAGTATCAACCCACGACAATACAACCACAACAGCGAACAATACAACCAACTACTGTCGCTAATCGTCCTGTCGTCGTCATCAATAGGTAAAAAGCATAATAAGTATAGCGTTTTTCAAAACGCTATAGTAGAATAGTGTTAATATGACAAAAATATTATTAGTAGAAGATGATAAAAGTTTAAGAGAGATTTATGGCGTACGTCTCCTGGCCGAAGGTTACGACATCGTTTCTGCAGGTGATGGTGAAGAAGCGCTCGCCATGGCAATCAAGGAAAAACCAACACTTATTATTAGCGATGTTATGATGCCCAAGATCAGCGGTTTCGACATGCTTGATATTTTGCGTAGCACGACTGAAACACGTGATATTAAAGTTATTATGATGACCGCGCTCTCAAGCGACGATCAACGTGCCCGTGGCGAACAGCTTGGCGCCGACAGATATTTAGTCAAGTCACAAGTGGGTATCGAGGATGTCGTACGTACTGTTCATGAAGTTTTATCTGATAGTTCCACGGTATCTACTCCCGCGCCTTCTACATCTACAGCATCAGCTACACCGCCTGCACAATCTCATGATAATATTGACTCCACGCCTACTTCTTCTGTTGCATCTGCATCATCTCCAGGAAATGATGCTGCCGGTCCACTTCCACCACAACCCAGTGAAAGCACTCTTCCGCAACCAACAGCACCATTTTCTTCACCAGCACCAGCAAATCTTGGCGAAAGGATAATTCAACCGCTTAGTAATGCGACAGTCGCCACTCCAGCGGTTACTCCAGAAGAAACTGAACAAATTTCAAAAGAACTCAAAGCTTCAGCCGAACCAGTCATCAGTACACAGGTTGATGAGGCAATTGCTGATGTAGATGTAGATGTTCCAGCTGGAACACCTGCCATCGAATCAGCTCCGGTGGCACCATCTGTCATCTCACCAATTTCTCCAACTTCAACCCCAGAAGAGAGACCAGTCATTTCAGGCAGTAACGGTCCCATTTCATAACCTATCTGTGTTATCATAGCTCGTAATGAGCATTGAATCTTCAATTCGTCTAAATAAGTATTTAGCGCTACATACAGGAACATCACGCCGGGAGGCAGATGACTTAATTTCCGCAGGAAGAGTGTTCATCAATAACAACCCCGCTATAATGGGTTCTCAGGTAAACGATGGTGATGAAGTCAAGGTAGATGGGTTCGTTATAACAGGTGATACAAAAATAGTATACATTGCCTTCAACAAGCCAGTCGGGTATGTTTGTTCGCGTAAATCCCAAGGCGACAATCCAACAATTTACGAGCTACTCCCAGATGAGTTCCGCTCGCTAAAGCCCGTCGGACGACTCGACAAGGATAGTAGTGGTATTATTTTACTCACAAATGACGGTGATTTTGCACAACATATGACTCATCCACAATATGCAAAAATCAAGCGTTATGAAGTTGCACTTGATAATCCGCTCGAGCCCCTACACCAGCAAATGATTAGTGATATTGGTGTCACACTTGAAGATGGCCATAGTCAACTAACACTCGAACGTAGAACTGGAGATCGCAAACGCTGGATTGTTATTATGAGTGAAGGTCGCAATCGCCAAATCCGACGCACATTTGGCTCGCTCGGATATACTGTCACCGAACTCCACAGAACAAACTTTGGACCATATTCACTTGGCGCGCTACAGCCAGGAAAATTCGAAGAAGTTACTGCTCGCTAGAGATTAATTACATATAATTAGTTTCGTTTTTCTTAAACCTTTATTTTTCAATTTTTTTATATCATTGTCAATACCACCCGTATCTGTTACAATAGGCAATACTATGGCTTCACAACTTCCAACAGTTGCAATTATCGGTCAAGCGAACGTCGGCAAGAGTTCGCTATTTAACCGTATGGTTCGTGCACAACAAGCAATTGTCGCCCGTGAGGCTGGCACAACTCGCGACAACGTTCTAGGTAAGGTTGATTACCGCGACCACCAATTCTGGTTAGTTGATACGGCAGGCCTCAAAGATGCAGCCGATGAGTTCGAGGCATCAATCCAAGAACAAATCACTGAAGCCGCAGATGCAGCCGATGTCATATTAGTTGTTGTTGATAGCACGCAATATGTCAGTGATGACGACCGTTTTGTCGCCAAAAAAGCTCTCCGCAGTAAAAAACCAGTCATTTTGATAACCAATAAGGCCGACTTGAAAGATAGCCTGAAGGATGATGAATTTAAACGTTTGGGAATTAAGACAATCGTTCGTACATCCGCCGAACATAACAGTGGTATTACCGATGTATTAAATGAGGTTATCGAATATATTCCGGAGAAATACGAGATTGAACCAGACGATATTCTGCGCATAGCACTTATCGGCCGACCAAACGTCGGTAAATCATATCTATTTAACACACTAGCAGGCAAACAGCAGGCCATTGTCGCCAATATAGCTGGTACAACTCGTGATGTTAATCGTGTGCCAATTAGATTCAAAGGACGCGACCTAGAACTCCTCGACACAGCTGGTATGCGTAAGCCCGGTAAGCAAGAAATTGGCATTGAGAAATTTAGCGTCTTGCGTACTCTTCAGGCAATCGAACAGGCTGATATATGCCTCCTCTTAATGGATGCGAACGAACTGAACACACAATTAGACCAGCGCCTGGCTGGTATAATTGATGAATCTGGCAAGGGTATGGTAATTGTCGTTAGCAAATGGGACTCCGTTGAGGATAAAGATGCCTTTACTCGCGACGAAATCGCACCTCAAATAGCACGCGCTTTCAAATTTACCCCATGGGCACCGCTCATCTTCACCTCAGCAGTTACAGGCCAAAACGTTACGAAATTATTCGAGCTTGCCATTGACATTGATACACGTCGCAAACAAGAAACAAAAACCCGTACCCTCAATGACCTACTGCAACAAGCAGTTCAAAAGCATCCGCCAGCTGGTCTCAAGAACACTCATCCAAAACTTCGCTATATGGTTCAAACAGATACCACGCCACCTTGGTTTGTTATACACGGTAGCAATCTCAAATTTGTTCACTGGTCATATAAGCGCTACCTTGAACGCGCCCTTCGTGAAACATACGACTATTCCGGTACGCCTATAAAATTTAGTTTTATTGACGAAAAACAAATCAAATCCAACAAAGAAAGAATTCTTGCGGGCAAAGATCCTATCAACAAGGGCGCCGAAAAAGCAAAAAGTGAAGAAAAGTCCGGTCTAAAAAAGAAAACTTCCAGACTCTAGCAAATCAACTCGACTTACGCAAAACCTCGTGCTCACCGGGCTGGTGTGGCCTGGAAGTGCAGGGATTTTGCGTAAGTCGAGTCAAAGCAATGACCAACATACGACAGCTAATTTTCAAGCTGTTCGTTAATGGCTTTTCTTGCTATCGAGCCTCTTCGTCGTTGCTTATCTCTATCAGATGAGATAACTGTATTTCGATGGGGATTTTCTTGATGATACTGTAAATTTCCTGCAGTCCACGCCAAAATAGCACTCCTTTTGAGCTTTTTGCGCTCTTTTTCCGCTTTACTGTTAAGATCTGGTAATGTTTCCTGCTCAGGATTATAAACATCATGCATGCGTGGGCGTTTCTTACTCATAATTCAGTTATACTATATATTAATGAAAATTATCCTCGCACAAGGCAATCCTGAAACAAAATTTGATGACACCAGGCATAACGTTGGCTTTGCTGCAATTGACTACTTTGCTAAAGAAAAGGGAGCTCAGTTCCAACCAAAACCAAAATTTGATGCATTAATTACCGAGTTATCTATCAACGACGAGAAAATACTTCTCGTCAAACCGACAACTTACTACAACGAAACTGGTCGTACGGCGCGTGCTCTCATCGATTTCTACAAACTTGAGATGTTAAACGTTCTTGTTATCCACGATGAGCTAGCATTGCCGTTTGGGACGCTCAGGACGCGCGAGAAGGGCAGTGATGCTGGCAATAATGGCATCAAGTCACTGAACGCCCATATTGGCGAAAACTACGCCCGTATCCGCGTTGGTACCTGGAATGAAATCGCCGACAAGCAAGATGCTTTCGACTTTGTACTATCAAAATTCAATAATGAAGAAAGAGAAAAGTTACAGAAAGACATTTTTCCAAAAATTTCTGAATTAATCAATGAGTTCATTGTCGGTGAACACACTTCATCAAGTCATAAATTAGTTTAATTATTAAGGTAGGGGTGCCGTGGTGGCGAATGAGCACAATACTCATCCGCCACCACAAGCACAGTCCTACGATGCGTCGGCCGCTTCCGCGGCGACAGGTTGTTGTAGTGATTCCAGTGCTGTGATCAGCTCTTGAGCGAGCCGCCTTACTCGGTTGCGCTCTGGCAGGGATGATCGGTTCCTATTCCTGTCGTAACGCGTTTCGAGATCGACCAGCAGCTGTAATTGCCACTGAATCCATCCTGGGTGAGTGACAAGCAGTGTGGCGTCGATCCGTGTGCGCATCCCGACAGGAAAATGATATTTGTGCGCCGCCTGCAACCCTGCATACGCCCGCACAATACCGCTGATATCGGCACCCAGCCTGTCGAGCTCGCCGACAAATGATACTTTGACGTGGTAGAAATGAGGAAATACAGCGGAATCCTCGTAACTGACATCCAACCAGTACGACCCTGTCTGTTCCGTCATGAGCTGCACAACCTGTGCGTACGCATCCTCGTCCGTGTATGCCACAGTGATGAGGTCGATCATCCACGACGGTGCAAAATGCACGACTGCCGCAACAAGCGCAGTATACTCGTGCTTGAACTGGTCGCTGTATATCCGGTGATCGACCAGCATGTGTGTGATATTGACGACATTGCTGGCGTCGATGGGCCCTTCGCATTGCGACTTGAGCCACTGCCGTTGGCGCGCGCGTTCGCGGTAGTATACAAGCATCTCTCCGTAATCGATCTTGTGTTCCTTGTCGTACTCACGCATTGCCGTGAACTGTTCGTCATCCAGCAACGCATCATCCTCATTCGACCATCTGATGAGATAGCTGAACGCATCTGATTGCTTTTGCCGTTCTTGGCTCTTGCGTTCTTTCTGCTTTTGCTCTTCCTGCTCTCGACGCATTTCTGCTTCAAGTGCTAGGCGCTTGGCGCGAAAGGGCAACAGAACCTGGAACCACTTCTGATTGTCAACGTTCATCGTTCCATCCTTCTCTTGATAGGGGTAGGGTGTATAGGACTATGTTATATTATAGCATTTTTTTATATTCTTTGCAATACTACACCCCAAGAAACGTGATAACGATCCCGACAAGAATAACGCCGATAACCAATGCAGCCGCTTGAATCATGCCGACTTTTTGTGGCTGTTCGTGAATATCAGGGATGATGTCACTGGCCGCAATATAGATAAAGAACCCGGCCGTAGAGGCGAGTAGTGCTCCCAATAGTTTATCGTCATGATTACCGATTAAGTACACTGACGTCGCTGTAATAAGAGTAGCGACAGCGGTTGCAACATTTGCCAGTAACACCGTCCTGTCTTTCCACCCCCTAGAAAGGAGTAGGGCAAATGTGCCTAATTCTTTCGGTATCTCATGCGCACTAACGGCAATCGTCGTAATAATGCCGAGGGCAGGATTGGCCAGGAAAGCCGCACCGATAGCTACACCGTCAATAGCGTTATGCATCAAATCACCAATCACGATTAGCCAACGTTGGCTCGTATTCACCGCTACTTGGTTGTGCTGATGATGGTGATGGAACCAACCCGCACTACGTTCGAGGACAAAAAAGAACAAAAATCCAGCAAGCGTCCAAAACATTACTTCGAATCCAGCCGTGAGATCGAGCGCTTCGGGTAACAAATCAAGGAATGCCGCAGATAATAGGGCACCGGCGCCAAACGGCATCGCGACTAAAATCGCCTGTTCCCGACGTCTTTTGGTCGTAAATATCAGCGCACCACCCAGTAGCGAAATTGAACTTCCTACAATAATTGCAGACCACATCCATAGTAAATCCATGTTTTTATTCCTTATACTTAATTTGTTGTAGCTAGAATAGCTTAGAATATTTCTTATTGCAAATTTGTTGCAATAAGATGCTATACTGCAACTATGGAAAACGAGCTAGAAGTTATCTTTGCAAACAAACAATTACGTCTAACCGAACCCCGTAAGGTAGTCTTTCGACAGCTGCACAGCGCTACTACGCCGCTTTCTATAGCAAACATCGCAAGCAAATGCCCATCGATTGACCGCGTAAGCATCTACCGAACGATTGAGCTTTTCCAGCAATTAGACATCGTGCGGCCCTTACCACTTGGCTGGAAACATCTATACGAGCTTACCAGCCCATTCAAAGCCCATCATCATCACTTATCATGCACCGTTTGTGGACGATTAATTGATGTTCACTCTAAAAAGTTTGAACAGATTGTGGCGAGCGTTGCCAAAGAGTACGAATTTGCACCACAAGATCACACTTTTGAAATAAAGGGTGTCTGTAGGGACTGTCGCTAATTTTTCGACTGGTTGCGTTTCTCGATAACACTTGTTATCACTGCCGTAGAAATAAAGACGAGTCCGAGTGAACCCGTAACAAATTCTGGTAGTTCAATGTGGTAGAGTTTTATGAGCATCATTATACCTAGCGCCAGAATTGCCCAATGAGCACCGTGTTCAAGATAGCGGTATTTTGCCAACGTGCCAGCTCGCATAAGATAGACCGTCAATGATCGTACCCAAAAAGCACCAACACCGAGACCGGCTACGATTAGCACGACGCTCGTTGTAATTGCAAACGCACCAATAACCCCATCGAAGCTGAATGATGCGTCCAATACCTCGAGGTAGAGAAACGACGCAAACGCCGCCCAGCCAACTTGCTGTACTACTTTACCGCCCTTAGTTTTGTTATTACCCATTTTTCCCTCAAAAACCATCGATAGGGAATGTAGCCCAAATTGTAATATAATACCGATCACACTCGATAACAGCACTGTGTTCTTTAATTCTTCGTCGACTGTCAGATAAAGCAGAGCAGCCACAATCGCCATGACAATCAACTTAATAAATCGCACCTTACCAGCTCGAGCCAATGCTTGCTCTATAGGCCTTAACCAATGCACAACTTTTTCATAGTCCAAGAAATAGCTTATTCCAATCATCAAAAGGAACGTACCGCCAAACGCATCAATAACAGGACCAGCCTTATGTAGCTCTTCGCCGTATTTTTTGGGATCATTGAACGCCATATTGATAACATCGTTGAATCCGAGGCCTGTCGCGAGTTGAACAATAACAATCGGCAAAGCAAAACGCACGACAAACACGGCAATAAAAATACCAACCGTCAAGAAAAGCTTTTGCCATATTGGTGACATCTTGGCAAGAATTTTGCTATTAAGAACAGCGTTATCAAAACTGAATGTCACCTCCATAATTGCTAGCACTAGAAATAACCACAAGGCAGATACGCCACCGTACCAAAACATTGTAATCGCAAGTGCGATTGTTATAAAACCAGAAAAAGCAAAGATACGTAGGGGATGAGATTTGTGCATTTATAACATTGTACCATCATTGACTGGTTCGTTAAAAAGGTTTTTGTAATTTATCCAATTCTCCCGCAACTACCTACATCCAAAATTGAATGAAATTAGTTGGGGGAGACAGAGGAGAAATGAGTCCGCTGCTCCCTGGTGGTCACGTGATGGTATGTGTCGCGACTTGCACGAAAGTCAAGAACGCAACTCCACCAAACAC
>JBAQWG010000054.1:0-46340 GCA_049298775.1 Saccharimonadales bacterium (SeqCode)
GCCGGACGTATGTACCGAATAATAAATAGGCAACCCAAAGTCGCACGTAGTGCGTCAATGGCACAAGGTCATTCTTGCGCCCGAGTCTTCACCCGGAAGCTCGGGGGTAAGTATGGGCGTGCCAAAAACTACCTTCCCGACCCCATACCCAATGCCGTACGATGCATCAGCTTTAGCTGTGGCATGGTACGGCATGGTATTAGGTAGACGGCATGTTTTCGATATCCGTCAGAGCCTTTTATCGTCATGCTCAGGACGGCTCGATTACTCGAGGTTGCTTCGGACAAGCTCAACCCAATCGATCTGGTTGAACGCGTGTCGTAGCAAATCTTTCCACATACAAGCTACGTCTAACTCGTCGTTGAGCTGCGTTTCAAGCTGTTCTTTCAGCCACTCCGCCTTGTCATAGACGGGCGCAGGTATGGCGATGGCGTCCATCAGGACGTTGTAACTTTGCTCATCGTTATTCAGCCACAAGTTTGCCAACCACGTCTCGCGGTTACTCCACCCGTTATACTCGGTGGCTACAGTTTGTGTTGCTTGAGCTACGTTTGTCATTTCTTTTCTCCTTTACTTTACGTAACGGAGTCTGCTTACGGTGCCGCATGGCAAGCCTGTCAAGGTGGAGCGCACCTGACGTTTACCAGAGTACGAACGACCTTTACTGGTTTGCTCGGTACGTATAATGAGGCATTACGTAAAGGAAGAATTTTTATATAATCAACTCGGAAGGCTTGTGTTTCTTACGAGAAGGCCGAAGCCTTCTTTTATTGGCTTAATCATACAAAAACAGGGGCGAATGGAGTACAATGGCGAATAGCATGGAGTCTATCACAAGCGTTTATATTGATGAATCCAGCCACATCAATGATGGTAGTGGTACAATGTTACTCGGCGCTATATGGTCTGACCCACAAGCCATAAAACAATTCTCAGAGAGTATAAAACTTATAAAACTTAGGCATGATATCTCTCCGCGAAGAGAAATAAAATGGACAAAGGTTAGTCAAAAAAAGCTCGAATACTATAAAGAACTCCTTAACTTATATTGAAGCAATGATAGCATCAACTTCCGTGCTGTTGTCGTCGACAAAACTATCTTGGATCATGAAAAATTTAATCAAACTCCAGACGACTTTTACTACAAAATGCAGTATTATCTTGTCCGTAATATTGCCGAAAAACGAACGGGACCGTTCCATCTATATCTTGATTTTAAAGACACTTAGTCAAACACGCGCTGCCAGGATCTAACAAAGTATCTCAAAGTTAACAATAGCCCAGACCCCGCTACTAGCGGTGAATACACATATGGCTTTACTCACCTTGTGACAATGGGCGATGACCAGCGGGGTATCGACTACAGCCGGGCGCCAAAACTCCCCTGGGTACGAGCCGTATTGGAGAACTACAAGGAACCTGAAGTAACGGCATTCTGGGCGCCCAATGCTCGTGGCCGCACTCTATATTTATGGTCATCAGACCACGATTTTGTGATAATGCTGCGTAAAATGCAAAGTAACAGAGAGAGGCATAGCAACAAGAAAATTATCGTTACAGCCTATCACGTACACCCCTACGGGCGAAGAGATCTACAGCGACAGCACGGCAGGGCGGACGAGATTATCTCATAAAACGATCAGCGCCCCATGGGGGCGCCTCAAGAGCTAATCATACAACATGGTACGTTAGTAATCTTATAGTAGCATGACGATTACTTTACGTCAACACTTTATACTTGTTTTGTCAAAAACGAAAGCACTTTATCCCCAGAATACGACAGAAAATAAGAGGTAAGTATAATTGCAGATATTGATGTAAATATAGCTACACTTTCTGGTATTACTTCTATGCGATCGCATAGAGGTAATACCAGATTACAATAATCAATCTGCCATTTCATGATAAAATAACAGATATGATTAGCCCCTCGAAGTCACGAATTATGATAGCCATTCCTACGTATCGTTGCGCGCCGCAGATTATCCGCGTTCTGAATGAAATCGGCAAGAAACTCCTAAACTATATTGAAGAACTCGCCGAACCGCTAAAAAAATCCAGATACGGGAACTATCTCGCAGGCCTATAACAAAGCGATGAATATCCTTGTCACAGGCGGTACGGGCTATATCGGATCACACACGATTATTGAGCTTATTAACGACAATCATACTGTCGTTGTTATTGATAACCTTATCAATAGTAGCGCCGAATCATTAAAACGTGTCGAAACAATCACTGGTAAACATATACCCTTTCATCGTGCTGACCTATGCGACATAGAGGCATTAGATACTGTTTTTAATCAATATAAATTTGACGCTGTTATTCATTTTGCAGGGCTCAAAGCAGTGAGCGAATCGGTCAAAAATCCTCTTCTTTATTACGAAACTAATATTGATGCAACTCTCAACCTCCTCAAAACTATGAATCACTATGGTGTCAAACAGTTGGTATTCAGCTCATCTGCAACAGTATATGGCTCTGCACCGATTCCTTATGTCGAATCGTACCCAGCTGGTCGCGATATCACTAGCCCGTACGGCAAAACAAAATACATAATTGAAGAAATTCTCAGCGATCTATACAGCTCCGATAATTCACTGTCCTATACTGCACTCCGCTATTTCAATCCCATCGGAGCACATAAATCTGGAGACATCGGCGAAGACCCGTCGGGTATCCCCAATAACCTCATGCCCTTCATCAGTCAAGTTGCATCAGGCAAACGCGATAAGCTGTCTATATTTGGTAACGATTACGATACGCCAGACGGCACCTGTATTCGTGACTATATACACGTCACCGACGTGGCACGTGGTCACGTAGCAGCACTCAAAAACACACAACCAGGCTTTCACACCTACAATCTTGGGTCCGGAAAAGGTACGTCAGTGCTCGAACTTGTAGCTGCATTCGAGAAAGCAACCGGCCAAAAAATACCCTACGTTTTTGCACCGCGCCGCAGTGGTGATCTGCCAGAATTCTTTGCTGATGCAAGCAAAGCAAAGCGTGATTTAGGTTGGCAAACGACACTGTCAATCGAAGATGCCTGTCGTGACAATTGGCGATGGCAATCACAAAATCCATCAGGGTTCGGTCAATAATCCTCCCAATCATATTATCTCGAGAAAGCTGAGTTACAGACTCGCCTTTTTGCATTACAATATATAGACATGGGTAAAAAAATCACACAACAATTCATACGCTACCTCGTTGCCGCTGGTATTGGTTACGTTGTTGATTTCGGCGGATTATACGTACTCCATGAGTTTTTCGGCATCCATTATCTCATCGCAGCCGCAATAAGTTTCACCATCGGGCTAATCGTCGTATACATACTCAGTAATCTTTTCGTATTTAGTGATTCAAAAATTCATAACAAATCACTTGAGTTCGGTATATTCGCTCTTATTGGAATTGTTGGTCTAGGTATACTCAGCCTGCTTATGTGGGTGATGGTCGGCATTATCGGGATAAACTACCTATTAGCAAAAATACTCGCAACCGTGGTTGTATATATTTGGAACTTCTT
This sequence comes from Saccharimonadales bacterium (SeqCode), assembly GCA_049298775.1. GTDB lineage: Bacteria > Patescibacteriota > Saccharimonadia > Saccharimonadales > Saccharimonadaceae > UBA2112. The sequence goes on from JBAQWG010000054.1 coordinate 3,536, forward strand.
TGCGCGGCGCGCAATGTACCACAACTAAGATCCGTACGTAGATTGAACGAATCGAACCGCCTGTTCAATACGCGCCACATTTGTACCAACGTCACCAGGGCGCATCTCTATCGAAGTGATGTTACAGTACCCAATTTCATTCAATGCCGTAGCCGCTCCGACATGGTCAACATCATCCCTAACCTCCACTTGTTCAAGCATTGGAGAGCTGACATGGAAGTGCTGCAATATATCGCTTGATTCTTTTATGTATTCAGCTATATCGTCGCCAGCTAGCGCCATACAAGCCGTATCCAGATGCAATCCAAAACCAGGATGATTAACTGCACGTACTAGTTCCGCACCTTCCTTGGCGGTCGTCACAAAATCACAGTTATATTGTGGTGCATTTGGCTCGATACAAAAAACTACGTTGTTCTCGTTGGCAGTAATTGCCAGTTCACCAAAAAATACCGTAGCGATACTAAAAGCGTCTTCGTAACTCATGTCTCCTCGTTGACGATTCTTCGGTGACCCAAAGACCATCTTTCGCGCCCCCATTCTACCGGCCAGGACAACAAAGTCCTTCAGGTATTGCAGACATTCGGCACGATTCTGTTCACTTTCGAATAGTTTCAAATCAGGGCGTGCAAACAACATTGATTGAAAGGCCACAACTTCGATGTCGTAACCCTTCCACCATTCCACAACGTGCTGTGCATCCTCTACTGACGCCTTTGTTGGGTCATCCCAAATTTTCGTTGGTGCCAGTTCAACATTTTTCACCCCAAGTCTCTGGAGTGTTTTGGCAATTTCAGTTTCTTCCTCAGGTTGCCACGCAATACTTGATACAGCCAGATTCATATTATTGATTATACTGCTCTACAAATTGTTTAATATCGTTAAGCTCTTGTTCTTTCGTATATAGATAGTCACCCTCGCCTCCGTATACATTCGCATACTTGCTGTGCATGTCCCAATACGCTGGCTTGACATCTGCCGGGGCATTGGTAAATTCAATTCCAAAAGCCTCACGTGCTACTTCTTCGGTACTAACAGGCGGAGTTGCCAAATTCACAAGAGGCAAATTATTATCTAATGCGGTTTGAATATCTTTCCAAATATTAGCCAAGTTATAGTACTGGTAGACACCGTCTTTATGGATACGATCAACATTATTATCATTTAGCAAATCAAATATGACGTTTTTCTTCAGCCCCTTGCCATAGAGACCAGGTAGTCTAACTATGGTCGTATCGAAATTATCCGCACAAAACTGTTCCAGATAGTAGCGGTTCACACCATATGGCAATAACCCTTCAGTCTCAATGACAGTATCTTCGTTAGCACCATTCGGATTTTTGTATACACCAACCGTCGATACAAGTACAAGCTTGCCGATTTTTGTCTTTTTTATATGACTTATGAATTCATCTATCTCGGCGCGATCAACTTCTGGCTCTTGATTAATCCGCCACATTTCGGCGCGATTGGCCGCGCTGACGACTAGATCATATTCTTTGTCTTCAATATCTGCAATATTTTTGCTGTTATATACATCATCGAATGCATGTTGATCAACAATATTACCGCCCACAAAACCCGTATATCCAATAAGTGCAGTTCTCATGTAATGCTCCGTTCTAGTAATCTTACTATTAATTATACGTCATTGTTTGAACACGATAACTATTTGGTTTTGAGATATGTCGAGAATTCGCTACTATAGGAAAGATGAAAATTGATACCAATCAACTACGGCGAGTGGTTTTTAATCCGCGGGCATGGTTGGTAGTACTTGCGAGTGTTTCTGCTGTCTACTTGATAGTATTTTTATGCTGGCTCATCGTTTTTTCAATTGATAATGGTGTTCACATGAGCACATATCCAGCAAATGGTACATTTCAGTTATACAATCCGATGCGAAGATTGGCGATGGGACAGATTATAGGGTTAGACTTTCCTTTTTTTCATGGTATTGGCGTACCCCTGCTTCACTATCCACTTTTTCTACTATTAGGTGGAGGGGTATTCGCTGCAGAGGTATGCAAGTGGTTTATTTCACCCATACTTTTCCTTGCAAGTAGCTATTTCTTTTTCTTCTCATACTTTAGAAATATAAAAAAGAGTATTATTGCTCTAGTCCTGCTGCTTGCAGTGTCGCTTATGTGGGTTGATGTCATCTGGCCGGGAAATTCCCTTATCGGTGTCAGAGGAGTGTTTCCTATTCTTATAGCGGGTACTTTGCTATGGCAAACATCTAGATACATACAAATACGAAAAGTTCGCTTGCCTGTTAATGAGTTGGCTACCCTAATATTACTCGGATGTGCACCCATATTTGGCACCGAGCAAGGACTCGCAGCGATTCTCGCTTATGCGTCCATACAATTATTTATCATCCTGAGAGACAAAAAACATCGAATCTCGAATACTTTAAAACTTGCGTCTAAGGGTGTACTTATTTTGCTGGTGATGTTTGCCACCTACACCATCGTTACTGGTGGACATCCACTTACGGCAATGCGCTACGCTTTTTTCGACATCCCTATGGATCAGGGCTGGTATTTCGGAACTGAAATAACTGGTTACTTAAAGTGGGAGAATGCACTGCCTTGGTTATTTCATCCAATCTTAATGAATATCTGGATTGTCATTCTCGTCGGCACGATAAGCTTTTTTTTCATCATTAAGTACGGCGACCGACGACATATACTACTGCCCTTTAGTTTTCTGATAGTATGTTCTATAATCGTTTTCACCGTCTCAATTACTGGTTATTATACACCGATGACTCAGCTAATTCCCTTACAACGGTCAATGTCCCTCATTGCTGTTGCGTCAGTTGTAACCCTATTGTTCAATAATCAAACTTGGAGGTGGATAAACAGCAATATAAAACGGCTGCCAATTATTACAATCCCAATTTTATTAATAAGTATTGTACTAATTTCAGGGATATTCGTTAAGCTTAATGCCATCAAATCATTACCTATAAAGCAGGACTTTAGGTTAGCCAGAGAGGCTCGAGTCTCCAACGACTACTTCGCGGCCTCTTCATTATGGAAACAAAGTATTGACATGTTCCGTCCTTACATTAAGCCTAATCGAACAGTCTGGTCTATGTATACGGGGATCTATGATACAACTTTTGGAAATAATGTTGGCTTATCTCATGGTGGCGAAGACTATATAATTCACGCACTTGGCGATAAGCGTAGGTTAGATTATCAGAATGATTTTCTTAGGATAAAGCCGAACTACGTAATAACTATGAAACCCGATATTTTTGGTTATGAAGAGTGGCTCTGGCACAATCACTGGGAAATTTATAAACAGATTTTTACATGCTATAAATTACTGACCGAAAACTCATCAAATTACTTGTGGGAGATTCGACTCGATTGTGTTGATAAACCAAGTCCAACAACCAAAGCATCCGTGATTAATAATAAAGCCATACTTCCTGGGAATAAAACAGCTCTGCCAATTGTTTATACTGTCGATATCGACTATGAAGCCCTAGCTGGCATACCCGGAACGGCACGAATTTCCCGTTATTTCATCAAGGTGGATTCAAAGCAAGAAGCTCAGAAATACAACATAACACTACCGAGTCATAAGAATACATGGTCCTTTCCAGTTATAGTTCTACCCGGAGAGAAAAACGTCACAATTAGCGCTTTCGTAGACGGTATAATTCCTAACTCAGATATTAGGTTACTTGGTGTCAAATATAATCAAACTGTTATTGAGCCTAGTAATCTTTCCCCGATTATCAATAATATTCCAAAATCTTAAACCCATTGACGCTAACTAATGTCACTTACACTTGGATTTAGTTGCTTGGTTTATATTTGCCGACCACCGCGCTAAGTAGAACTTTTATGATATGTACATTTCCCCTGACTGGACTTATCTTCGTAGGTGCCTTGCCTTTAGGGTATGCGCGAGTCACCGGCGTTTCGATAGTTTTATATTCCTTACGTCGTGAGCTCTCGATTGCCAGGTAATAATGTAGTTCATATGTCTGGAAAACATCACGAAAAACCGCAATATCATCATCTTTTAGCAACTTAGCGCTGTATCCGCGAAAACCGTTAGTAGTATCAGTGTGACGCTGACGCGCGGCCAAGCTAATTAGTGGTGCATGGATGAAGTGCAGTCCAATCTCGCGTGATAGTGGTGTATTAATCGCCTTACCGCCAGGGACGAACCGAGAGCCTTGTATATGATCATACCCATCGTCTAGTTTTTTGATAAAGTCAGGAATCGCCGATATATCGTCTTTACCATTCCCATCGACAACTACGACACCCTCATATCCCTCATGCAATGCCCACGCAAACGCCATCCGCATCTGTGCACTCAGCTTGCCCTTGCCCTTTTTTGTTAACAACGCACGAACATTCTGAGTTTTCAGAAAATCCTTCTCTAACGATCCATCAGTGCTACCACCATCCGCAACAATGATATCAATTTGCTTGGCAAACTTCTTCATCGCTTTCAATTGTTTTTGTATTCGCTCGCCTTCGTTTATTACGAACACGCAGACACAGTATTTGTTTCGTTTTGGCGATAACTCTAAAACGTCAAAGTCTGGAAATTCCCACCTTGGATTAGCTTTTCTGATTTCGGTCTGTACTTTCATTGCTATCTACTTCTCCACGTTCCTTCTATTAACATCCGCCAGTCTAACAGTACTCGTTAGCTCGTCTGTGACATAGTAATTAGGATCTTTGTAGCTTTCCATTAGTATACGTCCGATATACTCTGAAATAATCACCACTATGATAAACAAGATGAAAAACATTCCCGATAGTTGCAATGAGGTTGTCGTCCATCCTTCTGCAACACTAGTGCCTATCAAATTCACATATACAACATACAGCGCAAAAATAGCATTAAGTGCTCCAGCGAGTAGACCCAGGCGCGTTACAAAACGTAACGGATGAGTTGAGTAGCTAATCGAAATTTCAAGTGCCTCTACAATACCCGCCCTTAGTTTTTTAGGACTGCCTGGATTCCGAAGTGGCATGTACAAAAAGGTTTTGTAAGCATAGCCAACACGCCGCGCCAAATGGCGTATATGTTGCTGGCTACGAGTTGTCCGGGTAATAGAATTAATTGCCCGGCGACTGTACGATGCGAAATAAGTTGCATTAAGTGGTATGTCAATATTGATATATTTGCGATTATACCAGTAGAACAGTCTCCTCCCGAGCTGGCCTGTTGCCGATGCTACAATCGGTAATTCGCTAACGCCTTGAATGACGTCGTTGTCCTTATTTTCTGAAATTAATTGTGGAATATATTTAATTGGATCAACCATTGGATCAAGTGTGCAGACATAATCGCCAATTGAGACCTCAAGTCCAGCAAACAGTGCCGTGTCGTACTTAAATATCTGTGCCAGTCGGATAACTCGAATGCACGGGAGTTTCAAAAGGTAATCTTGAAGTGCCTGTATTACTTTGTCAGCAGCTCCATTATCGACAATGATGATTTCATAATTGGTATAGTGCGCTTCCAGAAGTTTTGATAACTCAAGTACGGATTCTGTGATGTTGTGAGTTTCTGCCTGTGCAACCATAACAACCGACACGAATATGTCTTTTTTGATGACTTTAACGGGCTTTTTCTTGTTATTTTTCGGCATAAAGTTTTTTCAAATCCTCGAAAACATCATAAATATTATCTAGCTTACCACCCATTATACAGGTGTAGTTCTTGATACCCCAATCTGATTTGAACAATATCGGGCGGCTATCGTCACCCTCGCTCTTTTGGAGGACTGTTTTAACTTCACTAATAGTATCTACTAACTTCATATCCTTTAACTCCGGGATATAGCGAACGACATCGGCATACATCTTCTTGTAGTTTGATTGTATGTCAAGCCCCGAGAAATATTTGTGAGTGTCATGTCTATCTACTGGAGTATCCTCATTGTCATTCCACGATTCATGCGGTGTATAGCGAACGTGCGAGAGAGTATGAAGACCCCTGGTTGGAAACGGCATGATAGAGAAGAATGGGCCGTCCATCATTGTCACACTAAAATCTTTTAGATTATCGGGGAGTTTTACGAGACACATCTCTGCAATTTCATGTTTCAAGGGAATGAGTGGAATACCTGAATTCCGATGTAGCTTATTTAACTGAGAGTAAGTACAACTTATGACGTTTTTAACATGATATTCGGATTTATCAGTAATTACCTCAATACCACTCTCTTCTTCACTTATTTTTTGGACTTCCTCATTCGAATGAATGACTATGCCTGGCCGTTCAGCAATCTTTGCCATTAATAAATCTCGAAGCTTATGGGAATCAAAAGCATACTCCTTCACTTTATATACTCCGTCCGTCAATCGCGGATTGAACAAATCAGATATTTCCTTTGGTGCCGTTTCTATATCGGCACCTATTTTATGACTAAACTCGACGAACTGTCGCCCATTTATCTTCGAGAGGATTTTTGATATTGCATAGTACTTATCGAAATCATTTACAACTGCCTCGTTATAATTCTCGACAAATCGCGGAAAGTTCACCGCCGAACGGTAAGCAGTCAGGATACTTCTTGGATAGTGATATCCCATATGTACCCTTGCCTGATTCACATACGACGCGCGTGACATCATAGCCGATTCTTTTTCTATGACGAGAATATCCTCTATGCCCATTTCATCTCTCAAAAAGAGGGCGACACTTAGGCCATAAAAACCGCCACCGATAATAACCGTACTATATTTTTTCTTCATACCCTTATTGCCTAATTTTAACAGACTGAATATATTTCGGTTGTTGTTAACTCAAAATTACTCTATCATTGTACCCAGGAATGATGAATAACATCATAATAAATACGTTATAATTGACCAGCTCACACTCCGTTGGCTGTGTGTATCAAGACTAAGAATGAAAGATAAATTAAAGCAACATCTAAAGAAATTTGGCCCCTACTGGGTTATTCTTGCGCTATCCGTACTGCACCTTCTACTTAATTGGAACCGCTACTTTACACTATATGACTGGGCGGACGTCGATGATACGATGCAATATAATCTTTCACGGAGCCTATCAGAAGGTGAATGGCTTGGTCCGTATACTCGTGCAACACTCATAAAAGGTATTGTATTTCCTCTCTGGACTGCAGGACTTCATATACTAAACATACCTCTTTGGCTCGGAACAAGTATTGCTATTATCCTAGCCAGCCTGGCTGTTATTTACGCACTACGACGACTTATTGAAAACAAATGGATCTTAACCGCTATATACGGCTTGCTAATCCTAAACCCGATGCTGACCGAGAGAGTATACCGCGACTACTTATTACCCGCTATTGCATTGTTGTTATGTGCTTGGGCTATTGGTTTATTTATGACCCTGTTGAATGCCCGTAAAAATCGCGAGGTAGCTATCCGAGACTCAATTATATTTACTGTCATGGGTACTATAGCCCTTCCGGCATGGTACCACATACGAGAAGATAGCTATTGGATTCTACCTATCGTTGGTGGATTATTCATTGCCGCACTAATTTCATATTTGATTTCAGTTCGTTGGAAAATTCTTTCACACATAAAGCCTCTTGTTGGAATGCTCATAATAATGATTATACCGTTCTCGGCCGTTTCGATAGTTGGCATCGGCATATCTAGCTTAAATGAAAAATATTATGGAAGATATACAGTAAATGACTACTTTTCAAGTGACTTTGCAGACGCATACAGCGCACTAACTCGTGTCAACAACAGTATAGATAAAGAACTTACCGTACCAGTATCTACTGAGATGCGAGAGAAACTATACAAATCTAGCCCCGCCTTCAATGAACTTAAACCTTGTCTGGATGCAGAAAATGGAATGGGAATGTGCGAGGGATTCAAGAAGAATGGTCTAAACGCGACAGGAATTAATGATTACCAAGGTGGATGGTTCCCATTTGCGCTCAGACTAGCCGTAGACCAACAGGGCTATTATAGCTCGGCATCAAAAGCAGAAAATTATTACAAAAAACTTGCAAAACAGGTAAACACAGCCTGCGACAAAGGTGAACTATCATGTCATGAGGCGCATATCGTAAGCTTACTTCCTGCACCAGATATTAAAATAATAGGCGAACTATTGACGAATCAGTCATCAAGTATATGGAGTATGATCTTCTATTTGCAATCGCTTAATAAGGATAATGATGCACCGCAAAATCCTTCAGGCCCACTAAACGAGATGGCTGGTTATTATGGCGTAAGATATATTAGACCTTCCGAGTATGGATTTACTGGTACTCTAAGAAACGGAATATCCGATTTCATATGGACTAGCTACAAATTGATTAACCCACTTTTAATGTATACAGCTATCATAGTAACGCTAGTTGCCACCTATCTATATTTCAAAAGAGAATATAGAATAGACTGGAAGATTTTAGTTATTGCATGGCTACTTATGATTACTATTGGTGTTCGACTTGCTATGCTTGCCTATGTCTATACAGTACATTTCCCGTCGACTACAAACATCTACTTCGCGCCTATTTATGTACTTCTATTCTTATTTGAAGGAATATCTATATATACCTTTATTAGTCTTCTTAAGCTAAAGACAAAAAAGAAGAGGAAGACAATAACTAAAAGAAAAGACGCTTGATAAGCTTTTTAGCTTCATGCAGTACACGGACAACGATACTTTTAATAAATCGGGTAATCTTGTTGTGAAAAATCTTGTACACATGCCGGTAGCGTCGGTTAAGCTGATTGCTATACTCAAATAGTGCGCGCATTGGGTCAAAGGCGACTACCTCTGCATTTGTACCTTTCTTTGCAAAATAATCTATGGCATCAGTAAGTGCATCATACCTATGATCATTGAGAAAAGTGCTCGTCTGTTGCGTTTTGGCAATAGTCCCGAGTTTTAGTGCTGCACTTTTATTATCAAGAATCCATTTTATTTTCTCTGCCAAATCTTCCGGGTAACCGAGTTTGTACACGAGGCCGGTTGTCTGATCGTTAATCAGTTCCGTACCTCCGCCAGTATTATTCGCAATAACGATTCTTCCGAATAATTGACCCTCTACAATCGTCCTTCCGAATGGTTCATACGTCGAAGTACTCAATACAACATTATATTGATTCATCGTCTCATAAACGTTTGTCGAATAACCCTTAATTTTTATGTAATTAGACAATGAATTTTCTTTAATAAATCGACGCAAGCTCTTTGTGTATCGTATATCAGCGTCCTTATCGCCGTATAGATCAATTGTAAACTGTGTCACACCCTGATTAACGAGGTTTTTTGCAGCTTTTATTGCTTCAATCTGGTTTTTCCTTGGAGCTAAGACTCCAAAAATGGCAATTTTTAATATACCTTCGATATTATTTTTTATATAAAGCTTATTGATTCCTACAACATCAATTTTTGGCAATGGGTAAAGTATCTTTTTTGAAGTTTTTGGTAATTTTATATCAGACGAAAATTCATTCTTTACAAACTGTGAATTATAGATAACGTAGTCGGTGTTTTTATTGAGAATTTCTGCATAGTCTTTGTAGCTTGGCGTCATATTCAATGAAGGGTCTTTGTCATTCAGTATTTCATGCACTAATAGAATTGTAGGAATACGGAATGTACGACCAGCATAAAGACCCCATGGTATCACTGATGTATTAGTAATAATTACCTCAGGCTTATAGCTATCAACTTCCTGGAAAATCCTAAACAGCGAATTACCCGTGCTTGCTGTTAACTTGTACTGATTCACCTGTCTATGCGGCTTCGTTGCCCAGCCATAGCCGACAACGACAAACTTCACTTTTTTCTCTGTTAGGACTCTTGTCATGTCACCCTTGTATGGCACTATGACTTTACACTTGTGACCTTGTTTTACTAGGACATCTACATATTCAAGCAAACACTGTTCCGCCCCACCGGTTACCAATCCACTATGTGATAAAAGAAGTATTTTCATTTTAATGGCTCCTTAATACTGTCCCAATATTCCTGGACAAGTTGTCTATACTCAGGATATCTCTTATCAAGGATTCTTTCATTTTCTTCAATTTGTCTGTCTCGGGCATCATTACCAAAACTTCTCGATTCATAATGGAAAACAAATGACTTGTTCGCAACCGCACACTTCAGTCCACTCCTATGCAATCTCATCGCAAAATCATTCTCCTCACCGTAGCCTTTTCCATATACTTCATCAAAAAGACCGTGCTTTTTTATGGCAGTGCGACGAATAAGCACGCAGAATCCGTGTATTGTAGGTGTTATATATTTATCAGGCAAACCATTTTTAATAAACCGATACAGTATGTATGACATTGCTCTGTGGTGCGCGAGTTTAGCCGTCATCGGTACTGACCATATCGTTGCGTTATTGCTCCGTGACGTGACCGCGGCAATATCATCCTCTGAGTAAAGTACGTTTTTCATTTGATCATAGAAGTCATTCGTCACCTTTGTGTCACTATTAAGAAGTAGTACATCTTGCGACTGATCAACTACATTAAACACCGCATTATTACAGTTTTTTACAAATCCTAAGTTCTTTTTGTTCTTGTGATAGTAGAAATTCGACATACCACTTATATTCCTCTTGATCATATCCTCTAATACATCCGCCTCCGGACCACAATCGTTTACATAATGCACCGATACATCTTCTCGATTACCGATGGCCTTTTTTAAAGATGCGATGTTAAGCGACAACGACGGCCAATCACCATAAACGGGAACAATAATGCTTGTGAATGGTCTTCCTGGTGACATGTGTTCATAGTACCAGTCGGGCACCCTGCCGTCACCCTTTTTCAATTGAATGACCTTTGTGTCTGATACGCCATATAGGTTCAGACCCTGCAGCTGAGGTAATATACAGAAAACACGTTCCAGTGCATGTGCGATTGTTCCGTCGGTCTGTCCTGCCTCTTTCGGAAAATTAGACATCGCAATACTCAACACGTCACGAATAGCATGCAAATCAATCCAAAACATCGTCCCGCCAAAATAACCGATATCATTCACAACCTTCGAAGTGTCCCCTTTTAAGAGATTGTTGTTAATACTCTTCAGAATACGGTCAATGTCTTCCCTGTTATTACCCAGATACATCTTTAATGGATAGTAATACTCCTGTGTACCAATCATTCCTGTTCGTTTATCTTGAACTTTTTTAATAACCGTATTGAGCACTGAGTCGTCTTCAGGAATCAATGTATCAAGTGTATTTGTAAGCCACGCGTCGCCACCTTCAGCTATGAAATCCTCTCTGTGTTTTGATTTTTTAGAATGAATTTTCAATACTTTTGAATAGCCCTGCTTGTTGAGAATAATAGCTGTTTTTATAAATGGAAGAACATCCCTCCCCCTGTTTGGAACTATAAGAATATTTGCCAATGGAAATGTTTTTCTAATAACTTCTATATAGGGTTCATTTACTAAGGGCATTGTTACATATAAATCAAATGCGGTTCTATTGTTAAGACACTTCAGCTTCTTTGCAAATATTTCTTCCCATGTGTCAGTATGATAAAGATGCAATACAACAGCGATAGAGGAGGTTTTTTTAAAATCTCCATTTTTATCTACGAAATATGCTTCATTTGACGCTGACGTGTTGCGTAAAGTAAAAAGTTTGTCTTTGTAAAAGTTAAAAGCAGTTAAAATAGTGACTGACCGGGCTACTCGTGCCGATACTTTCACTAATATTCGCCTCCCACGGCCAAAAAATCGTTTTAAGATATTCTTCATTTTAGATTCATGCACGTTGTTCGTTGCTCACTCAAGTATACCATTTCAAAAGCCTTATATCATAAAGTTTACATGTACACTAATACGATGATATAATCAGATCACAAGCGTCATGAAAATAAAAAAAACTAGAAATACCATCCTTATAACCGCAATCGCTCTGCTTCTTGTAGGCGGAGTATCGCTAGCGGCGTATGTCTTTTATACAAATCAAGAAAAAGATGTCGTCTCGTCTAAATCTCAGTCTAGTAGCCAACGGGCTCCGTCCGACATCCAACAGGCAGAAGATTTAGCAAAAAATCCCGACAATAAAAATCTTTCACCAAATAGCGATAAACCGATTACGCCACCAACTTCACCCGAAGCATCCGGAAAGAAAAATGTCCCGTTAATTGCATCGACCAACACCTCAGGTAGTACTATTTACATACGTGGCGGTCTCAGCTACCCTATCGTTGAAGAGGGGTCGTGTTACGTTATGTTAAAGGGACCATCAGGAGCATCTAATCGTAAAGATACTGAGATTTTGCAAAATCCTGCCTCAACAGACTGCAAGACTGTTTCGATACCGATTTCCGAACTGTCAAATGGCTTATGGAAAGCTGCTCTCCACTACTCATCAGCAAACTATGAAGGTACCTCAAATGAAGTTGAGTTCACGATTAACTAATCGGTTCCTAATTCGTAATTTTGTATTTATATGTACAGCTTTATTTGTTATACCACTAGCAACAATTCTACTTACTCAGACTTCAAAGGCTGTACCGGTTACAGATTTTAACGCTGGTAATATAATCGATGACGGTGTCTTCTATAACAAAAATACCATGAACGTACAACAGATTCAGAACTTCCTCAACGGCCTTATTCCTTATTGCGATACTTGGGGTACACAAACTTCTGAATATGGCGGAGGTACGCGTGCACAATACGCAGCATCAGTGGGCTGGCCAGGCCCACCATACGCTTGCCTAAACAACTACCATGAAAATCCATCTACTGGCGCAACCTCATTCGAAAATGGAGGAGGTGCCTTCTCTGGCGGAATATCGGCGGCACAAATCATATACGATGCAGCACAACAATACAACATAAATCCACAGGTGTTACTAGTTATGCTCAAAAAGGAATCGGCAGGGCCATTAACAGCCGACTCTTGGCCATTAAAATCACAGTACAAATACGCCATGGGTTATGCGTGCCCTGATAGTGGACCCAATTATAGTGCAAACTGCGAATCGGATAAGGCCGGATTCTATAAGCAAATGATGACCGCTGCATGGCAATTAAATTACTACAAAGAGCACCCAAACGATTATCGCTATCATATCGGCTGGAATGACATCCAATACTCTCCAGTTCCATCCTGCGGCACCAAGCGTATCTATATAGAAAATATGGCGACGCTCAGTCTATACATCTATACACCATACACTCCAAATGCCGGCGCACTTGCGGCATACCCTGGCGAGGTAACATGTGGTGCATATGGCAATAGGAACTTTTACCAGTACTTTAAAGAGTGGTTCGGTAGTACTTATGCGTTTATCTACAAAGGCGTTAACTATTCAGCAGTCTTTAATCCTGAATATTATATTAATAATAACCCCGATATTCAGTCCTCATTTGGAAATAACTATTTCACTGCATTTGACCACTTTATACGGTTCGGCATAAACGAGGGGAGAGTGGCGAGCGCGGAATTTAATGTTACCTCGTATCGTAATAGGTATACAGACTTACGATGGGCTTATGGTACGAATATACCTACTTATTATTGGCACTATATAGCAATCGGCAGATATGAAGGCAGGGATGGAAGCACCAGTAGTGCACCCCTCCAGCCAGCTACAGTTCTTGGAGGCGTTAACTATGCGAACATCTATGATTTCGCCACTTATATGGCAAATAATCCAGATCTCCAAGCAACCTATCAAAATAACGACACTGGGGCACTATGGCATTTCTTAAACTTTGGCATGAATGAAGGGCGCGTTGCAAATAATAATTTCAGAGTTATACCATATAGAAACAAATACGTTGATTTACGGATTGCCTTCGGAGCCAACAACTTACGTGCATACTATCTCCATTATCTTAATATCGGCAGCTATGAGGGTAGGGATAGCACAGGAGACTATCTTGGTGGCAGATCAGCAATAGGTGGCGTCGATTACTCAGCAGTCTATGATTTTAACCACTACGCAAAATCAAGTCCAGACGTCTGGCAAGCTCATAACATTGATGACATAACTACACTTAATCACTTCTTACGATATGGGATGAATGAAGGTCGTATCGGGAACGCAAACTTCAATGTCACGAATTACAAGAACCGCTATGGAGATCTTCGTGCCGTATTTGGAAACAATCTAAGAGATTACTACTTGCACTATATTAACTTCGGAAGGGCCGAAGGACGAAATGGTGCGTAGTTAAAAATCATCAAGAAATAATTTACTTCCTTATTTTTAATCTTCTATACAAGAAACGAACTGTCTTTATTGGTAAAACAACCACATTACCTACCTTATAAGCAAATGATTTTCGAATAGATTTTAGCTCATTTTCAGCCAGATTCCTATAATGCTGAGAATGACTAAGATCTTTATGAAGCCTGTCCATTTCACTTGAAGCATATGAAATTCTCGCCTCATAATTTAATTCTTTTTCATGCAATTGTCGGTCACTGTAATGTTCACCCAGTGCAGCAATGTGATCAACAGTTTCTGTTATCATCCTATTACTACATAGAAGATAAAAATATAAGTGTTGATCGCGAGTTTTTTTTGTAAGATTAAGAGTCTCGCCACTCACATCACCTTCCAAATCCTTCTCCGTACCAACAGAAACGTACTTCCATGTGGATTGAAAATATGGAGCAATATTCTTAAAATACTTCTTCGCTAGATTTACTAATTCATCATATTTAAACTCATGTAAGTGAAAATGGTTACCTTCAGCAAATTCAACATCATTTGGCGTTGAGAGTATGAGTAAACCATCATTTTTTAATACACGCTTCACTTCTGATAGGAATTTTTTGTAATTTTTTATATGCTCAATAGTCTCGAACGTAACGACAACATCTATACTGTTGTCGTCGAGAGGAATTTTCTCTCCATCACCAATACGATACTCGATGTTTTTTCCAGCGTAGTTCTCTTTTGAATAGATGATAGCTTTGTCATTTACATCAACCCCGTAGACATATTTTGCAGCTTCCGAGAGTATTTTCGTACCGTAACCGGAACCGCTTGCAATATCAAGTACAATTTTATCTTTAACGACTGGTTTTGCAGCAAGATAACGTGTTACATGTTCAGCATAAATAAGATGATTTTTATGAAATTCAGGAACCATTCGCTCGTAATCATTCTCTAATACTGAAGTTTTCTTTTTTGTCATAGTTTTATGAGTCTCCTGTTCTTGTTGCCACTATAACTCCAGCCGTATCTCTCAGATTAATTACGTTAGGCTTATATATCTTAACTGTGAAGCCACATTCTTTAATGATATTAATCATATCATAACCAAACTCACTAAACACAAGATAGTCCGGCTCACCAGACCCATGATAAGACGGTTCTTTATTCTGACGTTCTAGGGTCAAGCGGTTCCATATTATCGGAATAGTAAATATATGCCTTCCACCCGGCTTAAGAACGCGTCTGATTTCCTTTAGTGCTATCCTTACATCCGGAACGTGCTCTAATGTATCTGATGTCAAAATAAGATCAAAACTATTATCTTTATATGTTAACATTTCGAGGTTTTCAGATCTTATAGCAACATCACTAGGGACATATTCCGAATAACTTAAGTTTGGATGAGTATACAAAATACCGTGGAGTCTGCCACAAGAATTTATTTCTGCGATTCTCAAATCCAAAAAATATTTGTTCTCCAGCAATTCTAAAAGTGATTTTCCTCCATAGATATATGTAATAGACTCTGCTAATTGTCTTAGTCTAAACGAACATCCACATAGGGGACAGAACATTGATTCTCTAGCATCAAAAGCTTGACGCAACACGTCATCAATATCCCATGAATTTGCTAAGTCATCATTGATGATTCGTGCCGATTGCCATACTTCATCACCCCCACAAGCACTACAGTACCCGGAAGTGTTTGTAACTGACAATCCATAATCAAATATCGGCTTGATTGAGTGAGTTAAAAGTTTAATGCGACTCATTGCCTTTTTGTTCGCATTTCATAATTTATATTCGTTGCAGCGTTACTAAATTGGAGTTTATTAACTTTAAATTTCACTATATTATCTATTTGATCAAGCATTTCTGAGCCCCCCGAAGCAGCAATTGCAGGCGTTACATAAAAAGTACCTGTATTGAAAATATTCGGGAGTTTCCATTCGATAATCAGGTCACTCCTATTCACTTGATTTACCATTTTTTTATTAGACCACAAATTATTTACTGCCATTATCCGTGCTCCAGCCGCATCATTTATAGTAAGCCCGTAGATTGGATTTTCTACATTGTCATTAAAGGTATAATGAACATCTATTTGGATACTATTATCTCTGTCGGTAAATATTTTACCATTGTTACCCGGTATGATTTCTACATCGTTTATTGTTGCGCGTCCGTTGCCAATGTGTAAACCTGCAACTTGATTTTGTTTTTCGTCGGCCTCTTCTTCTGATGTATTAAGTATTTTTATATATTCCGATATAACGCTGTTTATTTCACCTTTTTTAATGATATGACCTTTATCAATCAGAAGTCCTTTATTGCAATATTCTTGAAGCACACCTGTATCATGACTAACAAGTATGACTGTTTTTTTATCATGTTTCAATTTTTTAAAGTATTCATAACATTTCTTCTGAAAAAGTGCATCACCCACAGCAAGTACCTCATCAAGCAATAGAATTGGTGCATCAGACCTAATTGAGATTGAAAATGCGAGTCTTACTTGCATACCACTCGAATAATTCTTTAGTTTTTGATCCATGAATTTTTCAAGCTCTGCAAAGTTGACAATTTCATCATACATCTGATCCATTTGCTTATTGTCAAAACCAAGTAGCGCTCCGTTCATATAGATATTTTCTCTACCCGTAAGCTCCGGATTGAAACCAACCCCAAGTTCGATAAACGGGGTCAGACTACCGTTAACCTGTATAAGACCCTTATCTGGAGCATAAATACCTGCAAGTAGCTTAAGTAAAGTGCTCTTTCCACTTCCATTTCTCCCTACTATGCCGAAAAAATCACCTTCTTTTATCTCAAAGGATACATCCTTTAGTACCCTCTGTGTTTCGTAGCCTTTTTTGCGCTTGGTAAAATTGACAATTGACTGCTTGAGGCCACTACTTTGTTCGTGCGGCAACTTGAAAGATTTGTATAAATCTTTAACTACAACGGCGTTTTCTTGATCACTCATTCTTGCCTCCTGTTTTTCGAGGTGTATTGACTTTTCGGTAGCGTTTTGTTACTACATTTGTATCACCATGACCAGATAAGCCTAAGGTTTCGACCGAACGCCGATGCTGGTCATTCTTGTTCGGAAAGAATTGTCGAAACTTCCTAAAATCAAGTGTCCAACCCAAAGACTTAATACCTAAATTCAGATTCTGACTATCTATAAAAGCATAGTTTGTACGTTTACCCGACATCTACACATTCTCCGCAAAGTATCGCTGATTCTTCTTGAAATACCAGACCGCTAGTACAATAGTCACCGCCACGATGGCTAGTGGAATCAATTGCACCCATAGTTTGTCGACATAGTTCCACACGGTTGCCGTCTGGTGGCTGATGAGGTTGTACCGCACATCTTGTATGGTCTGCGCAACTGGGTTGAAGACGATGAGGGCCTTTGCTGCCCATACGCTTTGTGCGGCAACCATAGAGATCGGATAGAGAATAGGCGTGGCATAGAACGCTCCTTGCAGGAATACTTCCCAAATGTGCGAGATGTCACGGTATTTCACGTACATTGCAGCCAACAGGAATGCGATTGCGAGCGAAAAGACGTATAACTCGAGAATATTAAGTGGCAATAATAACCCTGACCATTTCAAATCAACGCCGTTTACTATGACAAAGACTAATACGACCAATAGGTTCAATGCGAAATTAATAAGAGCGGATAGCGTGCCCGAGATGACGATAATGTATTTCGGAAAGTTAATTTTGCGGATTAAATCACCGCGCGACACGATTGCTTGCATACCCTGCTGAGTTGCCTCGGTGAAAAAGCTCCACATTACCACACCCAAGAGTAGGTATACGGGAAAATGCTCGATATCCGATCCAAACTTCAGAAAGTGAACGAAAACAACATAAAGAATTGCGAATAGCATCAGTGGCTTCAAAAGCGACCATAGATACCCCAGCACAGATCCTTGGTAACGAAGTTTGAAGTCCGTCACCACCAGTTCGCGCAGCAGGATTCTGTTGCGGCGACTTACGATATTTGAAATTTTCATATTATCTCCAAACATTATAAGATATACAGAGCATTATGGATAGTTATAGTCGCGTTGCGGTTGTTGTATTAAATTACAAGGGGATTGAGGATACTGTTGAATGTATCGATTCTCTTGCCACACAAACGTATCGAAACATTGCTATCGTCGCTGTTGAGAATGGGTCACACGACGGATCAGCCGAGAAATTCAAAGAGCTGGAAAAGCAATACGGCAAAAAACTCGTCACTATCTATAACGACAAGAATTTGGGATTTGACGGTGGCGCCAATACGGGCATACGATGGGCGCTGGATAATAAGTGTGATTACGTAGCATTACTGAATAACGATGCAGTGGCGGACAAAGATTGGGTGAAGAATCTAGTTACTGCAGCCAAAAAGCATAAGTCTGGGCTAACTACCGGCCTGCTCCTCCGCGAGGACGGCAAAACAATCGATAGTACTGGGGAGTTTTATTCCAAATGGGGACTTGGCTTCCCGCGCAACCGCGGCGACAAAGCGTCGGAGGCACCAAAAGGCGGATTCGTATTTGGCGCCAGTGGCGGCGCGACGCTATTCTCCGTCCCTATGCTGCGCGAGATTGGGATGTTCGATGAAGACTTCTTCGCCTACTACGAAGACAACGACATCAGCTTTCGTGCGCAATTGGCCGGCTGGAAGGTGTATTATGAACCGTCTGCGATTGCCTACCACAAGTTAATGCAGACGAGCGGCCGCATGCGCTCTGGCTTCGCTACTTATCAGACGTTCAAGAACTTGCCGTTGGTATTTATTAAAAATGTACCGCTAGGTCTGCTGTTTCCAATCGGCATTCGATTCTACCTCGCCTATTGGTTGATTCTCGGCCATGCTATTGTGCGTGGCAGGGGATGGCCAGCTATCAAAGGGGCAGCTATGAGTATCGTACTAGGTATCAAGAAACTACCCTCGCGCTGGCGCATACAGCACCGCAAGAAGGTCACCACGGAGTATATTAAACAAATTCTATGGGACGACCTACCGCCAGATCAAACTGGACTACGCAAACTTCGTAAATTGTTTATAGGTAAATAATGTTCTCGTTGTTTCATCGTTTCCATGAAAAAAAGTTAAATCGCGACCGCATACTGGCGCTCGATTTACTGCGCGGTACGTTCCTGATTGAAATCATCGTTGCACATATTGCATGGTCACCATCATTATTCACCTTCATCAGCGGCGGTAATCAACTACCCGCTTCGGCTGCTGAGGGATTCTTCACTATTTCTGGTCTCTTGGTTGGATATCTGTACGGACCAAAGATAATCAAAGACACTAAAAAAACAGTTCGGAAGATATGGAAGCGAGCATTCTTGCTGTACTTCCTGGCAACATTCTTCACCTTCTTCTATTCCGCCTGGGCTGTTCTTGAACCGAACAGTGCCGTTTATCAGACACTGTATGCGCGTGAACCGTGGCGCTTCTTATTAGATACATTCACTATGCGCTATGCGTTTGGCTGGGCAGAGTTCTTAAACCGCTACGCTATGTTTATGTTATTCGCCCCATTGGCTGTGTGGCTAGTCGCAAAAGGTCGAGCCTGGATCGTAGCGGTAGCTAGTTTTGCCGTATGGTTCTTCCTCCGCGACGTCGAACGCTTCCTGCCATTTTCACCATGGCAGTTGGTGTTTATGTTTGGTATTATTCTCGGATATTACCTGCCCCATATCGAAGACTGGTTTGGTAACCTAACGCGCAAAATGCAGCGTACAATCTTTGTTAGCGTCTGTGGCGTAGCGGTAGTTTCGTATACACTATCAGTTCTTTTGTTTGCACTCGCGCCACTTGTCATGGCTCCAGATAGCCATGTCATGCAACTACATAACCAGCTATTACCGTATTTCGACAAAACTCATCTTGCCCCAGCCCGTGTGGCTGTTGGTGTCGTCTGGTTCGCTGCACTCTATCTACTATTTCGTCGGTTCGAAAAGAATATCAGTCGCGGTACACGAGGCGTTCTGGAAGTATTTGGTAAACAATCGTTATTTGTATACGGACTCCATGCCTTCATTTTGTTTGTGATTGATTTGTATTTCCGTCCACCGCTACCAACTATGATCATCTGGAACACTGTCGTCACATTCGTTGTCCTGACAATCATTTACGTTGCGGCATTGTACCGTACACGCGTTACTGAATACGGAAAGCGATTACTTCGCAACAAGGATACGACTCAGGTACCATAGGTGTTGGAATATGCTCGAGCCTGTGTCCTAAAAGTACGCAGGTGTTATATACTATATTTATGACTGCACAAGAGCTCCAACTACCCATGCAACTTGCTGATCTCCGTACGATACTACAATCGCACGGGGTTGTTCATGCAAGTGTATTTGGTAGTTACGCGCGGGGTGACGCCAACGAAAAAAGCGATCTCGATCTGCTGGTTGAGCTTGCAAAGGATAAAACATACCTTGACCTGGGTGGTCTACAAGACGAACTCGACGGTCGCCTTACGGGCGGAGTAGATATAACAACTCGCCTCAATCACCACTTTGCGCCATATATCGATAATGATCTAGTCGAGATTTTATAGTGCGTAAAAGTGTCGCGCCTCATCTAGCTTATATCCGCGAGACTCTTGCTGTTATTACGGAAAATACTCCAAGAACTATAGATACTTTCATGAGTGATCGCAATGCTCAGGATGCAACACTTATGCGACTTCAGGATATTGGCGAACAGCTCGCTCGCATCCGCGAACAATTCCCTGATTTCTACGAACAGTACTATTCTGATGATTGGCCAAAGCTGATTGGACTGCGCAATATCATTTCCCACGGCTATCGCGAGGTTGATTTTGAGATTATTTGGAATATTGTCACAACCAAGCTCCCCGATGTCACAAATTATTTTGACTCCCTGAAAGATATATCCTAACAGCGTGAAACTCCTCGAATACGAAGCAAAGAAAATTCTCGCGGTAAATCGCGTGGTTGTGCCAAAAAGTTTTATTGCTGTCTCTGAACCTGCGTTTCTGCCTGTAGTACTGAAATCACAAGTCCCGATCGGCGGGCGAGGTAAAGCTGGTGGTATTGTCATCGCTAAAACCAATCAGGAGTATAGGGATGCACTTACAGCACTGAAAAAGCTCGACATCAAGGGCTTTATACCAAAGACTCTACTCGCTGAAAAACTGTTAGATATCGATCGTGAGCTCTACCTGTCATACCTTATAGATAGAAAAACAGCCACCATCACCATCATGGCACATAGTAATGGTGGGGTTGAGGTCGAAGATAACCCTGAGGATAGTTATTTTAGAATAGGAGTTGAGAGTTGGGAGTTGGGAGTTGGCGAAAAAATCGGAGAGCAGTTGGCAGAATATTACGATATACCGGGCCAAACTTTTGCGCTACAGGATTTAGTTGAAAAACTCTACAAAACATTTGTTAAAGAAGATATGACGCTTCTTGAAATTAATCCGCTCGTTTTAACAAAGGATGGTGAACTTATAGCTGGCGATGCCAAAGTAGTCCTCGACGACTCGGCAAGCTTTCGTCACCCAGAATGGCACTTCGAGACAGAAAAGGCAGAGACTAATTTTGTCACCCTCGATCCGCAAGGCACTGTCGCGACAGTTGCCAATGGTGCTGGTTTGGCAATGGCAACGGTCGATGCGGTAGCAGATGCCGGACTTACTCCAGCAAACTTCCTCGATATTGGTGGCGGTGCAAATGAGGCAAGTATTATGGAGGCATTTAAACGAATTATGGAATATCCAAATATAAACGTCATTATCATTAATATCTTTGCCGGAATCACTCGTTGCGATGAGGTAGCCAGGGCAATAATCTCAGCTAAAAAACAACTGCCAAACCTGCCCACCCTCAATATTCGTCTAGCTGGCACAAACTATGAACAAGCAGAAAAATTACTGTCAGAACAAGAGATTGGTATTCATGTCAGTTTGAAGGATGCAATCAAAAGAGCTAAAGAGGTATCATGACACAATTCAACAATGAAAACATTTGATATCATACACATAAAGGTGCCGAGGCCTCTGCTGAATAGCTAGGGTCGCGGTGTCTTTTTTTATTGCGGTACAATAGAGTGTAATGGATGCAAAACTTCTGAGCGGCAAAAACGTCATTGTCCAAGGTATTACCGGCAGTCATGGCTCATTTCACACCCGTGCTATGGTATCGGCAGGTACGAATATCATTGCGGGAACAACGCCAGGCAAAGCTGGACAAAATATTGATGACATACCCGTCTATAATTCGATTAAAGATATTCAAGCTGTCATGTCAGTCGATACAAGCGTCATATTTGTACCAGCGGCACACGCCAAAGGCGCTATCATCGAAGCAATCACTGCCAAAATCCCATTAATAGTCTGTATTACCGAAGGTATTCCAATTCATGATATGTTGCAAATAAAGCAACAACTAGAGAAGTCGGAAAGCACGCTTATCGGCCCTAATTGCCCCGGTATTCTCATGCCAGGAGTCATCAAACTTGGTATCATCCCCTCTATAATGGGAACACCCGGAACCGTTGGTATCGTCAGCCGAAGCGGTACTCTCACCTATGAAGCGACGGCCGGACTCACTGCGCGAGGTATTGGTCAAAAATACGTTATTGGTATAGGTGGCGATCCTATAAGTGGTACGAGCTTTACTGATTGCTTGGAGCTGTTTCAAAATGATTCAGATGTTGATCGTATTGTGATGATTGGTGAAATTGGCGGTACAGCTGAGTACGATGCGGCAGATTATATTGCCACTCACGTTACCAAACCAGTCTATGCCTATGTCACAGGACATCACGCGCCTGCCGGTGTCCAGCTCGGTCACGCCGGAGCAATCCTCGGTTCGCTCCATGAATCCGCAGATGAAAAAACTACTTATTTAAAAAGCAAAGGTATTAATACTGCAAATAACCTCGTGTCGTTGATTGATTTAGTCTAGAGCTTTTTTGGGCGATTCACTTCTTTATAAGGTCGTCAAAATCATAAGTCGGCTCATTTTCACTTTTCGATGCTTCATCAATATGCAAATATATTACATTTAAATAATTTAATTGTTGACCCATATACAATCCTGTTGTATATTCTGAGAAAATGATTAAGTCGACAACAGAGGATGGTGTTTCTCGATTCCGAAAACGGAAGTGGGTGCTTTAGGGTGTTTTGGTTTTTATTGTCGCAATCATTGGTTTCATTATTTGGTTTTTCCATGTCGTAAGCATAAACGAAATTTAATCTGTCGCCAATCAGTTCAAGCCTGATACATCATGGAAACTTACAACTAGTGACATACAGCCCCCACGCACATTGTGTATCGACGTCGAGTGCCCAAGGGTATTAAAGCAATGGGAGTCAAAAACAACCATAACTAAGACTTCACATCATTAACAACTAACGAATATTAGCTTGGCACAGATTCATACGAAGGTTTCAAATATCCTGCAGTGGCCGTAAACAACAACTTATACACAAATGCTATTGGCGCGGTGTTTTCAGGCGGACAGTCTTTTGCCTATGGTGACAGCGTTAAGCAGGGTGTCGGAGAGTTGAAATCATACCTAGCTCAGCGATACAACAAATGTAAATCGACAGGTACACAATATATACTTGGCGGGTATTCCCAAGGTGCGCAAGTTGTTGGACAAGCACTCCCGGATATCGCTCGCGAGATACGTGACAATATCGTTTTTGCAGGATTTTTTGGTGATCCAAAGCTACACTACCCCGAAGGTTTTGGACCATTTCCACCGGCCAAACAGATGGACACGGGGAGTACAAAACACCTGGACGAGCCATCGATGAGGCGGCACGATAAATTGACCTGTTGAAATACTGGATCAATGGCGTAATGTACTATATTCTTCCACGAACAATATAATCACAATTATCATCACGCCTTGACCCTTTATTGGATGGTATACTTATGGTATGAAATCCATCACGATTCTCATACCCGCCTACAACGAAGAGCCGGTACTGCCCGCTCTATTTGATAGGTTAACAAAATTGGCAAATAATGTGCCCCGTTACTCTTTTGAATTTCTTTTTGTCAACGACGGCAGCCGTGATAAAAGCCTCGATATCATTAAAGATTACGCCAAAAAAGACGATCGCATCAGCTACGTCAATTTATCACGTAATTTTGGTAAAGAAATCGCCATGATTGCCGGCATCGATCATGTTCACAGTGATGCACTCGTTATTATCGACGCCGACCTTCAAGATCCGCCAGAACTAATTCCCGATATGATTAAACTATGGGAAAAAGGCTACGACGACGTCTTTGCTCGTCGCAGTAAACGACTCGGTGAATCGTGGTTTAAGAAATTTTCATCACGTATGTTCTATAGAATCCTCCAACGCTCGACAAGTATTCCGATTCAGCGTGACACCGGTGACTTCCGCCTGCTCGATCGACGCTGCGTTGAGGCACTTAAGCAAATTCGCGAACGTGAACGCTACACCAAAGGCTTTTTCAGTTGGATTGGATTCAATAAAAAGGAAATTAAATACGTACGTGACCCTCGAGCGGCTGGACAGACACATTGGAATTATCTCAAGTTAGTCAATCTCGCTATTGATGGTATCGTGTCATTTACGACAGCCCCTCTCCGTATATCAACCGTACTTGGTATGATTGTCTCACTGGTATCATTCGGCTATATCATCTATTTGGTTATCCGTACTCTCGCTTTCGGTACCGATCTTGCTGGCTACCCTTCAATAATGGCCGCTATCCTTTTCTTAGGTGGCGTACAACTTCTATCGCTAGGTATCATCGGTGAATATATTGGGCGCATCTTTAATGAAACGAAGCAACGACCACTCTACCTCGTCGAAGATTATCACGCCGCAAAAGGGAAAAAATAAATGCACATCGCCATCGACGCTAGAGTAATTAGCACCAGCACTGGTCGCTACGTCGAGCGACTCCTCACCAATCTTGAGAAACTTAATTCCCCGCACACCTATACAATTCTCGTACTTGCAAAAGATGTTAATTACTGGAAACCAACCAAAAAGAATTTCACTATCGTTGTTGCTAATTACCACTGGTATACATTTGCTGAACAAATCGGCTTCTACCGACAATTACGATCCCTAAACGCCGATTTAGTACATTTTTGTATGCCCCAACAACCCCTTCTGTATCGAGGCCTGTCTGTCACAACCGTTCATGACCTAAATCTATTACGTATCAAAGAAAACGAAGGCATGTCACTACCTGTCTTAAAAGTTAAACAAGCTATATTCACAGGCCTACTACGAAGTGTTATAAAACGTTCAGCTTTTATTATTACTCCGACTAATTTTGTACGCGATGACCTTCTTAAATTTCAACCCGTTCCCAAAGAAAGGGTTGTTACTACTTACGAAGCAGCCGATATGGTGTCGAAAACTGAAGAACAGGTCAAACGCTACAAAAACAAAAAATTCATAATCGTTGTCGGACGAGCTGAGGTATATAAAAACCAAAAAGCCGCCCTTCAAGCACACCAACTACTTCTCAAAAAGCATCCAGACCTCCATCTGGTTATTATTGGCAAACGTGATGAAACCAGCCGTAAACTTGAAGAATGGGCGCTTGAGGAGGGCTATCGCCAGTTCGTATTCTTTGGATTCGCTAGCGACGCGCAACTTGCATGGTTTTATAACCACTGTGTCGCCTATGTTTTCCCCAGCTTCATGGAAGGCTTCGGTCTTCCAGCACTCGAAGCGATGCGTCATAGTGCACCAGTCGTTAGCAGTAATGCAACTTGTCTGCCTGAAGTACTTGGTGATGCGGCACTTTATTTTGATCCAACCAAACCACATTTACTGGCCAAACAAGTTGACCGACTACTTAACGATAAAAAACTACGTACGGAAATGATTAAAAAAGGCACGAAACAAGTTCAGAAATACTCCTGGAAAAAAATGGCTCAGCAAACGCTTGCCGCCTATGATAATAGTTTTAGTAAGTCGTAGGTTTAAAAATATTCACTATACTAGCTACTAGCTTGAGCGATGACAATACTACGATCACGACCCTCACCCTCAGAGTAAGTACGGATATCCGAATATTCACTAGCGACGTGATGTACAATACGGCGATCTGCCGCATTAATATTGGCAACATATGAGTTACCAGTTCTAATAACTTCTTCAATCCATTCACGAGCTTGCTTAGCGACTTTTTCGGCACGTTGTTTTTTATAGTCTGCAATATCAATATTTACGCGTGACACCTCAGCACCTTTACTGCGAAGGCTTGATGAAACAAGTAGTTGCATACTACGAAGTGTGTCGGCATTTTTGCCAATCAATAAACTATTTAACTCGGTGGATGGAACAGATAACTCTATCACGTCTTCGTCAATCGTAGCATCAACGGTTACATTTACCCCAAAAAAAGATAGTAAGTCTGAGAGGTATTTTTTTGCAAATTCAACTGATTGTTCGGTGTTCATTACTTACCACCTTTCACTTTTTTTGATTTCGCTACAATACGTATAACGGTTGCTTCTTCAGCCTGTTTAGATCTTGCTTTAGCGGTTGCTTTTTTACTCGTTTGCTTCGCTGGATGATCAGCCATTTCTTCAAGTTCTTCTTCGTCTTCTCGAAGAACATACCACTGTTGAATTACAGCTACAATGGTTGTTGTTGCATAATAGAGGGCGATAGCTCCCGGGAGACTCAACATAACGAAGAGCATGAAAAAAGGCAACACAACAATCATCTTACCCATGACAGCATTGTTAATTTCCGATTGATCAGCTTCTTTGCCATTCGCCGCATCAGATAAAATGTCACGTAGACGCTTGTTTGAATTTTGCTGTGGCATCGTCTGTTTGCTCTGTATGTACTGACCAATCGCAGCAACTATGGCGAGTGCTAAAAGAATAAAATTGATACTACCGTTACTAAAAGCATGTTGTGTCAGGTCGACGATACCAAGAAGTTTTTCATTGAACGCTGAAGGGTTTTCAATAATGTTTTTGATTGAACCGATATTTTGCAGAAAATCATATGTATATTTTGCCAACTCTTCACGATGAAGCGTAAATATTTGGATGACCAAATAAAGCGACAATAGAATTGGAAGCTGGATAAGTACGATGCCAATTGAACGAAAAGGACTCACGCCATGCTTTTTGTAAAGTTCCATCATCTGGACACCCTGTAGTTGTCGATTGCCTTTTGTTTGTTTCTTTATACGCTCCAGTTCTGGCTGTAACTTTCGCATTGCTTTAGTTTGATGTAACTGGCGTTTAACCAGAGGATACATGGCAAACCTAAGTAGAATGGTAAAGATAATAATACTGATACCGAAATCACCACCTGGAATGGCGGTATACAGTAACATCAGCAGATTGAACAGAGGCTGAACAACTAGCACTTCGAAAATATTCACTTTGGTTAGAACTCCACTTCGCGGTCAAATGATTTATCTTATAATACCAGTTTTTGTCTATTTTTTGTAGATGTCGGCCTCTTTTAATAGTTCACGGATAATACTTGTTAGCTCGGGTGCAGGTAATTCACGAACCTCGGCAGAAAAAACTATCAAAACAATATCACTATTTTCTTTCAGAAGTGGTAGCTCCTGGCGAACAATTTCATATACGCGACGTCTAACACGATTACGGCCAACCGCACCCTTGATCACCTTTTTGCTAATCACCGTAGCAACTCGAGGGTTCTTTCGTTTTGGGTGTTCGCTATATTTGAGTGTTATCAATCGAGACCGAACAGCTCGCCCATGCGCATAAACGTAGCGCAAACTGCCATGTCCATGAAAACGATATTTAAATGCAAGCATAAAGATTAGTATATATGTTAGATAAGAATTAGTAGATAGTTGTTAATACGTTAAGTGTAATAAATTATGAAAAATAAAATAGTAGTTAGTATAAAGCTAACTACTATTTGCCGACAACTATCTTATTAAATTGATAGTTTAGCGCGACCCTTGATTCGGCGGCGTTTCAGTACCGCACGGCCGGCCTTAGTCGAAACACGTGCACGAAAACCGTGTGTTTTAGCACGGTGACGAGTGTGTGGTTGGTGAGTCCTTTTTGGCATAACTTTACTACTTTAACTTATTTTGACCCTTTTATCAAGAGTGGTCTGTATATTAAATATAGTTATCCACTAAACTCGTCTGTTTATCCACATATTTACAGATTAGGGTCTTGGTTGTGGAAAACCACCTCCTCTGTTTGATACAATTCATTAGAAACACTTTTTAGGTTGTGGAAAAGTGTAGCCTGACTTATAGTAATAGGCAGTAGATGCCTCGGTAGATGGCTATCAAACATACTTCAAAGGGGATTATTAAGTGCAGCACTCATTATGGCAAAGCGTTTTAGGTGAAATAGAACTGACGGTCCCCCATGCCACTTTTGTAACATGGTTCAAAAACACTGAACTTATCGAATCAACAAATGATCTGGTTATTATTGGCGTTCCTAATATTTTTGCGGTTAGACAATTCCAGGTAAAATTCACGTCACAAATACAGCAAGTTCTTGCAAAAAATGGCCTCGAACCAACCAAAATTGAATATGTCGTAAAAAGTAATGGTCGCAAGACGACTATTAGTCGCGAGACGACTTCGTCACCAAAATTGTCAGTTAATGCGACTACCGCAAATAGTCTCATGGGCACACAATTACCACCCGGTACACTTAATCCACGTTACACTTTTTCGAATTTTATCGTTGGTTCCAGCAATGACCTTGCTTACACAGCCAGCCAGGCGGTCGCCCAATACCCTGGCATAAAATACAATCCACTTTTTTTATACGGTGGTGTTGGACTTGGTAAGACTCACCTTGCCCAAGCGATTGGCAATGAAATACTCAAAAAACAGCCGGATACACGCGTTCTATATATAAGTTCGGAGACATTTGTGAAGGAGTTTATGGATAGTATACGCTTCAAGAAGAAAGGCTTTTCAGATAAATACCGTAATGTTGATGTTCTTATTATCGACGACATGCAATTTATTGCTGGCAAGGAGAAGACTCAAGAAGAATTCTTTCACACCTTCAATGTTCTTCACCAGAATAATAAACAAATTATTATTACTAGTGATAAACCGCCGCGCAGTATCCCGACATTAACCGAACGCCTCAGAAGTCGATTTGAGATGGGAATGCCGATCGATATCCAGATGCCTGATTTTGAAACCAGGTGCGCTATTATTGAGACAAAGGCGGCACTATCTGGTGTTGAACTTGAGCGAAAAACAACAGAATACCTAGCAAACAATATTAAAACAAATATCCGGGAGCTTGAAGGTGCACTCAATCAATTACTTGCCTACGCTGAGATGCGTGGCATAGCACCAGACATCATCACCGCCGAAGGTCTTCTTGGAAACGTCCGCCAATCCCGCCCACAACACATAAATGCCAAACAAATCATCGACAAGACCGCTAAGTATTTTTCTCTATCTCCTGCAGAAATTTGTTCAGCGCAACGCGACAAACATATAGTTACGCCACGCCAAATTGCTATGTACCTTCTCAGAAGTGAACTTCATCTTAGTTTTCCCAAGATTGCTAACGAACTTGGTCGCAAAGATCATACAACAGCAATACATTCAGTTGATAAAATTGAGAAATCAATTAAACTCGACTTTGTAATCCGTGAACAAGTATCGGAAATACGGGAGCGTCTCTATGTCTAGGTTATGGGGAAAAGATGCTAACAACCTGCGAAAACACAGTTGGAGTGCAGGGGATGAACGTCCACAGATTAATACACAACTACCTGACGGCAACGTTAATTACGTGCAAAACTACCATATTACACCCTTTTACCACACTGTTTATGCGCACTGTTTACCACAGATATTTTTGGCCAAATCGCCCCCGTTAAAAAATATGTTTTCCCCACTTTCCACACCACCTATAACTAACACTACAAATTTATAAATTAAAGAAAGGTAACAGCAATGGAACTAACAGTCACACAAGAAAATCTATCCCGAGCACTTAGTAGCACATCCCGAGTAGCAAGCAGTAAAGCCCAACTTCCTATTCTTAGCAATATCCTTCTTCGTACAGATGGACATAGACTTATGGTTGCGGCTACAAACCTCGAGATTGCCTCAACGCAATTAATTGGCGCCAAGATTATCAACGATGGCTCAATTACAATTCCAGCACGTCTCATTACGGAATTTGTATCAAGCCTACCGAAATCAGCAACCGTTACCTTGAAGGTTGATGGTAATAGACTACATATTACTGCTGAAGGTTATAATTCAATTGTGAATGGCCAAATTGCAGATGAATTCCCAGAACTACCAACCATTGATGATAAAACAGCAATAAGCTACGCAATCAATACAACAGCTCTAAAACAAGCAATTAGTCAAACAATTCTTACAACTAGTAATGATGCCACGCGCCCAGTTTTAACTGGTGTTTATTGGCATTCACATGAAGGTGCACTCTATCTAGCAGCGACTGACGGCTATCGATTATCAGAAAAGAAATTACTAAATACAACGAGTAACGTGTCTGCGATTATTCCAACATCAACCCTCCAGGAAGTTTTACGAACCATCAATGAAGATAGTAACGAAGTTGAAGTTTTGTTTGATGACACACAAGTACGTTTTCGTCTTAATGATGCAGAAATAACTAGTCGTCTTATTGATGGAAATTTTCCCGATTACAGGCAGCTTATACCCGCTTCTTCGGAAACAAACGTTACTATATCACGAATTAATTTTGCACAAATTACTAAAGTTGCTGGACTTTTTGCTCGTGAATCAGGCGGTAGTATAACCATAAGTGCTAGTCAGGATACAAATAAACTTTCTCTTCATTCGGTTGCGAGTGAACTTGGTGAAAATACATCGGAAACAGATGCCGAAATTACCGCCGATGGTCAAGTGACACTTAATTCACGATATCTTGTAGAGGCGCTTGCTGTTGTCGATAGTGATGATATTATTTTCCGATTTAGTGGTAAGTTGTCGCCTTGTGTGATTTCTGCCAGTAAAAAAGATAACGATTATCTACACATTATTATGCCGTTAAAGAGCTAGTATTATGATTATCACGTCGTTGACGGTTGAGAATATTCGGTCGCACAAAGTTTTTTCACGACGACTTTCACAGAGCGTTACGGTAATCACTGGTCCAAACGGTAGCGGTAAAACATCTCTTATTGAGGCAATTATGGTAGCGTTAGGTGGCCATTCTTTTAAGGCTGGTGACAATGAATTACTTCGACGTGGAGCGGAGTGGTGGCGTATTGATTTATCTCTTGGTGACCAAGTTAGAACAGTTAAATTTCAACCTGGTATGCCGAAGAAAAAACAGTTCGTCATAGACGGAAAAATAAATCTCCGACTACCGATAAGTTCTCGATATCCAACTGTTTTATTTGAGCCAGAAGATCTTCGTCTTTTGCACGGATCACCTTCTCGTCGTCGTCGGTTCATTGATCGTTTCGCAGTGCAGTTAGTACCGGCCTACAGCCAAGTACTCCATCGCTATGAGCGGGCACTCTTACAAAGAAATAAATTGTTAAAGAGTGGTGGTTCGTCTGAAGCGTTATTTGCTTGGAATGTAAGTTTGGCAAAATACGGTGCCCAAATTATTGATATGCGTATTCGTTTAATAGAACGATTGAACCGCGGACTCGCTTCTACTTATCAAACGATTGCGCAAACTCAAGACTCTGTTTCATTGCACTATTCACATACTACAATTGATCACACTGAACAAAAACTACTTGCTGATTTAGAGTCAAGGATTGATCGCGATCGTCTTATGGGGTATACGGGTATTGGCCCGCATCGACACGATGTTTTATTTAATTTTAATGATGTACTAGCGATTGGTTCTGCTTCTCGTGGTGAGGTGAGGACGATTATCTTGGCACTTAAGTTTCTTGAAGTAGATATCATACAGGAAGTAACCGATCTTCCACCGATTGTATTACTAGATGATGTATTGAGTGAATTGGACGACAATCGTCAGACTCATCTTGCAACAAAGTTTCAAGATCATCAGATTATTATGACAAGTACTAACCCCCCAGCCGTGTTAGGTAAAGCGAAAGTTATTAGATTACGGTAGGCTGACTGGTTTATTAATTGTTTGCAATATTGATTTTGGAACGTCAGGGTATTTTTTGGCTGACAAAATTATTTCAGGTGGTGTCGTACGGAGTATCCAGGCACCGTCTTTTTTTTGCATAATTACACGCAAGGTATCGCGATTAAGTGTGTCTGTTCCGTGATATGAAAGGAGCGCACCAAACCACTCTCCTTCGCCGAACAACTGACTCTTTATCATGGTATAGTCGATTGTTGCTTTGGGATAAGCTGTCGTTAGGACGGTGGTGATTGTTGGAAGTTCTTGCTTTAGTTTAATATCGAGTGACTCTTTTGTTATTTTTGGAGATGCCTTCTGTACAGATACGGCTGGTTGTTGTGGAGTGGGTGCGGTTAGGGCGCCATAAGCGATTGACGCACCACCAATAAAGATTGCTGCCAAGATAATCAAAAATGTTTTTAGTTGTTGATTCATTGTTTTGACTCCAAAGGATTTTTGAAATCTTTAAATACAATAGTGAAATCAGTTGGATCATAGCCAAGATTGCGGATTTTTTCTAATGCATAAAAACGATATCTAGGAGACGGGGTTGAGACGGTTAATCTTATAGATTGGTTGCTATTCGTTTCATAGGCAATTTTAAAATACGGGTCAATGAACGGCAGTTTTGTTGTAATTGGATTTAATTGTGAAAAGTATTCACCATTCGTATTAGCTTCGATAGTACCGTACATTTCGTTTTTTTGATACTCAGCCATGTGTGTGTTTGCCCAATTTTTCGCATCGTCGCTTTCGGCGTGCAATGAAAGTGCAATCACATTCTGACTTTTTTGATCAGTAATCCGTACTTTCTTAGTGACTGTTGTGAACCCGTCTTTTTTAGCAATAACGGTATAGTCACCAGGTTTTATCCATCGTGTGCCATTCCCCTCGTTTGATCCACTGAATGTAATTTGAGCATCGTTTGGCACTGCGCTGACTACTACGGCAATTTTTCCTTGGCGATTAATGGTTGTTGATATTGACCATATAACGATAACTGCAAATAAAAGCAAAAAAATCGCAACCACTCTTTGTTTGTTTCGCTGGATAAATTCGTAATACATACTACAGCTCCACTCCGGTTAGGTTTACTTTTTTACGATACCACCTAAACGAACTGTCAGTAACACTTTCGTGGCCCTGCATCGGCGCTCTTTCATCGAGTGATGCCGATACGATTTTACTCGCAAACACCTCCTCACCTACATACAGGTATGTGTGACTATCGTTGATTGCGACGTCACCCGGTTGGCGGTCACCAGCATCAGTTGCACTGATTGTTTCCCAATTTTGCTTGAGCCACTTCTCTTGAATGCCTGTATATCCGGCGCCATTAGCTGACTTACCGCTATAGTTGTAATTCGGCTCAAACCCACTATCAATTATAATTCGCGTTACTGCTCCACCGCAGTCGATGCCCGATAGTCGAATACCACCAACATATTGACCATCGGCTTTTGCTTTTGTAATTGCTTGCGCGTACGCTTCCATCATGTCGGTTGCTTTAATAGTTCTACCCTCAAATCCTGGCATTGAATTGGTTGAACCACCAGCGCTTATGTAGGCTGGCCATGCGTATGCTTTGGTTGTATCACCTAGATCACCACCGGAAAACTCACTACCAACACAACCACCGCTTGCGGTGCTTGTTTTGGAGCTTCCTTTGTTGTCGGTGGTTTTTGATGCGAGAGCTGTTGTGTCTGGTGATGTTGAACCAGCGAGCGGATCCTTATCGACATAGGTGGTGTAAAATTTTGTAGCATTACCACCACGATTAGTGATGACTTGTGCTTTGGAGTCGGCAGAGCTCTCGTAACCATCATGAACAATCACGGCTGCCTCAACAGGGTCATCTGTTCCCTTAAGCGCTGTTAAGGTGTTGGGATAATCTTCAGACAATTCCTTCCAAGCAAAATTAAGCTGTCCGTTAATGTCGGTGATATCAACACCCAGGCCACCGCCTTGGCTGTCATTTGACCCACCACCATAAATAAAATCAACTAGTTTTTGTTGACGCCCACCAGATGTCCATTGAACAAGGCCAAATCCGACGCCAGATTGTGGTCGATATCCTGGTTGTGCGTGTCCACCACCTTGGATGATTGTTGGGTCGAGCCCTGATTCAGCCGACATATTACCAGCGATTCCTGAGGCTTGAGCGAGGGTTAAGCCTTTTTGCATAAAGAACTTTAATATTATTTCAAGGTTGTCTTTGCCTGTGACGGACAACATACCCTGAGCTGTTTCACTTGCACAACGTGCATCATAGTAAAATATTTGATTGGATGAAAAAAATGGTTCATCAAAATCAATAGCCCGAACAGTGTCTACGACCTGACCAGAAAGTATGATAACAGCTAAAAAGAGCGCTGTAATTTTTCTAAACATTTTTCACCTCTTTGGTTTTTCTTGTGACTCCCAGTGTACCCATCGGATCAACTGGTTGACCTGTTGTTGTTGGACCTTCCCACATTTCAAAATATAGTCGTGCATCAGTATTGTCATCAACGGATGTAATAGTACCGATTTGTTGACCAGCTTTAACGGTATCACCTATCTTTAAGCCAGATGCGAGGAAATTTTTGCCGAGATGTCCGTATACTGTACTGACTGTTTTTCCATTCACCCAGTGACTAACTATAATTCGGTTATCAAGCCCCTGTTCAGCTCCTGTCGCAACTATCGTACCATCGTAGACGGCGAATATCGGCATGCCTTCAGTGTCGGCTGGATTCTTGGCGGTAATCGTTACGCCATTTTTTTCACGACCAGAACCAGCTCCGAAATTTTGAGAAATAACCGCATCATCTTTCGTGGGGAATGACCAGCCGTCGGTAATTTTTCCTGTTTGACCATCGGTGTAAGCCTCGGTATCGTTGGTTGTCATAGCCTGTGGTTTTGCGTCCATTGCATCATTGATAGTTTTATTCATTGTGTATGTTCGGAACTGCTCGTTCACAGACTCTTTAGCGGGATCGGTACAATTACTTCCATCTTCTTCATCGTTTTCATTAGCTATTCCCCAGCCTGTTGTGCGGTTGACGCATTCGCTGAGGAATTTAATGTAATTCCACGGCTGGTTGTTGTCTTTTGGTTCACCTGTTTCACTTTCATAATCGATATTCCCTGTATTTGCCATCCAGAGAGCG
The DNA here is from genome assembly GCA_049298775.1 of Saccharimonadales bacterium (SeqCode). Taxonomy (GTDB): domain Bacteria; phylum Patescibacteriota; class Saccharimonadia; order Saccharimonadales; family Saccharimonadaceae; genus UBA2112. The sequence continues at coordinate 38,992 of JBAQWG010000054.1, forward strand.
TTATCAACTGGTTTGATGGAAAGTTCATGTTCGGTTGCGCCGTAATGAACGACGCAGTAAAAATCAGCATTTATGCCAGCCCCCAGGATAGCGGGATCGTTACAACTAAAGTAATTTGCGGGTACTGTCGCGGCTTTAGCTGATGGACTTAGCGACGATAAGGCTGTTGGAATGATACTCGCCATGTTCATCATGGCAGAACTGGCACTGGTTTTTGATTTTTCAATCAATGGAATTGCGCTAAATATAAGTGAACCGAGAAATGAAAATCGATTTGTAACATCAAAAGGATCGGACCGTGCAATGTATTGTTGTGTTTCATTGTAGGTAACAGTCGAAGCGAGGTTTTTTTGGAGATATTTAACTCCTTCTTCTTTGTTGAGTGGTTTTGCACCTCGAGCGCGAGCAACAGAGCTAAGGAAGGTTGCCGAACCGACATAGGTGCCATCACCGTAATTAACATCCTTAAGATTCTTGAAAACATCACCTGATAAAGTACTCGCTGCTTGTGATAGGAAATATGGCTCAGCCATAGATACAGCTACTGACCCGCCAATCCCAAGGGCGGTAACAAGACCAAATGATCCGGCGCCAAGAACAATTCCAAGACCGAGAGAACCGATTGTTACAATTGGGTTATTAATAATATGACAATTTTCTCGAACCCCTTTTGGTGTTGGGTTAGTCGGACTAACAACTGTTGCAATTGAGTTGAGAACTTTTTGTAGAGTGGTTGGCGTGCCTCCACCAAGCATGAATTGTGACTCACGAAAGTTTAGATTTTCAGGTACTTCTTGATAGGCGACATATTTATAACCCTTAGAATCAAAAGCCGTTTTACCGGTGTCAGGGTCGGTGGTGGTGGGAGGGTTATTACTATCGGTTGATTGATTTAGTTTTGATTCGTCGACAACCGTACCTGTCGGATGAGTGGCGGTTGCGAGGTTTGCTTGAAAGCTAACATCACCTTCTTTAGCTTCACCAGCCTTTATGGAATCACTCGTCGATAATGGACCCTCGATTGCGAAACGGGCAGCCTGAGCGCTTTTTTCAACCTGTCCAAGGCTCGATGCGACATTAGCAAATGTGTAAACTGAGCATGCAGTTTGAGCATATCCAAGCGCGCTTAGGCCACGCAACGTACCCTTGGCAAAACTTTGATAACCACCACTCGCCGTGATAGATTTTAGTTTATTGGCGATATCTTTAGCTCCGTTTGCCTGGTCAGCTGTTACTGGTTCTCCGTCGACCGAATAGTTTGTTGTACCCTTATCTTTATCTTCGGTTTCAACAAGTGGTTGACCACTTGTTGTGTTAGTTCTCGAGACGGTATCGTTCATTTTCTTTTGCCGCTCTTCATCGGTTTCTCCTGTGATGGGCATCTTACGAGCCTTGAGTTTCTTAAGAACGTTTGTCGTTACTTTATCTGTTAGGGTGCTGAACATTGGATTGTAGGCTTTTGTGCTCGCTGCGCGAAATTCAATATTATCCAAACTCATTCTATGTAACTGTTCGGCGCTATTTATTTTTACCTCTTTGCCGTCTGTGCCGGTAAATCGCATTTCGGTAATTTGACCACGGTTTTTTAGGAGTGCACTAGGTTTTCGATCTATTTCGATACCGGCTTTTTTAAAACGTTCAGCTTGGGTGTCACTCATCGAAGCAAATCGACACGCTATTTTTACTAAGCCGCAAGAGCCTTTCGTGACATCACTTAGTTTGGCTCGGAGTAACATATCTGAACGCTCATTAACTGCGTGGAACTGGTCGTTCAACGATTGAGTCATCATTTGGGTTAGCTGGTTAAGCGCCATGCTTGGTGTAAAAAAGACAGTTAGGAATCCGCCGCCGCCAAATAATAGGAGGATGATTGTAATTAACGAGCTTTTTGTTTTTAATTTTCGATTAACAAAAAACGAAGTAGCACCGCCAGTTTTATCTTTTGACTTCGGTTGATTTTGAGTTCGATTATATAAACTAGCAGGCGGAGATTTAAAATCTTGCTCTAATTTATTAATTTCTGACTCCTCGGCTGGAGTACGACGAATACCACCTTCGTTTTCATCCCAAGGTTCAAATTTTACAGTAGTATTTTCATCAGAAACATCCACACTCATAACAAAGCTCAATTCGTAGTTATTCTACCACAAAATTGATTAAATGTACAGTGTATGAGGTATGTATTAATACACAAGTCTAATATGTAAATACAATGTCTTCAATAGATGTGGTTACGCCCAGTGTTTGTAGAGTATCGAGTGCTTTAATCTTTGCTTCTTCTACCAATTCCTTGTTCTTGATACTTCGTAAATCACGAGGAACAACCAACCGGACAAGTAGTTTACTGTCAATAAAATCTATTCCTGAGACATTTCCCTGAAAAAGTGTAGATTTTGATGGTAGTAAATCGATTAAACGGGCGCCAGGTGTTGTGTTTAAATTGGAATTTAATAGATATGCGTAAGTCGTTGAAGTATCTTTAGCAGCTGTTCCAATAATAAACACTTTCCCAGCTACTGTATAAATGGATTTTGGTGTAATATTAGGCGAATAAAATATTTGATGGCTTGATGATTGTAGCGTGTTATCAATCATATATACGCCTTTGTCTTGAATATAATATAATTCATCACCACCACTTATCATTGTTGTGTTTTGGGATACTATTTCAGTAATGTAGCTATCGCCTTCTTTTAAGAATTGATACAATCGTCGGAATGATGTACCAAAAACTTCCCCTCTTACGTCCGTCTGTATATTATCCAGTGCAAATAAGTTGGTTTTGAGTTTGCGAGTCTTTTCGCTACCCTCAGCGAAATTATAGGAAATTATTTGTGATGCCGTTACTTTACTAAAATCAAAATCTTTTCTAATGTCGCCATAAGCATTCGGTCCTTGATAGCAGTTGGCCGCATCTCGATTAATTGTGCATAGGGTTTGATTGTAATCTTGATTGTAATCTTTTGGATGATTAATGAGATGATAATCAACAGACCCGGCACTGGTTGGTTTACCAATAAATATATCACCATTTGCTATTACGATAATAATGCGGTCATCTGTCGGATCGTAGACGTTGGTAAATAACCGAGCCTGATTAAGTTCAGATATTTCGACACCGTCTGGTGCGCTAAGTGTATGTGTTTTACCCGCACTATTGACAACTATAATATTACCAAGGTTAGTAGTTTCAGCGTCAGTGTATTCGCTGTGACTGATGCCGATAACACCACCTAAATATGGAGATACTCTTCCGTCGGTAAAATACACCTTAGCTAGTTCTCGACTTCGCCAATTACCGTTCGCAGAGACGTCGTAGGTTACGATATTTTTGGGATTCTTACATTGATAATATGCTAATCTGTCAGACGCTGGATTATATGTAGCACATTCGGCGCCAGATGTACTTTTATAGGCGACCTTAGTTGCGTTTTTATCTTGCTGTAGCTGGATTTTTTTATCTATGTAACCGTACCACGGAATGTTAATTTTCAACTCGGTTTTTATATATTCATCATTGGTTACAATAAGACTTGTTGTATCTCGCGGTACGATAATAAGTCCAGTTCCTCCAACTTTTTGTGTTGGTCGGCTTGATACTGCGTAGGTGGCAATATTTTTTGTTTCAAATGATGCTTTCGCTTCAACATACACAAAAGCGTTGTTTATTAAGAAGTTGACACAAAATGGAATTACTATAAAACCCACAGATAATAATGTAACGATTATTTTATGCGTTATTATCCACTGTACAGTATTTGTTGTAATTTCCGTGTTGTCCATACTAGCTATCCTCAAAACTTACGTGTATATGATCATTATGGTCACTTCTACAATATACAGTTGTCGGTGGGTTTGATGCTTTTTTTTCTTCACAATATGGACCATTCCACATGACATAGCTCACACCGAGTTCATCACCGTTGGCAATAATGTAATCAAACATCTTCTTGCACTCTACGGGGTTAGTATTCGTGCAGTTTTCGCTACCGGCTTTTCCGAGATCGGTCGCTAGTCCAATTGGGTGATCAAATTCGTCACAGCCATGATCTTCATTGATGTTCAATACTGTAATAGAGCTAACTCCTGAATTTTGAGCGATTGCGTCGATACCGCGTATCGTTTGTGTGCGTGCACCTCCGTCTTTTGAGCATCGTTCAAGTTTTTGATCTGAACATTTATTGATATCATCATGGACTTTTGAACCTGTTGAAATTATTTTTCCACTACTTTCTAGGTTATTGAAGGAAGATTGAACATCTTTGCAATTGGCCGAAGGCAATGGACCATTACTTCCCTGGCTTGGACAATTACCAGCATCAGTACTTGAGTTGCTGTTTGACGAGACCGACCCCGGATTTTTACCTGTGTATTCCTGATAAATGTTTTCTCCCTTCGTTTGCCGTTCACCTGATCCTACTGATACTTCGAATACCTCATCGAATTTTTGTGATGATTCTCGTGGAGAAAGACCCTTCATACTTTTATCAAGTCCAAGTCCACCCATTTCTTGCCAAGTGAATTCTAGTTGTGTACTCAAACAGCTAGAATCGGTGCCTCTATCTGTAGCAAAATTTTGTAGGTCCTGCTGTCTTCCTCCGCACCACTGAGCAATACCCATACCTGCGGTTCCGGTTATGGGTCCCGATGCACCCGCACAGCCAGATCCAGGATTAGGCGCATTGTGCCTGTCTGGATTAAAGCCACTTTCCTGTTGCCAATTACCCATTATGCCGGATGTCGCTTTTTCTGCCTCGTCTTGGCTATAGCCTGCCTCTCTAAATTTATTATTGAAATAACTCCATATTTGGTCCTTGTTTGCCTGGCTGTTTTCGGTTTTTTCACCACAGCTACCACCACCTCCACTCCCCATATTAGTTGAAGACATGACACCAGGGGTAGTTGAGCAACTACTACCACCACCACACGTAACGTAATTAATGTTATTTGATGCACAGAATGACTTGTCTTTTAATGGTACACTTGCCGCAAAAGAACGAACAGGCAAGTCGGCGCAAAAAATAATACTTACTAATATGGCAAGGGTAATATATAGTGAACGATTAGAGTATCGGAATCTATAAGACACTTTGACCACCTCTGTCGCGTACATCTATATGAAGATGGTCGCAACTGTCAGCAAAGAATGCTGCGCCGTTGACATTGGTTGATGCGGCTGGGAACACTGGATTAAAGCTATTACTGCAGCCTTTCTGACCGACTCCACCGTGACTATGGTCGATTCCTGATAGCCAATCACTTGCGTAGCTATTTATGACAGCTACTTGATTCGGGTCGCTATACGTAATACCACCCCAGTCGGGACCGCCAGCTCGCCCGCTACCATCTAATTTCTCAATACCATTCAGGTCAACTGCCTTACCTTTTGGATGTTGACCACCACCACAGCTGTAACGGTCGTATTTGAAGCCAAAGTTATTTAGCCATACCTTATATTTTCCTGATAGTGTTGTTATAATATTCATGAGCTCTTGGTCAAGTGTATAATTGGCATCGTTACATGAATTTATAGAGTGTCCGGTTTCGCAGATTTCTTTCAATCCTCTCTTTGTGCCATCATTAACATAGATAATATTTGGATTGTTGAGGAGACTACATGCGTCACCGTTCGCTGATTTAGGTGTTGTCGTTTTGCTTTCACTGCAACTTGTTACTTCCTCACCACCAATACTACTTTCGGCCGTAGGATACTGCGCTTCGCACATATTGTAGTAAATGGCGAAGTTATTAAGCATTGTTTGCTCATCTGTTTTACGATCCTTTTTGTAAACACACTTTTCGCCGTCGTGCCAATTTTGATCATCGGCATTACCTTCTAGTATTGACTCCGATGAAGTTCCTGGTGGATCTATACGGTCTTCTGTGCAGTAGTCTTTAAACTTCTGGTACTTGTTATCTGTTTTTTCGGTATTGACTGCCCCGTCGTCCTTAATGTATTCGTTCGATACCATGTAATCGACAGTGTCGGCAACTGCGGTGTTTTTACCTGTTGCTTGATCATTCATAGCCTTGAGAACAGCATTATTTGTTATATAGACTGGACGGCCGGACCAGTCGTTGACGGCACCGATTTGCTCAAGGTCTGAATCACGTGCTGTGCTAGTTACTTTTCCGCTACTATCAACAACTTGCTTGTTGAGACGGTTTTCAGCTGATCCATCCTCGAGTGTCATGTTGGACGGTTGGCTGTAGAGTGCGCTAGCTGTAGACAGTTTTGTTAACGGTGACGATATTGTGGAGAAACCGTTTAGAAGTTGGCTGAAAATAGTGCCATCGCTGGAGCGATAAGAGTTAAAGGCGGAAGCGATTTGACCAATGAATGAATACTGATTGTTGATGTCAAATGGTGTTGATTTTGCCTCGTAACGCGCCAACTCTTCGCCATATTGGTAGTATTCATTATCTGTTGCAGAAATAAACTTTGTTACGTCATCAACACTACTGGCCATAGATAGACCGTATCCCATACTACTCTTCATAAGCATTAATCCCACGCCGGCGGCAAGAGCGTTACCAGCATCAACACCCTTGAGCGAAGATGTTAGGTTCGCGTCAGCAATAAATTTTATTGCTGGTTCACTCAGCTGTTTAACCGCCTCGTTGGCAACAATTGGAGCAATAAACATAGCAGCGATCGTACTACCACCACAGACTACAGCCGATAATGGATTCGACAGACAAAATACACTGCTTGCAAGACCAATATTACTATTCGTTACACATATATTATGAAGATTTTCTTTTCCACCAACCATGTTTTGAATACTCGAAATTATACTTGAGACCATAATTGTAGCGCCGAGTGCACCGGTAGTGTATTGTGCTGTGAAGTCTTTTAGTTTTGTGAAGTCACCATATATAGCCATCTGTAGACCTTGCGAATCCATTGCCGTTAGGCCGTATTTAGGGTTTTTCTTACCGTCTGCTTGAGTTTCATTTTTGTCATACCATGTTAAGCGATCGCCGAGATATTCAACAAGCTCAGGCTCAACTGAACCGTAGTAGTATATTTGTGACGCGGCTTGAATAAACGGAAATGAAAAATTAACTAAATCAAATATATATTTTGCTTTCACGGTCGCAGTAGTTATACGAGCGACATTATAAACAGCACACGCTGCAGAAATAGACATCTGCAGTGGGTTGGATTTACTTACCTTTTCGTTTACTTTTTCTATTGCTGTTTTAAATTTTCCCGATTCAATCGTTTCTTTCTTTATTTTTTCTCCCCTGACAGCTGCGTTCGGATCAGCCACGGCTTTCGTATTTTCATCAAACGAAGCCGCCATTTCATTGGTGCGTTTGACTTTATCTTTATTCTTTGATGC
>JBAQWG010000055.1:0-29427 GCA_049298775.1 Saccharimonadales bacterium (SeqCode)
CTGTTCTCATAGGCAACCTGATCATAAAGCTCCATTATGATGATCGCTCCGTAACATTTGTGATAAGTGTCGCAAACTTATCATAGTAAATTTTATCAAGCTCTAATGTATCCAGCGTAGCCTTTGCATGTTCACAGTATTCGTTAATCTTTCTTTGAGTCGCCTCCCGGGCACCAGATTTTTCTAGCAATTGCTTGATGTATTCTATCTCGACAGGTGTTGCCTGTGGATTACCAAATGCGCGCATAAAAGCAGATTTTTCACTATCCGTTAGAGACGCAAGTGCTTGTTCAACCATATAGGTACGCTTACCTTCAACAATATCACTTGATGTCGACTTGCCAGTCTTATTCTCACTACCGAACAAACCCAGCTGATCATCAACCAATTGATACGCGACCCCCAAAGACGTCGCATACGAACGCAGTACTTCTGTTTTGGTACTTTTAATCCCCCCTAGTAACGCGCCTATGAGAATAGGGGATACGAATGAATAACTTGCTGTTTTGTATTTTGCAACCTTCAACGCATCGCCATTTGCATAAGGCGCAAAACTCAGTTCGATATCGAGCAATTCACCACCCACTACTTCGAAAATACTGTTTGCCAGATAACTCTGAGCAAGCATCTTTTCCTTATCATCTAACTCACTTGACGCTATCAACTGGTACGCACCAGACAACATAAGATCACCACCTAATATAGCAGCACTGTGTGCATAATGAGTCTGATCCTCTAACGAGTTGACGTATTTTGAATACGCCACCTTGTAGCGTCCAGCGATATTTGGCACGCCATAACGAGTATAATCACGATCGATTACGTCATCATGAATAAGTAAAGAGAAATGCAATAGTTCCTGCGCAACAGCAACAGGTATAATTTTTTCTAATTCTTTTCCACCAAAAGCCTCATAAGCCATAATAGTCATTTTAGGGCGAAGTCGTTTGCCTCCTGATCGAATTAAACCATACAACAACTCCCAAAGTTGTCTATATGAAGGGTCAATCCGAGTAGCATAGTCGATGGATCGTTCAAAAAAATCATTGATTGTCTGATCAATGAGTGTACTTTGGTCGATTTCTGTCAATAATAGTCGCACTAAACTAATTATATAATACTGATAACTCAATCTGTCATATATACTCGAAAATCGAGACTATGTGCTTTTTTATTTCATTTACTGCGCCGAACTCGCTTTCATTTTGCTTTGCAAAACCGGGAGTTTAGATTTTCAGCTTCAAAAACAAGAAAAAGAGAGATGCGACTGTATATCTCTTATTTTCTAATATAACTAGCTAAGCGTTCCAATAAAGCCAAATATAATAACAGTTTCACCCTTAACCGTATAAAGTGCACGCACATCACCGCTCACATCAATACTTCTATATCCTAAATACCTACCCTTTATAGGGTGGTTTCTTAACCTTGAATCAAATGGATCGCCTATGAACAATTCCAGGCGACTTTTAAACTGATCCTTCATTTTCACATTCAGCTTTGCATACTGTTTATCAAAACTTTTTGTGGTTTGGATATTCATTACAGTGAATCAAGATGAGCATACATTTCTTCAAGCGTCGTGAACTTCTAGCTGACACGTCCTGTGGCGATGTCTGCTTCTGCCTTAGCAACGTGAGCTTCTACTTCTTTAGTCATTGGTTCTGCTGTCGTAAAGTGAACGCTACCCGTGCTTGCAAGCTCATACAGATAGGCGTTAAGTAGATTACTCAAAGGAATACCAAGCTTTCCAGCCACGTCCTGTGCCTTGAGCTTCGTTGCTTCATCTGTTTTAAAGTTTATCGTTGCTGTTTTCATAAAATCTATTGTATATACATTAGATTAATATGTTAATATCTGCAAAACAAAAACACCATGTTTTCACATAGTGTTTATGCTTGGCGGAGGAGGGGAGATTCGAACTCCCGCTCCAGGTCTCCCCGGACTAACGATTTAGCAAACCGTCCCCTTCAGCCACTTGGGTACTCCTCCGTATTCATGGGGTCACGCACATCACGTAACTCCTGCGTAAAGCGCAACATTCCTTCTGTACGATGGCTGAAGGGGACGGTATCCGTCCAATTATTTGCGTTTCACGCAGCAGCCACTTGGTCGTCGATGCTCTCTTTCATGTTCTCGCTTCCGAATGAATTCGAAATTTGTCACATATTGTTGCACCTCCTCTCAATTTATCAAACAGCCGGATAGCTTGGTTTAATAAATTGAGTAGCTCGGCTACTCGGGCTCAGATTATTGTAGCACAGGCTCAGGGGTGGGGCTAGACCTCAAATGAACATAAGCATTGACAAAATGGTTATTATTAGATATAATAAGGGTATGGTTTTGAGAGTTCAACGAACAATATGGTATTTACTAGCTACAGCATTAGTAATATTTACTATAGCTATACTTATGGGTACTGAAACACATGCAGCTGGATTTAATTTAAGTATCGCCGATGGCGCGAACGCAGCAAGAGGTAAAGATCAGGTCTCAGACCTCTTTGGCACGACAGGAACATTTAAGACACTCACAAACGTGATGTTATTCCTTATCGGTGCGATAAGCGTCATCATGTTGATTGTTGGTGGTTTACGCTATGTTGTCTCCGGTGGTGATTCAACCCAGGTGACAAATGCCAAGAATACAATCTTATATGCAATTGTTGGTATTGTTGTGGCAATCTTGGCGTATGCAGCAGTCAGTTTCGTCATCACATCATTTAGTGGTACCGGGGCCGGCGGAACAAGTATTTCACCAACTAATGTTTAATTAATATTAAAATAAAAAAACCTGACTATATGTCCGGTTTTTTTATTGGCGGGGCTATTGCTACAACGTTGGAACAAGGATCCGTGGGATCGGGTCACCAAGATCCTCGCCGCAGACTAGCTTCGCTTTATTAACGACTACGCAAACGTCGTAATTTATCCTTGCGTATCGCTAAACATTCTCATTCTGATACTGTCACTATATACAGGACAATCGTCTACGAGAAGTATTGGTTATATTCATTTTTGAATATATCGTCGACGCTTGTTCGTACTGCTACAATTTTCTCAGGTGCATCAACAGAGTAGCCACCATTAGGGTCAGTTATCTTCCGTAGCTTATCTAACTCTTCTCTGTTTGTTGCACGGCCGTCAACAATTTGCTGTACACCATCAGCCTTAACGAAAAACCAGTATGCGTGGTCACCTTCAGATGAAGTATATTGGTCGGCAAATACGGCATCACGTGGGACAGAAAACAAGTCGCCACCTGGGCTAGCGATGAAGATATTGCCTTCGCTATTAGGGTCACTCAAGAGTGGATCACCTGATTCAAATAGATGGTTAACCAAAGCAGCGGCAACACTGCCTTTGTTAGCCTTGAGAGCTGTATCTACTAGTTGAGTAAAAGAATTGCCAGGAAAAGTATCGTATCGATCACCACTATTGGATGCGGGGTGCTTTACAATTGCTCGTGTGTAGGCCTCGAGTATGACCCCTTTTTCTTCCTGTGTTTGAAGTGGATCAGTAGATAAACCTGTGTCCATCTTATTAAGAATTTGAGAAAAATCATCGTACTGACCCCAGGTTTCGGAATGTGCGTTTTCTTCCGCTTGCGCAAATAAGCTTGCTTGTTCGGCTACATCCATTTCATGACGCCCAATAGCTGAGCGGAAATCAGCTTTTACTGATTCTACTTGTGTGTGGATGGAGCTTGTCTTCAAGACATTTCCATTCATTAATGACGGAGCAAAATCTTTACTCTTTTTATACGCTTCGCTTGCATCAACGACCTCTGTTGCATCAGTTGGGTCTACTGGAGCGATTGTTGTGGCTGGAACATTGTGGTTCATATTTATACTCATATTTATTATTTATTTTTAAGACTTACTGAATGTACAATACCACGAATGTTATAAAAAAGCAATACTAATATGAACACTATGCAGTATTTTCATATCATCAAAGCTTACATAGCCGACGCATTGCCGGTCGAAGACCTCAATAGGAGACAGACCAAGCTCGCCGGACCTACGGCACCAGATGACAAGATACGCCAGCTACTCAATATGGCCATGTTCGAGCGCTTAGAAGTTGACAGCCGCGACAACGGCCCGCGCCACAGGATCCACTCGTTCGCACGCTGAGCTGACCGAAATAATGGACGCGGACTTCGACTACCACCCAGATGCTCTGACTGGCGTCGGTCCGATCACTGGTCAGATCGCATCGAATATGGCGCATGCGCTGATATTGGCAAATCCTGACTAAAGGCCAGGGAATGATAGTGCCCATATGGCACTATCTACGCGCCGTCAGTGGCGCACCTGGGCGGCCTCTCGGACGATTCCCCGCCTAACTATACGACGGACCGATTACGAAAGAACCCCCCGCTGAACTTTAGTCCAACGGGGGGTTCCAACAATATTCATATGGCGGAGAGGGCGAGATTCGAACTCGCGGTGAGTCGCCCCACGACGGTTTTCAAGACCGTTACCATCAACCACTCGGTCACCTCTCCTAGTCGGCGTCGAAACGCACTTCGTTGGTTTGATTAATTGGACGTAGCAAGCTACGTTGTTGCTACAATACAAAATTTTAACAGATAAGAGACCTCTAGTCCACAGGTTGGCGGCTGATTGTGGCGACCCAGACCGTTGATGCTCCTGCATCTATCAGGGTATGCGCTGCGTACTTAACGGTTGCGCCACTCGTAACAACATCGTCTACAAGCAAATAAATAGCGTTCGGATCGAGTTGACGTATTGAATTGAATGCTACCTTTGCCTGTTTGACGCGCTGACGAGCCCCAGCACCACGTTGTACCGTAGTAGTTACACGATTAAGTGTTGCATCGACCCTGAGTCCTCTTAGACGAGCAAAACGACTAGCTATCAACGTCATATGGTCATAGCCCCGTTGTCGAATATGCGAACTAATAGTTGGAATAGGGACAATGACAGTCGAAACTGGCAGTTCCGGTAATCGTTCGTGTAACAAGTCCGCCAAAGGCAGATACGCCGATCGAGCATTTGTAAACTTATAGTCATCAATTAATCTCCGTAGGTAATCTTGTCGACTGCCAACGCACCATGCTCGCTGATAAGGAACTGTGCACTGACCGCAGGTTCCCTTAGGCCCAGATAGGCCTTTGCCACACGCCACACACGTAGTGTATGGTTCCGAGATGATGTTATATTTACAATTATTACATAGCAAGCTACCTATTGCACTGCATCCAGAACAGTGGTGAGGTGCTATATATGACAAAAGTGTATCAAGCATTGTGATTTTTACGTTTAGGTGCCCACTGCTGTTGCATTATACCACCGGAATTAGTTATACTGTAGAGGACTATTTGTCAAGAGCCTACGTGTATAAAAGTGGAGGAACTATGGCCCGCAAGCAAAACGATGACCTATTGATCGAAGATGAATTAGCCGCCGCTTTTCTCAGTGATGACCTGAGCGACGACAATACCACGACAAACATGCCGATGGTCAATGATGACCCAACAGAAGATGACTTCCCAGGTCAGCTCGCTGTTGATGTCTATGAAACAGAAGAGCGACTCGTGGTAAAGGCACGCACCGCAGGTGTAAACAAAGACGAATTAGACGTCAGTATCTCGGATGGCATTCTAACTGTTAGTGGTACGCTATCAAGTGGTGATGACGCAGAGGCAACCAACTGGCACATTCAGGAATGTTACTGGGGCGAATTTAGCCGTACATTAGCACTGCCAGTTGCAGTCAAAGAAGATGAAGTGGAAGCAGTTCTAAAAGATGGCGTGCTCACTATCACCTTTAGTAAGGTTAAACAAGAACAGGCAAAGAAGATTCAGGTTCTCTAGTTTGTAAATTGTTTATATAAAATAACCCCGCTACTAACGGGGTTATTTTATTATCTATTATTGAACTTAGCTGCTTGTACCCGAGAAGCTACCGATAACAAAGTTGACGACAGCGTATGCCAAAATTGCGACAACAATACCGACAACTGCATAAAGGATAGTATTCTTAGCATTAGTAACCTGAGTGGAATCTCCACCAGATACAACGTAACGAATACCACCGAAAATCAGCATGATAACACTTACTGCACCGATGAGGAACAACATCACATTGGTAACTGTTCGGAATACACCGCCCTGGCCATTATCACCAAAGAGGCTCGCCGCGTCACCAGTTTGATCTTTTCCCTGTGCTGATGTTGCACCTTCGCTCAAACCTTTGTCGAATGCAGCATGCGCAGGAACAGGCTGTACAAACAAACCAACACTAAGCGCCAGCACCGGAACGACAAGTGCCGCAGACAATATTCTTTTAATACTTTTGATCATATTTTTACCTTTCATTTTTGATTAGCTATATAGCTTTACCTATTTTATACCAGACCAGAGCGATTTTGTTAAGTAGTTATGGTTATTTAGCACCACTGAAGGCCCCGAGAACGAAGTTGACAATGGCGTAGGCAAGGATTGCAACAACCAGACCGACGACGGCATAGAGGATAGTATCCTTGGCGCCTTTTGTTGCGCTCGCATCACCATTGCTCGTAGAATAACGAATACCACCAATAACAATCATAACAACCGCAATAGCACCAAGAAGGAAGAGCATCATATTGACGATGGTTTTAATTCCATCCTCTAACGCTTTGTCATCGGTCTTGTCTCCACCTATGTCACTCGTGCCCTGTTTTATACAATCTGCTGGCGATGAATCTTTATCACAAGCTGCATGCGCCAATGGTAGAGGCAGGGCAATCAAGCCTAGAATTGCGAATGAACTGATGATAAGTATGCGTATTTTATTCATATTTCTCCTTTTTAATTTGTAAATCTGCCTAGCACGAAATTAACTATCGCATAGGACAATATAGCAACAACCAGACCGACGACGGCATAGAGGATAGTATCCTTGGCGCCTTTGATTGAACCCGCCTCTCCATTGCTGGTCGTATAACGAATACCACCTATGACAATCATAATAACAGCAACCATACCAAGGACAAAGAGTATTGTATTAACAACATTTTTTAGGATATCCGGAACGTTATCTTGGTCTTTTGCGCCACAAATAGCGGCCCCGCCAGCTGAGGAGCCTGTCGCACCTTTAACCGTTGGTGCGCTACTACCAGAACAACCCTTTTCATAGATATTTAAGGCACCTACAGGAATAGCAACTGTCGTCATTACTAACCCCGTAACAATAATTAAACTAGCAATAATTCTTTGTAGTAACCGTTTCATGATTTCCTCCGTTATTTTCCTACATTACTAAGCACAAAATTGGTAATTGCAGACGCCATAATGACAACTATTAGGCCGATAACGGCATATAGTATTGAGTCTTTGGCGGCCTTGATATTGCTCGCTTCGCCTCCGCTAGTAACATACCGAACACCACCAATAACAATGACAACAATCGCAACCATACCGGCAACCATATATACAGTCCCCAAAAGGCTCTGAATATCATTAGCCTGAATTGTATCTCCGCCAGTAAGATTTAAATCTGTCGCTTTGATTGTGATGTCTGTTGATGCTGCCATTACGGTTTTGCTCCTGCGTTAGTGTTGCCCCCTGAGTTTGCTCCCGACCCGCCTCCAATTGCATCTGCAATAAAACTTACAATCGCCACTGCCATTATAGATAAGACCAGCCCAATAAGCGCATTAGTAATAGTCTTACGGGCAGCAACAGTACCGCTACTATTATCACCTGATATCATGAATTTGAATCCACCAAATATAACAAACCCCAACGATACGTATCCAACTGCATAAAGCAACATTGCAACAATGTTCAATGCAATAATTGAAATCCAACTACTAAAACTTTTTGCAGTTGCGTCTGCCGTATTACTAGATTTACCCGGACCGGGAGATACAATATTGCCATTTTTATCACAGAGGCCATCGTACCACCTAGGAAAGAAGGTAATAGTACCGTTATCACATCCAGCAGGAGCGGCAGATACAGGTGGTGCTATCATAGCTGAAACAGTAAACACTGGGAGCATGAGACCGAGAATTATTTTTTTGATTTTTGCGATCATTTCTTTTATCCTATCACACCACCAGGTATCAGCCAATTAATAAGCGCAATCGTAAAGCCATAAAGAAGAATTCCTATAACAATATTTCGAATAATAGTAATTGCTTGACCTGTTTGGCTCTCGCTATCACGCGCACTAGCATACAATATAGCAGCGTAGGCGAGACCACCAACAGCTATAATACCAATGATGACTGTCATAACGTTTACAGCAATAGATATCAGATTGTTAATGCTTCCGACTCCGGTTTTTCCTTCACAACCGATAAGTTGAGTTTTGGTTGAACCACATTTAGTACCAGAAGCGGCATCGACAGTTGCGATAGGTGTAGCGATTAACACAAACAGTGCAATAAAACTGACTATAAATAATTGAATTTTATTTTTCATATAATTGATAATCCTGGGATGAGCCATCCTGCAAGAGCAATGAGGAATCCATAAAGCAGAATACCAATGACGACGTTACGAATCAAGGTTATTGCCTCTCCAGTGACACTGGCGTTATCTTGCGCTCGTGCATACGTAACGGCAGCGTAGGCGAGGCCACCAACGGCGGCTATACCAACTATAGATGTGAGTACTTGTAAAATAATCTTCAAAACATTAGTAAATGCTTCCGCGCCACCCTTATCACCACAAGCCAATAAATTAACTCGCGCCTGGCCACATGTTGAAGTGGCTCTTTCGGTCCCAGTTCCACCAGGAGGGGCAGCCGTCCCCTGACCATTAGGCTTAGAGCCGTCGGGACACTCACCGTTGGCATTGGGCTGACCTCCGCCACGACCGCAGGGATCGGCATTTAATGGGTCAACACAACTGTAGTCAGTAGTAGGATCACCCTGCTTACTTGTAACCTCCCATTTGCCACCAGCTGCCTTACACGCAGGTTCATTGATGATATCGGTGTAATTGTTCTTGCAGCCTTGGGAAACATCGCTATTACCATCAATAGGATCATCGTACTGTTTATCAATCCAGATACCGCCGCGCGCATCACATACTTCTCGCGATTGCGCTGCTTTTCTACTTTCGTCCGTAGCACACTTTTTCCCATCTTCGAAGTTATTGCCCCTCACGGTGCCGTCGTCATTGAGTATGCCTTGTAAACACTTGCTATTTACTGTAGATTTACAATCGTTCGTGGCTTTCAATCCCATAGCATTATCCGATTCGCCTGAACACACAGTACCTGCGATATCATCAATATGCGCGCCGTTCATCTCTTTGAGACGTTGGCAATCATCATTTCCGTTGCCGCTTAGCCGCCCAGAGTTGCACTCTGTCCCAGCTATAGTTTTTAGATTATTTGGCGTACAATCCGCTATATCAATGGCATATTTCTGACAAGATACGATAGCGTTTGCACAACGCGCCTTTAGCTCAGGGCCCGAAACTGTAACCTCGCCAAGTCCTCTATCCACACCTCCGGCGTTTCCATTTGTACAATCATTGATTTTCTGCTCATACCCAGAAGCAGACAAAACTCTATCTTGTGGCAATTTCTCGATTTCGCTTAGGTTTCCCAGCATGCACCCTTCCGTATATGTCTCGTTGGATGAGAATGTACCTGCGTCAACCTCACACCATGCACTCACCTGATTCGTAAACGGTGATAGACCAAACAGAACCATAGATATACTGAGAAAATGAGCGGTTACAACAAAAGGAATGACATGTTTCCGAATATAATTAATCATACCGCCTGTTTGTAAGTATCTATTATTTGTTTGGTTCATTTATATTTGCCTCGTCAAGATATGTAAATTCTTTCTTATTAGTTATCCTGATATGGTTCTTGTCTAGTCCGTTATGGTAATCCACCCCAACTACAGTGTCCTTACTGTTTATCCACACTATTATGTCTTCATAATTCGCGTCATTGATTAGCCCAAGCAAGTTATGTGCTGTATCAGATTTGGTTTGAGCAGTAATCATTTTGTTCAATTTGTTGATAGCTTTTCTATTTACTCCAACCCTGATACCGACAATCGACTCACCGCCAATATTCTTAGATGTAGTATCGACAACTTTATACATATTATCCGATCTAATCGTATCCATGATTTTACTACGTAGGACACTATCATAATTACCCATGATGGGCACAAACTGTGTACCATAAATTATAGTTGACACATCAAACTCTTCAAGCCTTGAATCAATATTCCCTTTAGGGGAATTCGTCGCTATCCATTTTTTCTTATCTAGACCATTTAGGTCTGATTTTCCAGAGTATGATTTTACATAGAGATTAAGTTGTTCGCGCTTGATTAACCGTATTGAATATTCATCATTTGCTATTGCGCCGTTTCTTTTGATTTGCCTGGAAAAATTGATTGTTGACTCACTAGACACATTAGACGGATCAGACAAATCCACTGTCGAATCTATTTCGACATTCGTACCTTTGCCAGTGCCGTCTTTATGATATGTCGTTTTTTCATTGACATATTTTACGCTCAGCGCGTTTTCGAATGCTTTATAAAGCCGCGATTGTAGACTACTTTGCTGAATATACCAATACCCAGCTGCGCTGAAAGAACCAAGTAAAATCAACCCTGCCAGCAACAAAATTATTTTTCGCTTCAAGTTGTTTCTCGACAGCGTAGTGTTGACTATAGGTTCCATATGCAAATACTCAGGTATATTTTCGTTTTGTTGCGCGGGTAGATTTGACTGATATGGATCTTGTTGATTTGGTTGCATACTTAATCTGATTATATCATTGACACCATAAGCGTCATAACAGATACTAAATGAGTATATGATGCAGCGCTGGTCGAACAGAGTAGCCGGTGCCCTGCAAACCTTTTTACGGCGTGGGGCTTTGCTCGATTTGCGCAAAATCCCTACGTCACCACGCCGTTCCAAACCGGTTGCAAACAGCTTTTCCTCAGTCGACGTAGTATCAACTATGCCTACATCGGAAAAAGCTGTTGTGGCTCGGCGTGGAACACCGTGGAAACGTAAGATTTTGCGCAAATCGAGCATGTTTGTATTGGCCGGAACAATGGCCCTTGTTATCACATTTTCGCCACTGTTCAATCGTCCTGCGTCAGCGGCAATTACCGACTTCGGGCTCGGTGGCAACAGTTGCGCCATAGAAACAGTCGGCTGGGTAGTGTGTCCGACTATACGCACCATTGCCCGACTCGCAGACAAAGGCTTTACCTATATTAACCAAAGTTCCTTAAGCATCAATTACGGTATTTTTGATAGTAACGGCAAAACATTTAAGGCGTGGGAGGTTATGCGCAATATTGCCAATGGCCTATTCGTCGTCATATTCATCTATATCATCTATGGCTATCTGGTTGGTAGGGCAGAGAGTAATTACAGTATAAAGCGCCTACTACCGCGTTTACTTATTGCCGCCATTACTCTAAATCTCTCATATTACATTGGCGTATTAATGGTTGATGTGTCGAATATCATTGGTGACTCCATATGGAGTATTATGAAAGGTATTTACGGTAGTGGTAGCCCAGTTATGCCACTCGGAGCAAGTGCGAATCCGCTGAGTGACGGTAATATAACCAAGATGGCCGCGGCGGCCGTAGGTAACACACAAATGGTATGGGTGCTGTTGCCACCGATTATAACTGTAGCTATGTCTATCGCTGTTATTAGTGGGGCAACAGTTATACTTATTATCATGCGTGAAGCAGTTGTCGCAACACTTCTTCTTGCGGCACCAATACTGCTAGTACTGCGTCTGTTGCCGAATACAGAGCATTTCTCTAATCAAGGTATGCGTTTATTTATGCAATTGCTTCTGCTATATCCAATTATCGCGTTACTATTAGGCGCCGGGCAAATTGTCAGCGTCGCATCTGGTAGCTGGGATAATCAGTCAGCGTCCTACGGAGGCGGAACTCATAGTATCGTGCCAGACATTGTCGCATCAGCGGCGGCTGTCGTGCCACTTCTCGGCGTCTGGTTCTTGTTTAAGGGTCTGTCGTCGGTTATGAGTACCGCCGGATCACGCCTCTCGGCCACAATTGGTGGTCGCAAAGGACAGGAGGATAAAAAGGCCCGCGTTACTGGTAAAGCCACAGTAGGTGCGGCTAATGCAAAAAATGCCACTGGCCTTGGTAATATTATAGGCCGACGACAAGCATTCAGTCGCAACCGACATAGGTCGTCATTAGGAAACAGTTCACCTGTTAACCCAAGCAACAGCACCAAACCGAGACTTGGTGAAAATCAACCTACTACAAATACGGCAATGCAAGATGCGCTTAATAAAATACCCGGTAATGCGCTTAGTAGCGCAATCAGTAACGCATCCTCTAATTCGCTTACTGATTTAAATAATAAGGATAATGAAAAGACTTCAGATGATATATCAAAACATCTCGAAGAATTACAAGAGGCCAACCTTGAAGCCGAGGGTAGTGGTATGAAAATTGATGGTGCAACCGCAAACATAGAGGGTGGTAAAAAGGATGACGAGAAACACATAACAGCAAAAGATCTGTTTAATAACTTGAACAAGTCACATGAATCAAAAGATAAAGACCGCAAGCTAAGCGCTGGCCCACCGCCAGCAGGAGCAAACAACCAAGCAACAGGTACAGCTTCCCAACCGTCAGCGCCAACCGTCAGCTATCGTGCGCCGTCAATGGCACAGGGCAATAATATTGTTTCTGGCACTTCAATACCCACCCAACCAACACAGGTTATCGCCGTACCAATACAGATTGACTCCTCATCACTACTTGGAAACAACCAACATAAACCACCTGAAAATATTGCCCAACCTCCAATAAGTGGAACCGAGGAAAAGGCGAAAGCTCGCGCGCAGAAATATCTCTATGAAGCTGATAAAGATCTTGATGAAGCGAGGGATAAGCAAGACATCCTGGGACACAAAGACGATACACCAACAGAACCGCCCCATGTTTCCACTCACACAGAAGATGATGATAATAAGGATAGTTATTGATGGACCCAAAGCGACTTAATCCGGTCGAACAAACGGCAGCGGAAGCAGATTACCAAAAAAAGTTCAATCGCGAAAAATCCGAAACCACCGATAGCTTGCAAAAACTCAAACAGCAAGAGACTACCGGTGGTGATTCCAGCTGGAGGACGAAAGATAATACTAAAAATGACACCACAAAAAAAGACGATAAAAGTCGCTTTAGTTTCATTGGCCGACGCGCCGGAAAGGTACAAGGAGCCTCGGCATTTATATTCATCATCGGTCTTATTATAGGTGGAGTATGGTATACATCTGTTCTTGCGCCAAATATACTCTTGGTAAATATCAAAGAGATGTATACAAACGACTTAGCGGATGCGACGACAGCGCTCGAAATCTACACCCAAATAATGTACTTCAATAAAATTGGTCCGACATCAGGGCAAGGATGCGATGATAAGCAATCGGTTAAGTGTAGGCTAACAACTATGAGTCGCGGTCAAAAACAAGCGTTTGAAAAACAAGGCTTCCTGGTCCTCGGCACCAAAGTAGAAGAAGACAACCGCGATGACGGTGACCCCTCAAACGACAAGCCCGAAAGTAGATATAAAGTACTTTCACTCATACCACCAAATTATAAACAGGTTGTCGATAATGCTGTGGCTAGTGGCATGACATCATTTTCAAGCCTCATGAGTGGCAACGGAAATATCACCGATACAATCTCTAAATCCATTAATCAATTGCTCAACCCTCTTGGAAGCGCCGCCGGAAGTCCACAGAAGATGTTCGAAGGTCTCCTACAGCAAGTACCTATAGCATCTGGTCCGCAGTTATGGCTCTACTCACAACTCAGCACCACATCCAGAGCGCAAGTCTATGGTGTATTCAATCCAAAATCGAGTTTCTTTACCGACGCCAGATACAAAGAGCGTATAAAATCAAAATACAATATGACCAAAGCAGTCACAGTAAGTGGAGACACTGAATCAAAGGTCAATAAATCGTTTGATAAAAGTGTTCAAAAAGGTGATGGAGGTATTGACTCTTTAACTGGTCAGCCAAATCCAACAGATGGTGTCAGCCTTGCATCACTCAGTAGTCCGCTCAATCTGACACAAATCCAAGGTATAACTAATCAATTAACGAGCGGCTTGGATCAAAATACTATAAAAAGTCTTACCGGTAGCCTTCCAGTTGTTGCCGACTTGGAAGCT
This sequence comes from Saccharimonadales bacterium (SeqCode), assembly GCA_049298775.1. GTDB lineage: Bacteria > Patescibacteriota > Saccharimonadia > Saccharimonadales > Saccharimonadaceae > UBA2112. Next base: position 14,200 of record JBAQWG010000055.1, read on the forward strand.
GCAGGTAACTTAATTTCAACAACTAATACTTTTTCGTATACGGATTTAATGTGCAGTTGGTACACCATCGGCAAAATATCAAACAACGCTCTCATACGAGCGAAGGCATCAACCGCCGCGCGATACGCAATGCAATATCTCAAAGCAGCCGATGCTATAAAAGCAGGCACCTCTGACGAAGTACCGACTAATGTACTAGCGAGTAAACTTGCCCAAAGCGCACTCGGTAACTATGAAGGTGGCAGTGCAACCGATTCATTAATATATCGCTCTATTACCTATGGTGATTTAATACCGACATCTCCTGGCAATCTTGGGTCGATTAGCAACCTTGTCACCGACGCCGCTGCAATCGTCTCATACAATCTCTCTGCGTATGAAAATATTGGTACTTTAGCAGCATCATGGGCTCAAGTAATACCCAACGCAGCTGCACTTGGCGGAATTACGGGCGCATCCGGCTCACTACTGCCACCACCAGCCAATATGAACAATTCCGATCGTCAGTATTGTCTATCTGGTGAAACTCTGGATAACAAAACACAGACAAAAGGGCAAACGACTAACGACACCCGCTGTCTTGAAGCAATCAATGCTATGGCACCCGTAGGTATGCAGGCCGCTGTCGCTGAGGCGTCCGAGCTTGGCAGACGAACCTGCCCGCCAGTAAATGCCTATGACGACAATCTATTCAAAGCCCTTGTTGGCGATTGGCGAGGACCAGTGTCTAATACGATGCTACTAACTCAAAAAATTGTTGGAACAACCCTAACGCCATACATATCAGCTTGGTTCGGAGCTAACACAATGGCTGTTTCCGCGGCAACACAACAACTATATACGTCAAACATTAAGGGCATTCCGGCAAATTACGCACTGTTCTCTGGGACGGGTGAAATACTCGGTGACATGGCAATGAGTCGAGGTTTGATGCCAAGCAATGTAGCCGACATGGAGGCCTATCTAAATCTTGGTGAGGTTATTGGGGTTCAAAAAGGTATCGACGATATCGCTCGCGAAGATGGACGAAAAAATCCTTTTGACCCATACAATAAGTTTTCATTTGTCGGTTCTATGTTACGTGGCCTATCTCCCTCAGTAAGTGAACGTGCGCCCTTGCTCGCCACGCTCAATAACGTATTCTCCGTCGTCGGAGAAGGTGCGAAAAAACTAGGACAAACACCATCAGCTAGCGCATTTTATCACTCACAGCCATCACTTCTAGCTGGCAATGACATGCCAGAACGTATGGCTGGCTATTTACTACGCCTGTCTGGAGCGTTCTGTCCTGTCGATATCGAATACCTTCAAATCGGCATCATGCCAGACATTATGTGCAACGTTCGTTATAGTATGCCACTCGAGGATATACCGACCGCACTTAATCTTAGTGGTGTTTTGGATTATATGACTGGCACACATTCTGATGTCTACGATTCAAAAGTTCAAGAACTAACCGAACGCGCCGGCAAGGCAGACCCTGAAGGTAATGCTCTCTACTTACAGACTCAATTAACTCAAACAACAACTGTTCAGGGTAAAGAATTCATAGACAAAAAAACAGGCAAGCCAACACCAGGTGGTGAGTATGAAAAGTATTTACAATACTGCGTTAACAGACTAGACCCTTGGGGCCGTAGTGCTGTCTACATGCGTTACGATGAGCTGTCGGATAAAGAAAAGGAAACTCGCGAAAGCTTAAGGGATCCAGATGATAACTCTATTAGCAAGGACGACAAAGGAAGTCCTAACGAGAAGAAAGTTGGTGGCGTACCCATGATGGCTGTAAATGCCACTCAAAGCGACCTTGATTGGTACACTGGCAAAAAATGCACACGACTAACAGACCAGTCACAAATGCTACAATACTTCCGCGTTTATACAACGTTATGTTCGGTTGATGGCTCAATGTCAGGAAGTATTGACTGTACCGAGCCTGACCATTCAGAAGGTAATTACGCCGATCCGTTCTATCTTAACAACGATATTCTGTACACGTCTTGGTATTAGTTGAAGTAATAATTTACAGTTTTGCTTCGAGCGCCAGTTTTTTCAATACCGCTAATGCAGATATTTCGTTAATTGTTATGTTTTTTATGGGCTGTTCAATAACAAATCTGTAAGCCTTAAGACCATTTACCACCATCAAATGGTATTCACGGTTACCATCAATCGTCTGTGCATGCTTGAAATAAGCTGGATGTTCCTGTATTGTCCCTGCCTTGGCGGTTAATACATATATATGGTCATCATCAAGTGCTTTAGTATTTTTATATAATTTTGTATCTATATATAATCTCACCTTGGTATTGTCGGCACGAACAAAAGGAAAGGTTATTGCTTGACTCCGGTCGCCATTAAGATTAAATACTTTTGATATTTTGGCTTCTCCGACCGACTTAGCTTTATCGGCGAGCATTTGTGTCACTTGGCTCTTACTTACGATTGAATCAATGCCCAAACTGCCATCTTCTTCTAGTTTTGCAAAAAAACCATCAGCGCCCACTCCATATTGAACACCAGGTGTGGACTTTGGCAGAGCAATAAGATATATCACTGTTAGAATAATAACGCCAATACCAACAATAAAAAGTATCGGTATAACGATAATCCTAGTTCTACGACTAACGGGTGATTTTGATTTGTTTCGTTTACTACTTTTCGATTTTTTCACCATCTTAATCATATACTAGCATAGGATTTATGCTCTGTCAGTAAAAAGCTTGTCCTTAGTATAAAGCTGATGTATTCTAAGTTTATAAATCTATGAAAAAACAAAAAAAACGACTATCAGTTAAACTGAGTGGCGTCACTCCAAAAAAGCGCCATCTTTCCATTGTTGCGTGTTTAGTATTACTTACTGGTGCAATTACTGTAAGTAGCCTGTCTCTCACTCCGAATTCTGCACACGCGGCTCAATCCATAGATGCATACTGTAGTGAAAAGTATGCTGGTAAGTATACAGAGGCTGGAGAAAATGTCGCACAAAATTCCTGCAAAGCGGGAATTAGAGGTGGGCAGGACTGTAATGATTTTTATGATTTATTTGGCAAAGATATCAGCACAATTTGCGAAAGCGAAAGAATTAATCACCCCTCAGACCTAACAGATACAATCACCAATCCGGTTCCTAGTCCTAGCTCTAGTCCTAGCCCTAGCTCTAGCTCTAGCTCTAGTCCTAATCCAAATCCAAACTCAGATAACACCGATTCAACAGACTCGAACACTGAAAATTCCGTCCAGCTTCAACAACTACTCGACCAATCAGAATCTCTCAATGAATATCTAGATATTCTCCACGAATCAGGCGAAGATAAAGATACGGATGTATCCGAAGAACCAGACAACGAACTCGGATCGTACGTTAATGGTGCCGGCAAACAACAAGAAATTAAAACAATAAGCCCAGGCAAGGGTGGCTCACCGGCCATACTTTTTTTCAATGGTGGCGGTTGGCATACAAACGACCAAGTAGGTCAAAATCTCGCTGGCATAAAAACCGGCTTGTACGACAATACAGGTGCAGAAAAAGCACAAGACCGCGGTTACGCACTATTTGACGTCACTTACCGACTTGGATCTAGCGGTGTATATTATATGTTCGAAGACGTTATGCGGGGTATCAAGCATATGCGAGATAATGCCGATATGTATGGCATTGACCCCAATAAAATTGTCATTTGGGGCGACAGTGCTGGCGGTAGCCTATCTATGCGAGCAGCTGCGAGTGGAAAATCAGGTGCCAAAGCCGCCGTTGGCTGGTCGGCTCCAACCAATGCCTATACAGCTGTATTCAAATCAATCGCATCTTTTGCAATTGGTGTCGATCACTCGACTTGCGCTCCAACCGACCTAGCTGGTCTAGCTAATTTCGCCGATCTCGCCACCGGCGGTAGTGGTGATGTTGCCGAATACGGCCAAGGCCTCAGTAGTAATGACATCTCATCGCTCGGTATAAGTCTCGACGGCTCAACATCAGGAAGCGTCAATCCACTCGCATTACTTACCGAAGGTTTGATGGCTGGCAAAAATATCCTTAGCGCCGGTCAAGACATAGAGCAGATATCTAGTCAAATAACAGGCGGTGCAGGTATGTCCAGTCTATCGGGAAGTGCGTTCAATATAGCCAGCACAAAATTTAGCGAATGTCTGGACAACTTTAATGCTCTATCACCAGCGCTATTCGCCAGTCCAGATACGCCCCCTAGCTTCTTGGGTGAATTTGAGAATGATGGTCTCGTAGGTCCAGATCAAGCATACGGCATGCGCGATAAACTACGTCAACTTGGCATTAACTCAGAAGCTCTTGTTCTTACTGGTAATGACGACTGTCTCAAAAGTGCTCCAGATATCTTCGGGACCGGTTGCCACCTAGGCTATTACAAAGATTTTGTCTGTCGAACATTAAACTTCATTGATAGTGAGGTCCAGCCCGATCGCGGTACAACTGATTGCGCGACAGGTATAGCCGAAAACCAAGCAGGTAGTAATGCGGCTAGCTCTGGTAGTGGTGCAGCGGGTAGCGATAGCGGAAGTGGAACTCCATCTGGAAATGGTGATAATTCCACCAATCCTTCATCCAATGGCTATTGTGCTCCAAACACAACTGGCGGCGGTTGCTCGACAGGTAAGGGCTGTGCCCAAGGCCAAAAATACGATTCAACGGATGGATGCATTGATTCGTCGGCGGCGCAGCCAGTACAAAGTCAAAACAATGCGCACTATTGCCTAAATGGTGACACGCTTGGCAAGAACAATGATGGTGGCTGGCAGTGTACATTTAGCAGTGGTCTCGACAACAACACGCCAAACCCTTGTCCGGGTGTCTCAAGAGAAATAAGCGCCGGACTATGCGCATACGGTGCAGGTACAGTCAATGTAAATAACATACCTAAATCAGGCGATGCATATTGCTACTCCTGTGGTAATTTTACAGGGAAGAATTAGCATGAAGAGAGTACTGCTCACGACATCAATCACCGTGGCTATACTAATGATAGTGTTGTGCGCAGCGTTCATATACCTCAGACAGCCCACTAGCACCTACGAAGCATTAGAGAACGAAATAACAAAAGTTGATACAACAAGCAATACAATTCGCAACGGCTTAACGCAGACGTCATCACTCATGATAAATGACGATTATGTAACAACGTATGAAAAATACGTTTCCAACATATCTACATCAATTGACGAAATTGATAAAAGTCCTGTAATTGCAAACGACTCGCGATTACACAAAGTTTACGAAACACATAAAAATACACTTCAAGCCTATGTATCATCTAATAAAGATCTCGTTGAATCATTAAAACTATATCTTGCAGTTATCTCTCAATGTCACAAAATGATCTCTTCTTTAGATGCTATTCATAGAAATGGCATCAGAATAACAGAAAAGGTGTTCGATACAAAATCAAATGAATGTATAGACGCAACCAATAAGTCAAATACTGCCCCAGATAAGATATTTACTGATCAGTTTCTATCTGAATATATAGTAAACATGAACAAACTTATTAATTCATATAGGCTGGATTTTATGACTAATTCTTCGATTCAACTATCGACCACATCAGTTAATAGCGCCTGGAATGTCGTAACAACTATGAATGCTAAAAGATTCACTATTACACGTTCGCCAGATCCTACTGGTGCACTTAGCGATCTGCGTCAGGTTACTTCGGAGCAAAAGTCATCGTTCTTTCGTTAAATTTTATAGATACTTGCTTTATTTATGTTTATAGTGTATAATAAGGTCATAAATTAGGTAAGTTTACAGGATATTATATTTTATGTCATTTGAATCAGACCCACGTAATCAAAGCGATAATAACAATGAACGTAACACGGATAGAATTTCGAGCGACGCCATAAGGCGGAACCTCGCTTCTCAACAACCTCAAGATATCCCAAGATGGGTAAAATGGGGTGGTGCAGGTTTAGTTGCCGCTATTGGCATCGGTGGTGCCGCATATGGTATTGGCTACTTAGGAGCAAAGGGTCAACTAGACGCGGTAAGGGGCGCTAGTGGTAGTGACCGATATACGTCATCGTCTGAAATACCCGGATCACATGGAGAGTACGGCGGCGAGCTTAACATCGATAACGCAACCCCTAGTGAATTTTTTAGCGATGCTTATTTTACAGATGAAGAACGAGTGCAATGGGCAGACGAACAACTTAATGCTCCCAGCCAAGATCCACAATATCCAAATATGACCGCCGAACAAGCTACCTACCAACGGATACTCTATAATCTTGCACAACAAGATCGACCAGAGGAATTAATCGGTAAATTGGTTGAGCCGTCTATTACTAATACGGCAAACGAGGCCAACATAATTCAAATGGTCGCATATGCCGCTGGTGTTTTTGAAAATGACTCCGACAAAGGAGAAAAAATGATTGCAGCCGGTATAGACAATGGCCATCCCAGAGTAGATGATATCCGTGATGATACCAGAAGGGCCCATCTATCATCAGATGCTGAGAGGCTCAGATATAATTTGGGGTTTAGTTTTGTACCTGGAGACGCCATGCAATCGGAGAAAGCTGGACACAAGGTAGAAATGGCTTCACCATACTCGACAGATAGACCTATAGGCAGTATCGTACCTCAAAATGGCATACCGACACGCGTAGCACTCATAGTCACCAATGGTGATCCAGATGACTCAGAAGAAATTCAAACATTCATTGGTGGTAGGTGGACAGCAAACGATAACATACTAGAAACGAATGGTAGGTGGATTCCCCACAATGATTTGGTTGATATACTGAAATAAAGAGTAGTTTTTCTTATACATTTGTATTATACTTCAAGCATAACCAATTATCTGATTGGGGTTTACGGATTACCGTAAGGGATATATGCTTTCAAAACAAATACTGTTTAAAAAAATATTCCTACTGCCTATTTTGGTAGCATCTTTGGTGTTGAGTATTTTAGTAACAACCACCGTACAGGCTGATGAATATGATTTACCCCTAAATGGAAGTTGCAAGACCGGCGACACCCCGGTAACCGTTGATAATGTACCAAAGTGTCGCACTCCTGTAGCACCTCCAGGAGGTGGATCAGTTGATAAAGTCAATGCGGACGACGAAACTACTTGTGCCATCGACAAAATCGGCTGGATACTATGCCCACTGATTGAAAAAGCAGGCCAAGCAGGCGATCAGGCATTCCAACTATTATCCAAAAATTTCCTTGAGACGGATCCCGAACTCGTTAGCAGCGGCGAAACAGGCACATACGTAGCCTGGAAACTAGCACGTAATATCGCCAATATTATGTTCATCGCTGCGTTTTTGATAATTATACTGTCACAAGTGACTGGTCGCGGTCTGAATAACTACGGCATCAAAAAGTTGTTACCAAAACTTATTATAGCGGCTATTACAGTTAACATATCGTACTACATATGTCAACTAATGGTAGATTTGACGAATATACTTGGCTATGAAATACAGAACCTAATGGTAGACATGGCGGCCCAAATATCTACAAATGCCGTCTTGCCAGTCAATACCGGATTTACAAGTACAAAAACAGAGGGAGGTGCGCTTGGAATGATGGCTGGTGCCATTCTTAGCCTTGCGGCTATCGTTTGGTTCTTGTTACCGGTTCTGTTTCTTGGTGTCAGTACGGTTGTTATTACTTGTCTTGTTATTATTGCAATTCTCCTTATGCGAAAAGCTTTTATTGTACTATTGGTAGTTATATCACCGATTGCATTTGTCATGTACTTATTGCCAAACACCGAAAAATATTTCCAGAAATGGCTGAGTATGTTTTGGCAGTTATTACTTGTCTTTCCAGTTGTCAGTCTACTTTTCGGAGCCGGACAACTGGCTAGCGCTATAATACTGAAAGCCGGAACAAGTCAAACAACCGATACCAAAGTCTCATTTGTATCTAGCAGTAATAGTCTTTATAGCGATAACGGCGGTAAGTGTATTGAGTTGCCAAAAGCACAGCCAAACGGCGCCGCTACAAACTCAAATAATACTACGTCAGGCGTCAAAAATGGTGCCGAAAATGGAAATCCAGCTACGATTAAACCTTGTGATGATGGCAGTACGCCACTTATGCTAGGTCTTGTGGCCGCGGGTATTGCCGTCGCGCCGATGTTAGCCGTATGGTCAGTTCTCAAGGGGGCGCTGTCGGCCGCCGGGGCTATTGGTGGCAAGATAAGTGGCCAGATTCAGTCTGCTGGAAATGGATTAAATAAATACGCCCGTAAGCCCGAGGATGCCGCAAGAAACTTTGCTCGCAAACGAGCTGGCGAAAATGCGTCAGGGGCATGGGACCGGATGCAAGGCAGGGGGTTGGAGGCGCTTAAACGAGGTGGAGGTGACCGTCTAACGAGGGCTGCCGGAAGATATGCAGAAAGGGACGCAGCAAGAAAAGAGCGGCTGGCTACATCAAAATCTGAGCTTGAGAGGGCTAAGAAAGTAGCTGTGGATGACATGCTGCGAGATCCAGATACAAGAGCAATAATTACAGGTGGCCTTTCCAATACTGGAGTGGATCGTACTGTCCGAAGTGCCGATGCATCTCACGAAAAGGTTCAGGCAGAAGAGATGCAAGCCGCCTCACTTCATGTGCGAAATATGAATGATGATCAAGTACGAGCAATAGCTGATCGGGATAATATTGATGTTAATGACCCTCAGGTTGCAGCTGCAATTGACGAACTTGGTAAACGTCAAGATTTCAGATCGCTTGAAAGAATCATGAACAGAATTTCTGAAGGAGGAACAAACCTTTCTACTCGTACACTTGCATCAACAGTGTCTCAAAACATACCAGAATTACTTACAAGTAGCCAAGTGTCGGCACTGTCGCGTGGTGCATTCAGTCAAGCCTTTGATGGTAGAGAAACAACTTACAATGAGGCTGTTAACGGAAACGTGGAAAATGGTATATTGTCTGCCGAAAAGGCCGCTGTTGCAGGCCCATCGGTATTAAATGAGATATCCAGTCAAGCAACAAGCCAATTAGCACGACAAAATATCGCGAAAGCTGCAACAGATGCATTCGCAGATCCAATTCTCAGCGCTAAAATTAGTCGCAACAGAAATGTCCTTACAGAAATGTCATATATTGACGTAATGCCACGGTAGACCTCACGTCCTTCCGGTTCAAAAATTTGACTTTTCTAATTAATTATGCTAAAGTTTAACCATGAGCGTTGAAACACTACCCTTGCCATCTCCATCTGGAGAGTCAGCTCCCGACCAAACCGGAGCTGCTGAAGTGCCTAGCGATTTTGGTTGGAATTATGACCCACAAGCAGGCAACGCATACTCACAGGAAGTACCCGATAGTATTCCGGAACCTGTCTCCTATAATCCGAACGACTATACCGAGGGTAATGAGTCTGGTGAACAAATTAGTGAGCCGCAATCTCCCGAGGAAGAGTTGGCACGAGTCCGACTAGAAGACTGGAAGAATCGCATTATAGATTTTCGCGAAAACACCGTAGCCCCAGCACGTAGTCGTATAGGAGAAGTCAGCGATAAACTAAATACTCTGAAGGATAAAGGGGAAAAAAGAGTTTTATTGCTCGATCGTAGAGAAGCTGCAAACAGTAGAAAAGTCTTGCGTGTCGAAAATAGACTTGCCGAACTTCGTGCCTCAAAACCAGATAGCATACGGTATCGACATCTCAAAAGAAAAGCCGCCAAAAAACACCTAAAGCTCCGCTCTATTCGACAACATAGAAGTTGGTTAGACGGTAGAATTGAAGGTCGTCCTTCTCGACGTGCAGGTATCGAAACTGCTCGCGACAACGACATTGTAAGGCGCCGTCAAATGCTTATCGTCGCCAAACAAGTTGCTACGGAGAAAGCTAGACGCAGAAAAATTAAGAATCATGAAAAGTCCACAACTAATACAGCCGAGAAGGAGCAACTGAGGACAGAGATTGAATCGTGGGACACAATATCGCGATTTAAGCACAACCTTATTCAAATAGTTGGTCAAAATCTCAATAGAGAGGCGGGGGTTAATTAATGAATATATTAACAAATGAGTTTCTCGAGGGAATAGGAATACATTTAGATGGTCCTACTTATCAGGCATTTTCTGAACATTTTGACGACATGCTTTTTGATAGAATTATCGAAGATGTAATCGATAGTCTCGACGAAGACCAGTTGGAATATTTGTCAAAAATGCGCGACGAAGACAGTGACAAGGTATTGGGCTGGCTACAAACAAATGTACCAGAATTTAACGATATCATTAAGGATGAAGTTGATATCCTCCTCGGTGATATTGCTGAAAACGCCGACCATATCTAATAAAACCTCCTCATCCTCATTGATTAACCATGATTTATTTGACAGCGATTACGTTTCACTACTTGACGATGTGCTGATGACCGAACTCCAGCAGGGAACAGACATATTTCACGCCAAAGCCGAGGAAAATACAGACGTACGGCTCGAATGACAGCCAACGCTCTGCTTCTATCGTCCGACTTGGCACCTATATCATATCGCAGTGTTGCCGAAATATAGACGGTGCGACTACCTCGCTTAACCATAAGAAATAAGCTATACTATCACTAGCTATGGCAGTGTACAAGGTACCTCAGGATGTCGAGGCGGATGACAAGTTAATCGGGCCGTTTAGTTTTCGTCAATTTATTTACTTGATTGTAGTTGCAATCTCGATTGCTGGTGCTTGGGGGCTATCGCAGATATTCTTGGCGCTGGTGATTATTCCACTACCAATCATTGTTTTTTTTGGCGCACTTGCGCTACCATTACGCAAAGACCAACCCATGGAGACATATTTATCCGCGGTGGTCTCTTTTTATTTTCTGAAATCACGCAAACGATTCTGGATACCGGACGGTATCGATTCGTTCGTAACCATAATCCCACCGAAAGACGCCGATAGAGTATTGACTAAGGACCTAGGTGAAGATGAGGCGACAAGACGGCTAAATTATCTTGCTGACTTAGTTGATACACACGGTTGGGCAATTAGAGGCGCTGGTACTGGCGGAACAAATACCTCTATCAACAAAGACCTCTATTACGAATCTCAACAAGCACCCGATATGATGGATAACAAAACCCCCGCCGCCCAAGCCTTAACCCAGCAACTCAGCAGTGAAGTTGATCAGAGACGTCAAGACGCAATACAGACAATGCAATCGGTTGCAAAAACAACACCAACACCAATTCCTCCGCCAACTGACAATTTGGCTACAGTCACACAACCTCAGGTCGATTCAACAGCAACACCCGTAGCTCAACCAACTCAAACTCCCATTGCTGACCCACTGCCGGTATCCACCTTGCCATCACTCGAAGAAATCCGTGCTAGACAAGATGCATTTATTAATAAAAATGCCGAAAAAGATAATCGCGACGCCATTGCACTTGCGACGGCACTCACCGAAGAGGCTGAGGAAATCAGAGATGTACCGCAAATCATTAAAACCGCTCCAACCACTAGCGTTTCTACCCCCGATACTGGTACAATAGGACTAACCCGTGAGCAAGCGGATGAATTGTCACAACAAACCGATGTGTCTGTACAAACATTAGCCAATGAGGCAAATCGGGTCGCATCGCACAACAAGGTGCTGAAAAATGGCGACGAAGTGACTATTTCATTCCATTAGGTGGGAAGAGGAATAAACAAGCAATGCCCCCAAACCAACAGCAGCAACCAGGTACACCCGCTCCCCAGCAGGGTGGTCAGCCTGTGCAACCAGGACAAGTTGGTGCTCCAGGCGCAAATCAGGCGCGTACACCAGCTCCACCAGCCAATCCAAACACAACACAGAATACTCTGATGTTTTCTGAGTTACGTGACAACATGGTCGTTATGAACGATGGTAGTTTTCGTGCGGTCATCGCCTGTAAATCAATCAACTTTGATCTTATGAGTAGTAAAGAGCGTGAGGGTATTGAGTATAGCTACCAAAACTTCCTGAACTCACTGTATTTTCCTATCCAGATTCTTATCCGATCACAGCGCGTTGATATCGGACCGTACATCGAGCGTCTAACCAACATCCGTCGTGATCAAGAAAATATGTTGCTAAACGTCCTTACGGATGATTATATCGACTTCATTGACACGCTTTCACAAGAAGCAAACATTATGGATAAATCATTTTATGTTATTGTTCCGTATTGGCCACACGGCGACATCAACACCGTAAAGCGAAGCAGCAAGAGTCTTTTTAGTACAATTTTTGGCGGCACCCCTCAACAACGCGCAATTGTTGTTGACCACGCCCAGTATGAAAAAGCGAAAGACGAAATAAAAAACCATGTCGACTCTGTTATGAGTGGACTTTTTCAACTTGGTATTAAATGTACACAACTAACCACCAAGGAACTTGGCGAATTGTATTACAATTTTTACAACCCAGACACCGCCGTACGCGAACCATTGGGTAATTTTGGAAGTATTACCGCCATGTATGTTCGCAAGGGAGAAGGCGAAGCCCCTCGTCTACACTTAACACGTGAAGAGGAGTTGCGTTAATGGCAAAGCGTCCTGATGCTGTCGATATCGCCGCGCAACAACGCGCGCGCGAACAGGCTGAGGTAGAGCAAGCTTTTCAAAAGGGTATCACAACCCTACGTGACTTAGTTGCGCCGGCATCGCTTGAAATCCACTCTAGTTACTTTCGTCTAGGCACAAAATATGGTCGGACAATGTATGTCTATGCCTATCCACGCCAAATTTACACTGGTTGGCTATCAAGTATTATCAACATCGACGAAGTGCTCGATGTTAGTATGTATTTTTATCCGGTTGAATCCGAAGTTGTCCTGAAAAATTTGCGCAAAAAGGTGACTCAAATGCAAGCTACAATGGCCATTAACCAAGAAAAGGGTCGTACGCGTGATCCTGGTCTTGAGGCTGCTCTTAATGATGCCGAGGAACTGCGTGACGAAATCCAGGTCGGGTCAGAACGTTTCTTCCGTTATGGACTTTATATTACTTTATATGCAGATAGTCTTGATGAGTTAGCTTTTGTTCAACACAAAATCGAAACGATTTTCGGTCAGCAACTAGTATTCAGCAAAGTAGCCTCGAGCCAACAAGAACAGGGACTCAACTCAACCGTCCCAACCATGACTGACCAGTTGCAGATTCGCCGAAATATGAATACTGGTGCAATCAGCACCTCATTCCCCTTCACGTCAGCCGATTTGACCCAGGAAAAAGGTATTTTATATGGCATAAATATGCACAATAACGGCCTAATCATCTTTGATAGATTTACTCTGGAAAACGCCAACATGGTGGTATTCGCAAAGTCTGGTTCCGGAAAATCATTCACTGTCAAGTTGGAGGCAGTACGGTCAATGATGATGGGTGCCGACATCTTGATCATTGACCCTGAAAACGAATATCAAAAACTGTCAGATGCTGTCGGTGGTAGTTATATTCGTCTATCACTCAACTCTGATGTTCGCGTTAATCCGTTTGACTTACCACGCGTTATCGATACCGAGGAGGCCGATGATGCACTACGCGCCAATCTTGTGACACTACATGGTTTATTGCGCCTGATGCTTGGTGGCGCTAACTTGCAAGCCAGTGGAGCAACCAATGTCGTTGCTATGACACCAGCCGAGGAAGCCGACCTCGACCAGGCTCTCATTGATACTTACGCACGCGCCGGTATCACTAGCGACCCATTAACACATACGTCATTGCCACCAACAATGGTTGATTTGTACGACACACTTATTCACATGGAGGGTAGCGGTCCAGCACTTGCTCAGCGTCTGCGTAAATATACGACCGGTACATTTGCGGGTATTTTTAGCCAACAATCGAATATCGACATTAACAACCAAATGGTTGTATTTAACATTCGTGACCTAGAAGATGAACTCCGTCCGGTTGCTATGTATATTGTCCTGTCTCACATTTGGAATGTCACGCGCTCACACCTAAAAAAACGCATGCTAATTGTGGATGAGGCATGGCAATTGATGAAGTATGAGGACTCGGCAAACTTCCTATTCTCACTCGCGAAACGCGCCCGAAAATATTATCTGGGCGTTACGACAATCAGCCAAGACGTCGAAGACTTTATGGCTAGCAAAATGGGTCGCGCCATCGTTGCCAACTCTTCGATGCAGCTACTGCTGAAGCAATCGCCGAGCGCCGTCGATGTGCTCGCTGATGTATTCAAGTTAACCGATGAGGAGCGCAAGCGCCTGAGCAACTTCCCTGTTGGACAAGGCTTGTTCTTTGCCGGTGCCAATCACGTCCACGTTCAGGTTGTTGCGTCACGCACCGAGCACCAATTAGTCACAACCAACCCAATACAGCAAATCCAGCAAGAAGAAGAAAAGCGCATACAAGAACTGGCTCGACAACGTGTAGCTCAAGAACGTGCTGCTGCAGAAGAGCCTGAAGGCATGCAGATTTAGGAGTAATCCATGCCAACGCTGACACAAAATAACGACACCCAAGCAGACAATGAAGCAGATAGCCACAATCCAGGCCAAGCCGCATCAGACGCGGAATTTAGTCGTATCGCAAAAGCAGAAGAACTAGCAAATCTAGAGGCTAGTCTAGCGGAACCTTTTTATGGTAAAAATGGCCAACATGTTGATTCACATGGTGATACTGTAGCTGATAATCCTAACTCCGATAGCCCAGACGTTCAAAACAAAGAGAAGAATCCCAATCCAGTACCCGAGGCTTTAGCTGACGACGAAAAAACGTCAGAAAGATTCGGTGCGAAACTAGGACGCGCGTTTAAAAAGAACGGCGCCAGTGGTGGCATTATAGGTTTACTGATTGGTGGCTTTGCTTCCAGCAGCTTAATCCTTCTACCCGGATCAATTCTAGCAACAATCGAAAAGGCGATGACAAATGATGCATCTGATGCGACGAGAACAAATATCGTCATGCGCCGCGCCTATATAGGAGGCCTATTTAGTAAGTCGTCTTGCAAAACGGCAGCCTGTGAAAAATTGACAAAAGTAAGTGACACCCAAAAGGCAAATTGGGAAAAGAAAGGCTTTAGTGTTGAGCTGGATACCAAAAAGAACCTTGTTTCACTTAAATTTCCAGATGGTGAAATCATCCGCTCAGCTTCTCAATATGATGCAAAGGTTAAAAATAGCCTACCAGGAAGACTTAGCGCAGATAAAGTAGTTAACATAAGATCGGCATTTTTCCAAAACTCTAAATTCAATAAAGTACTCGGTAAATTC
>JBAQWG010000056.1:0-14484 GCA_049298775.1 Saccharimonadales bacterium (SeqCode)
CTGTTACCTTTCACTCAGAGAAAACTGTTTTCATCTCGGACTGGTGCACCCTGGAGAGCACGAGGTTTTGCGTAAGTCGAGTAAACCTGTAGAACTGGTTTACAGAACAGAAAAAGAGCGAATTATCATAGCAATCGACAAACATAGCCTAGATTTGTTCAAACTGTATGCGAAAAATCACGACGCCAAATATCAATCTATGATCAATGAGATTCTTAGATCATACGCAGATAAATTTTTGAGTCGATAGAGTTCTATTTAGTAAAATATATATTTCTGTGGATAAACCTATTGCACTTTATATAGTACTAATGGTAAAATTCGCGTGTATCCCTTGTAAAAGGATCAAAAATAAAAACACTAATTAGGAGATATACACTAATGTATACACTCAAATCAATTGTTCGACGTGGCACGTCGTTCGGTGCGGCACTTGCTATGTTTGTAGCAGCCATCATACCAGCGGTTATTCCGTCGTTAGCTTACGCTGACTCGTTAAATCCGCTTACCGATCGTAGTTTGACGCTGTCGAGTTCATCACCAGGCTGGTCCAACACAGACGGCTCTGGTAATACTACCTATGCACCACCAAACAGCGGTGCTAATGGTCAAAAGACAGGTAACTATTTTGCCTTTAAGCCAAGTTCCACAGCTACAGTTAAGACAATGTCTTTCCAATACTGTACTACTTCGGCTGGATCGTGTGAGATACCAGGTAACGACACAGTTCGAGGCACCGATACGTCAACTACCTCAGACTTAAACGTCGTATATCCAAGTGCGGCAGAGATAAGTAACACAACTAACGCGGGTGCTGGTACGATCACTGTAACAAGTGCTAGCGACCAAGTCGTCGGTGTCGGTACTAGCTTTACGACGTTCCTTAAAGTAAATAGTGTTTTCAAGACTGCTGGCGGTAATAGCTACACAGTCAAGTCAATACAAAGTGCTACTGCTTTGACGCTTTCTGCCACTGCGGGTACAACCGAATCTGGTGTTACCTATTCAACAACCGACTTTGATCAGGTTGTTGACCCGGCTACTGGTTCGGTACGGGCAGTGCCAGGCTACACCAATACTAACGCAAAGTATGTTTTCAATGGCGGTACTGGCGATCCTGCTGAAGCTGCCAAAAACGTTGCTGGTAACTTCATTGTTATGACCAAGACCGGTCCTACCTGGGCACCGAGTACAGGTTGGGCTGCATCGGCTCACAATGTTGACACCGGTACTGGTGTAACCAATAACTATATCGTACTTACGAAAACTGCCGGAGTAGCACTTACCGCAACCCAAGAGGTAAAGGTATTGTTCTTTGCAACGAATACTAACTATATTACCAACCCAGGTGCAGGTGCGTTTTTCGTCAAGATTAACACCTACAATCAATTCTTCGATATCTCGGCACCTGTTTCTCCAGATGTTGACCTGTCGGGACTACAGCCTACGACTGCTACTAACGTCATTGATGGTGGTGTGACGGTAGCAAACGTCATGAACCAGTCAATCCAGATCACGACCAAGGTACTGGAAACCATGCAGTTCTCAGTCGGAACTGTTGATCCAAATACACTTGATAGTACCGGAAGTCCAAGTGAAATGGATGATGCGTATGGTACGGGTCCAGGTGTAACCAAACACACGCCGTGCGACACTATCCTTCCAGCGCTAACTTCTACAGCACCAGCAAACGTACTGCAAATGGGTAATCAAGCTGCTGAAAGTTCGCTAGAAACAACGCACACCTATAGTACGCATAGCTATTGGCGACTGAGTTCCAACTCTAGTGCCGGCGCAACAGTATACTACTCTGGTCATACTCTTGCGAACACAGTAGGTGACGAAATCGATCCTATCGGCCCTACAAAGGCAAACCCAGCTAAAGGTGCAGAACAGTTCGGCCTAGCGCTTGCCAACACAAGCAACCCAGCCGATGCTAGCTACAGTACCGATACAACGGGATCTCCTCTACACCAAAAATACAGCATAGACTATGCGCAAGAAGCGACTTATGAGAATGCTGACGATAACGGTAGAACAGCAATTCATAGCGCAAGCCTTACGACAGACAATGTCCTGAGCAATGCTAGCTGGCATACGCCACGTCTTTACCCACTTGTAGCATCCGCCAACTACAACGACGGTACGGGTGGCATCGACAGCTCAGTATCAACACAGTTCGCCTTTGATCCAATGTCTGACACTGTTCCAGTAGCTCTGGCAACAGAAGATACGGATGTCGTCGACTGTGTAACGGGTAAGATGCGATACATCGCTAACATCGCAGCGACCACCCCAGCTGGTATTTACACTACCAAAGTAAACTACATTGCAGCTCCTCAGTACTAGGCCTATCTAGTCAGGAACTACCCATAACAACAACCGACCCTCATGCAGGGTCGGTTTTGATGTAGTACAATAACACTTATGCAACATACGTTGTTACGTCTTCACGCAACTATATTTAATTTGCGACATATATGGTCAGAGGAATTCTTGGCATTGTTTTTGGCGTTATTTATCTTTATCGCTCCAGCAGGTGCAATTATTCGCTTGCAAGAGAGAAGTCTCCTAATTCACGACCCCACACCTGGTGCGACAACCTCATACACTGTAGCTTATCGCTATACCAGCCCTGACCCTGTCGGATCGGTGGATATGCTGTTTTGTATTGACCCAATTCCGTACATGCCTTGTGTAACACCTCCGGGACTCGATGTATCTGGCGCAACTCTCAGTAGTCAGTCGGGTGAGGTTGGATTTCATATTCAGTCTCAATCAACCAATCATATTGTTTTATCGCGTACTCCCTCGGCGCCCACGGCAATTAACAAGTCATATTATACATTTGATAATATCAAAAACCCAACTGACACAACACAGTCTTTTTCGATACGACTCAGAACTCATTCAACGACGGACGCGACCGGCCCTCAAGTTGACGTAGGATCAGTAAAGAGCCAAGTAGCAAATTCTATAATGCTAGAGACGCAAGTACCGCCAATATTAACATTTTGTTTGGCTGAGGAGGTTGAGCTGGGTTGTACGGGTACAAATGATAACTACTACACTGATATGGGCGAATTGAGTAATCAGTCCACACTGACCGCACGGTCGCAGATGGCAGTCGGTACCAATGCTACCGCCGGTTTTGCCATTACAGTCAGTGGAGAGCCACCAGCGGCCGGCGCTAATGTTATTGACTCACCGTCGTCACCGACCGACAGCAAGATAGGTAGTAACCAATTTGGCATCAATCTGGTCGCAAATAATGAACCGGTCGTTGGCGACGACCCGGAGGGGATATTTGCCAACGCTATTCCGTCACCAGACTATAGTGTGCCAAACAAATATAAATATGTGCCAGGTGATGTTGTAGCATATTCACCAAATGTCAGCTTGATGAAAAAGTTCACTGTTAGTTATATTTTAAACTCCAGTCCAAATCTCCGTGCTGGTATATATAGCACGACAATTACATATACGGCCAGTGGGCGCTTTTGAGATTGTCACTAGGTGGTACAAATGGTACAATAATGCTAATATTTAAAAAATGAAACATAAGGAAATAGGGAATTAATGAAACGCTTTAATAGCATTTTTATGGCATTAATAGCAGTAGTGGTCGCTACTACTTACGCATTGCCAGCGCTACCAGCATCAGCACAATCACCGTCGCCGTCGACAACAACTTCATCGTCAGCACTTACTATCGTACCAAAAAAGACATATGTCATCGAGCCAGGAAAGAGTGTCAAAGACAAGTTAACGATTCGTAATCTTGATACAGTCCGTGATTTGCAATTAGTACTACGAGTAGTTGACTTTACTTATACTGGCGACGGTGGTACACCAAAACTTTTCCTTGCCGAAGATGCACCGCAAACAACATGGTCACTTAAGCCATTTTTGACTGTTCCCAAAAAAGTGACGATTCCAAAAGGGAGTAGTAAGACTCTTGATATGAGCGTCGCTATCCCTGCGGGTCATGGGGCAGGTAGTTATTATAGTGCGATCATCTATTCGACAGGTTCTGGCGAGGGTGGCAACGTCGGACTTAGTGCATCTGGTGTCACGCTAGTCTTTACACAGATACCAGGTAAGGTCAACGAAGATCTTAAGCTCAAGAATTTTGGTGCATATAAAACCGAAACACCAAGTAATCCTGCTGGTTATATGTTCTGGACAAGCCAAGAGCCACAAAATATGGCCTACACGCTTCAAAACAGCGGTAACGTAACAGAGGCGCCAGTAGGTAGTATTACACTCAAGAATGAATTTTTTGGTAAAACGACAACAATTCAAAATGTGAACCCCTATTCATCACTGGCGCTAATCGGTCAGACTCGAACCTTCTCGGCTTGTATTAAATTAGCTTCTCAGCAGGTAGATTTTGCAGGTGAAAAAACCGAAGCAAATAGATGTGTATTACCTGGATTATGGCCAGGTTTGTATACAGCTAAGCTTGATTTATTCTATGGACAAAATGGCAACAACACCCAAGAAATCACCAGTACAGCGATGTTCTGGTATATGCCGTGGTGGTTTGTCGCTGTTGTCGTGGTGCTACTCGCTATCCTGGCTTACTTTATCTGGCGCATCTACCGATTCATCCGTTACAAATTCTATGGCGGTCCTCGGCCTAAGAAAATTAAGCGCCGTAAATAACCCGTAACCTTTTGTATTCGCCGTCGGCGATATACAATAGCCGTAAGCATGTTAAACAAGTTTAGATATAGCGCACAATGGGTCACACTGATATTTGTTGGTGTATGCTTGTTATCTCTGGTTGCTGTTTTTCAAAAAGTTTCGGCAATTAATCAAATTCCGATTCCTAGTCCAATTCCGGGCTCATATGGCCTCGAAGCTACCAAAAAGAAAGATCCGCCAGTACAAGGTGCGACTATCACGACACCAGGTAACGGCTCGTCATTTACGACCTCACCGATTACGGTCAATGGTATTTGTCCGAACGATCTGCTAGTTGAGATTTTTAACAATGGCGTTATGGTCGGGTCAGTTATTTGTAAAAATGGTAGTTTCAGCGTGCAGGTTAGTCTGTTTGCTGGAGCCAATGAATTAACGGCTATTGTTTATGACGAAGTTGATCAGCCTGGGCCGACGTCAAATAGTGTGACAGTTAACTATACCGACACCAAATTCACTGCATTTGGAGCGCTTGTAACACTAACCAGTTCGTATGGTCGCCGTGCAGCTTCTGCTGGTAGTTCACTTAGTTGGCCATTACAATTATCTGGTGGCAATGGGCCATACGCATTTAGTATTGATTGGGGAGACGGCTCGGCTGCTGAATTAAAGAGCCAATCACTTGCTGGTCTCGTCACGATATCTCACGTATTCAAAAAAGCTGGTATATATCAGGTGAATATCAAAGTGACCGACGCAAATGGGGCTAGTGCATTTTTGCAGGTTATAGCGGTGGCAAACGGCAAAGTCGATAGTTCAACAGCAGTCGCGACGGATGAAAAAACAGCAAAGACAGCAACCAAAACGCAAATACTTTGGATTCCAACGGTTATAGCCTTGGTGTTACTTTTGCCGACATACTGGCTCGGGCGCCGTAGTCAACTTGTCTCAATTCGCAACAAGATGCTGAAGGATCGTGATAACTACGAAAAACAGCAGGCACAGAAGTAAGTTTTATAAACTTACGTAATTTACCTGCTCTTTTTTGCCAAAGAACTAACGTGTTTCTTGTAATTCAAGAATTTCAGTAACCTGTGGAAAACTTCCACAAAAAACTATTGACAACCACTAGCTGTATCGTGTTACACTACATTCGTTAACTAAACAAAATAAACAACTTAACAATGTGAGGAAAACGAAATGGATGTCGTTAGAAACTCTGCCCAACGGGTCGGACGCGTATTGCCGATTCTTGGACTTTTATTAGCAAGTATAATACCTGCGGTGATGCCAGCATTGGCTGCCGCGGCAACAGTAACCGAGCGCTCAGTCGCTTTAAGTAGTTCTGTCAAATCAGCGACAGCTACAGCCTATAATGTTAGTTTCAAAGGTGTTGCCACAAGCACCGGTGTCTTTGAAATTGACTTTTGTGACACGGCAGTAATTGGTGGAGCATGTACGCCACCTGCCGGTTTAAGTACTACTGGTGTCGGTACAACAGGTGGTGACACTGTAACCGCAACTAACACAAATACTGGTGTTAAGGTTGTCTTGGCTACTCCAGTTGCTGGTGGTGTCGCGATCACCGTACCACTGACAGGTATCACTAACCCAAGTACGGCTGGAGTAATGTATGCACGCATCGTTACCTATGTTGACGGTACTGCATATACGGCAAACTATGTCGATCAGGATACGCTAGGTACACACCTGGATGATGGTTCGGTTGCCCTAACAATTACCGATGGATTCAGCGTCAACGGTTCAGTGCTTGAATCGCTCATTTTCTGTGCATCTGGTAGCGCAAGTGCTATTGGTACTGGCTGTAGTACAAACGTAACTTCGCCAAATCTTACTCTTGGTGCCGGTGGTGTCCTTACTACTGTTGCTAGCTCGGGTACTATCAAGACGCAAGTTTCCACTAACGCAAACGGTGGTGTAGTCGTCAGCCTTAAAAACAGCTCTGCTGGCGGTGGTCTTAAGCGTGCAGAAGCATCAACTTCTGACATTGGACCATTGACGTCTGCTGCCGCTTCAATTGCAGATAACGCCTCTAAATTCGGCCTAAAGTTAGGAAATCTTACTGGTGGCTCTGCTGTATCTGGTAGCTACTCGACTGCTAATTTCTTCATCGATTACGCAGTAGATAACCTTACTGGTGTTACAAGTCCCTATGGTAGTCCAATCTACAATACGGCCGGAGCACCAATTAATGACGGAACAGCCGATTTGACATTTGCTGCAAATATCAGCAATCTAACCCCAGCTGGTACGTATTCCGCAGCACTCAACTTGATTGCAACTGGAAAATTCTAAAACTATTGTTGATGATATGACAACACCTCCAACAGGGGGTGTTTTCATTATGTGAATATATTGTTTGCAAACGTAAGCGTATCTGTTATGATGGAAGGTAATTACATAAATGGGAAGCATGGTGTGTTACTAAACCAACGTGTCAAAATAAACATATTCGTGGTTGCGATCGTAGCATTATTTGTGACGGTTTTATCTGTTTATACTATGGTAGACTATGCAATTGCCGCTCCTGTCAAAACAACCACGAATAATGCTAATACGCTCAAGATTTCACCCGTACGTACGGATTTGACGATTGCACCAGGCAAGAGCGGTACGGTGACAATGAAGGTTTCAAACCTTACGGATGCGCCAATGGTAATTCAGTCTATTGAAAACGACTTTATAGCTGGTGACGAAAAGGGCACGCCAGCACTGATTCTTGATGCAACTAAATATGCACCAACCCACAGTCTGAAACGTTTTATGGTTCCACTGAAAAACGTTACAGTTCCCGCGGGCAAGATTCAAGATATTACCCTAACGATTAACGTACCCGCTAATGCAAAAGCTGGTGGTTATTTTGGAGCCGTACGTTTCTCGCCAGTCGCCGCAGATGGAACTACATCGGTAAACCTTAGCGCTAGCGCCGCCTCACTTATCCTACTTACCGTACCAGGTGATTTCATCGAGCAACTTAATCTTACCGATTTTAAAATTAAACAAAATGGTCAACTAATTGGCGATTATATTAATAGCCCAGATCACCTAGGGTTGACGGTACGTTTCGAAAATAAGGGTAGTTTACAGGCAGCACCATTTGGTCAAGTTTATGTTAAACAGGGTGATAAAGTTCTTTATAGCAAAGATTTCAACCAAGAAACACCCCGTGATACGATTCTGCCAGACAGTGCCCGTAGCTGGGATCTGCCTCTCGACAAATTAGGTACGTTCGGCCAATACACCATCGGCGCGACGTTTACCTATGGTACAACCAACAAATCAGTTGATGTTAGCAAGACTATCTGGATTATTCCAACGTCATATATCATAGGTGCGATTGTGGCTGTTGTCGTGCTGATACTACTTATTATTGGTCTTATTTTCTTCATACGCAGTCGTAAACATCACAAGCTAAATAGCCAGAGCCGTCGTAGTGCTGGCGGTTATCGACGCTAACGGTTGACTGAACAGAGGCCGACCAGTATAATCTGTCTAGTATTCTTCCACTATATCGGGGCAGAATCACATAATATTCCGGCGTAGCTCAGCGGTAGAGCATTCGACTGTTAATCGAATGGCCACTGGTTCGAATCCAGTCGCCGGAGCCAAGAAGAATTTAAACTACAAAGAGCCATCGTTTCGAATGGCTCTTTTAGTTTCCACCTCAGTTGATTGCCGTCTAAAGAAAAGTTCGAAAGTACTATTTGGAGCAATGAGCGTTTTTGCTCGATATTTGCCTTTTGAAATAACTTCGGAGCGTTCTTGGCAAGATTTAACAGATGGAAAACAGTACCAAAGTATTCATCGTCAACCTGTTCGATATTATCTCTCTGTCTTTGAAGTTTCTTTTGATTTGACCGGTATTCGTCAGATTTGCGCTGATATAGCTCTTTGGTAATTTTATCGTCCAAGTAATCCTCATACACCCGATCGATTCGGTTCTGGAACTTGTTTATTTCTGTTTCAATCGATGATAAGGTTTGATCTCTATATCGCTTCTTATCCTCGTGTGTTTTTCGTAGTACGTCACTAACGTCTTGATAGGCATCTTCTGGTATCCGAATGGCTTCAAAGATCTTCATAACTTGTTCGGTTATCTCATCTTCGTTCACGTATTTGTAATCGTGCTTGAATCTCGACTGTGTACAATGACCGTAGACATACTTCTGCTTCGGGACTATAAACTATCTTGTGTAAACTCTTAATCTCAATGTACGGTATCCTGTCTTTATGTGCAAGCGACGGGCGTTAGCCCGTGGCTATTATCTCCTTGTTACTTCATACTAATCCTCCCCTCGAAGTGAATAGCAAACTGGTTCAAGATAGTTGGCCAGTTGGGGACGCATTTATCCCAGTGTTCTTCGGCTTTTTGGGTGGCCAGATAGAGCACTTTTTGCAAGGCTTCGTTGCTGACGAAGCTGCGTTTGTTCTTGGTGTATTTTCGAAGGACTGAGTTGTACGATTCAATCGGGTTGGTGGTATACATCATGCGTCGGATATCCGGGCTGAAGGCAAAGTAGTGGCTCAGTGCCTCCCAGTTGTTTCTCCAGATGTTCACGGCCATAGGATACTTTTCATTCCAGCGTTCTTCGAGCAGCGCCAGGTTGGCCTCAGCCTCATCCTTCGTCACTGCCGTATATACCGGCCGTAGGTATTCCATGAACTCACTCTTTAGTTTGTGCGGTATATAGGCCATTGAGTTGCGGATAGCGTGAACAATACAACGCTGGACAGTCGTTTGCGGGAAGATGCTGTGGATAGCTGACTCAAAACCAGACAGGCCATCAACACAGGCAATCAGGATGTCGGATACGCCACGGTTTTTGAGATCGGTGATGACGCTTAACCAAAACTTTGCTCCTTCACCACCGCTACTGATGTAGTGGCCGAGGATTTCTTTTTTGCCCTCTTGGTCATAGGCCATCACAATATGGACTGCTTTGTTAATAACTTTATTCTGTTCCCGACATTTGATGTGAATCGCATCAAGGTAGGCGATCGTATAGACCGCTTGCAGCGGTCTGGCTTGCCATTCCCGAGCCAACTCCAGAACCTTCTCGGTTACTTGTGAGATAAAGCCAGTGCTCACCTGTACATCGTAGGTATCCTCTAAAAAGTCAACAATGTCGGCAGTACTGGTGCCGAAGGCATACAAGCTGGTAATCTTTTGTTCCAGTTCAGTCGATACTTGTTTGTAGGGCTGGACAACAGTTGAACTAAAATCTCCATTACGGTCTCTAGGGATATTTAGGCTCAGTGTACCGTCACTGCCACGCATGGTACGTTCGTAACTACCGTTACGGCTATTACCGGTCAGGTAGCCACTGGCATCGTGTTTCGGATAGCCGAGGTGCTCGGTCATCTCGGCATCGAGCAGTTCCTGTATCAAGGGTTTTAGCATCCGGGCAATGAGTCCCTCACCACCAACCAGGTCATCGTATGATGTCACGGAACGCAGAGCCGTTTGCACTTGTGGCGTTGCCACAAGTGCAGCCGCTAGTTCGTCGTAGCGGTGAGATTCTTTAGTATTATTAGTGGGCTTATTTTTTGGTTTGGTCATTTGGGTTTACTCCATTCCTATTTATTAGTTTAGGGCATTGGAGTTTACACATACTTTTTTAGGGAGTCTCTGCTTCTTCTTTTCAAATGTAATCCTACAGCCACAAGATTCACATTTCAAAAGCCCTCGATAAACGTAGGGCAATCCGCCCCATCTCTTAGGTTCAATTTTGTATCCTTCTTGAATTGCCTTTACTCTCTCGAACATTTCGATTGAAACAATAGGCTCGTACTTGTGCGGGTACAGAACACCTTTTACACGCATTTCACCGTAATAAAAAGGATTCTTTAGTGTTTGATCAACCTTGCTTTGTCCAATCTTTACACCAAACTCATTTCGCATTTGCTCTGCAATAATTCTTATTTGATGTAGAACCTTCTGCGTAACGAGTAAATATTTGGCGAATAACTTCTGCTGGATATGGATCAATCTCAATCCACTTCTTTCCACTTGGAAGTACAGAATTCGTATAACCTAGCGGAGCCATGCCTATCCATTCGCCGTCACGCAGTTTCTGTTCGAATCTACGACGTACATTGTCACTAATTGCATCCGAATAGTATTGTGCAACCACAACTCCCATGCCGAGCCTCAGAAGGTCTGTAGCTGGAGAGTCTTTATGAATAAATAGGTTGTCAGATGGAAAATGAAGTTCAATCTTCGCAGACTTCCTCAAGTCATCGAGAACTCGTACTTCTTGGGAACTGGAATCTCTGGTGTAGCGATCAATTTTGTCAAAAACTACTACTGAAACTTCGTTATGCTGGGTGATTTTCTTTACTAACTCGGAAAACGCCACACGGTTGCCTTTATAGGCACTTTCACGCAATTCAGTTAGTTCGTAAGAATAGCCCTTTCGTTTCGCGTATTCGGTAAGTCTAAAAGCCTGTGCCGGTAGGGCATCTTTTTGATCGTCAGTTGACACTCGTGCAACAAGAAATGCTTTCATATCTGCTCCTACTTAAATGGACGGTTGTGGCTTATCCAGTCCAGACATCCAAACAGATGCTTTTCTAGCACAACCGTCCATTAAAGGCAGAAAATAAAATATCTGTCTGGACAGTTGTTGGATCTGGATAAGCATTTTAATTATACCCCATATTCTTCCTAGCTTTCTTAAATTTCTCATAGCCAGTCATGGTTTCTTCTTTTTTGTTTTGGTGTTTATTGGTACCTAAATTTTGGGCATGGTCTATATGCAAATTTTGGGTAGGGACTGTATGACTTTTTTGGGTAGGGGTGTGGTTAGAAATTGCGTATGCCTGAATCTTAGATACCCAGCCGCTAATGTCGAACACATTGGCTTCACCTCTTAATATAATGCTTCTTTTTGTTGGTGGTACTGATGGTAAAAATAAGTATGGCGAACCCCAACACGGTTTACGGGTTATGGGCCTGGACAAGTGACTAACTACGCACGTAAAACGTTTATGGTGGGATTCTCTCTTGAATAGATGTAAAATTCAGGTATGGCAAAAGTTGATGAGACTATAATCGATAAGTTTAAAGACGAGTTAAGCAAAAAGGATGAAATTCCAGATAACTTGTTAAAAGCTATAACACTCGAACTGGCAAAGGACTCCCCAAATGCTGAGCGACTTGCTGGGATAATACAGTTGAAGAAAGAGTATTTAGGCGATGATTAAACTTGGGTTATTGCACATTGAGGAATTTAGGGGTATTCGCGAACTTGATATTGAACTGAATTATGAATCGTTTGCAATACATGGGCCGAATGGTTCAGGGAAAAGTGGTGTTGTAGACGCGATAGGATTTGCATTAACTGGAACGGTGGCACGACTTACGGGCGCAGGAACAAGATCTATATCTGTTAAGTTGCATGCCCCACATGTAAAAAGTAAGGATGATCCTGAAGCTGCTAGGGTTTCGTTAACATTTAAGGATCTTGAGAGCGGTCAAGTTGGTATTATAACGAGGACGGTTAAAGATGCTGCGGATTATACTTTGTCGCCAGATACACCTGAACTACGCAAGGCACTAGAGAATGCACTTGAACATCCGGAGATTATGCTATCAAGACGAGAAATTATTAAGTTTATTCTTGCCGAAGCAGGTAAACGATCCGAGGAAGTACAGGCGCTACTTCAACTTGAGAAGATTGAAACGAGTCGAAAGCTATTAAGGAGTGCATTGACAAAAGTGGATGCCGACAAAAAAGCGACAACCAATCAGGTGGAAGCTACGAAAAAACAGATGGAAGTTCATATAGAGGTCGATTCATTGGACGCAGAAAAAGTTAAAAATGCCATTAATCCTAAACACAAGTTACTTGGTCTTAAAGAGCTTGAGTCAGTCAAACTTTCTACGAACTTGAAGGAAGGACTTGAAGAGAAGGATGATGAGAAGCCGTTTAATAAAGATACGGCACAAAAAGAAATCGTTTCGTACGAAGATGAGATAAAGAGCCCATCATCAATAGTACAAGCTACTGATAAATTACTTAATGCTGTAAAAGAATTGGAAAAGTCTTCAGACCTTGAGCTACTGAAGAGCCGTATATTTCTAGAAACGGGAATAGATCTATTGGACGAGGAAGGTACATGTCCTCTTTGTGATACCTCATGGGAAACCCCCGAAGAATTACGCGAACATTTAAAACATAAGATTGAAAGCTCTAAAGAAATTGATCGCATCGATAAGAACATTCTGTCTAAGGCAAACAATGTAACGAAAGCAATTTCAGATGAGCGTACGCTTCTTACGCAAATTCAAAAACTATCTGTAAACTGGTCGTCAATCGAAGATCAACAAGTTTTTCAGAGTCGTTCCGACTTATTGATTGAATTCACTACGCTTCTAAAAAACTCACAAGGATGTTTTGATTCGAAAGACCGGCTTGAGGCTGGAGAATTAAGTGATGTTAAAACAGTTGATGAAGCGCTTGTACGATTAAAAGAAAAAATCAATAAGCAGCCCGATACTTCCGAAAAAGCAAAAGCATCGAGTTTCCTAGTTATTGCGGCCGAAAGTTGGTCAAGTTTTGCGCGTGCAAAAGGTATGGAAGTAATGGCTCAGCGCGCATCTGAGCGTGCAAAGATTATTTATGATCAATTTTGTGCAGTTGCCGATAAGGAATTAGAAGAACTATATGAAAGCGTCGAGAGTAGATTCAGTAGCTTCTATAGTCGTATAAATAATGACGATGAAGGTGGTTTCAAGGCGGAGTTTAAACCATCGGCCGGGAAGCTAGAATTGCTTGTAGATTTCTATGGTTTAGGAAAGTTCCCACCGGGCGCATATCATAGTGAAGGTCATCAGGACGGGATGGGTATATGTTTATATCTCGCTCTTGTTGAGAAAATTCTAGGCAAAGGATTCAGCTTATCCGTCCTAGACGATGTGGTAATGTCAGTTGACGTTAATCATCGAAGACAATTCTGCGAATTACTCACTTCTGAATTTCCTGATACACAATTCATTATCACAACTCATGATGAAATCTGGGCTAAGCAGATGAAAACCACAGGTCTTATTAAACCGAGAGCAGATATACGATTCAGGGGATGGAGTGTCGATAACGGCCCAATATATGAACAAGGAAAAGTCTTCTGGGACAAAATTAACGAAGATTTATCAAATGATGATGTAACTGGCGCATCACATAAACTTCGTCGTGGACTTGAGGCTGAGCTGCCCGATATTGCAGAGGCTCTTGGCGCAAAGGTTATTTATCGCGGTGATGCAAAATACGAACTCGGCGAATTACTAGATGCAGTAAAAGCAAGGCACTCCGAGCTCTTAAAAAAGGCTAAAGAGTCCGCAAGTTCGTGGAATAAGCAAGATGAATTAGAAAAGATCGGACAGATTGATAAAGCGAGGATCGATGCTGCACTATCGCAAGCGAGAGAAGGCTGGGCGGTCAATCTCCAGGTTCATTTTAATAACTGGGCTGACATGGCACCTAGCGATTTTCAACCTGTTGTAGAAGCTTGGCATGACTTCCTTGAGCTATTTCATTGTGTAAACGACGAATGCAATACATGGATTGCCGTAACTGATAAAGATGGGAAACCTGAAAGTCTTAGGTGTAGATGCGGGGAATATAATCTTAACCTGGTAAAAAAGTCCTAATAGGTTGTCCGCTCAAGAAACCCCGTAAATATACATAACCCGGATTTAATCCCGAAGTGCAACAATCTGTAAATTAAGTAGGTAAGCCCGTTGCTCGACTGGCGTTCGGTAATTATACCGTTTTCGTGGCCGGTTGTTAAGTTTTGTTTGTACTTCATTAACTT
>JBAQWG010000057.1:0-49240 GCA_049298775.1 Saccharimonadales bacterium (SeqCode)
AAATAGTGGTTCGCAAGAATTGGCAAAAAAGAAAAAACGACTACTGGCTATCAATGATTTAGCTACTATGTATTATCAGAAGAGTCTTATTAGTAATCCTCATGCACAAGAATATGTATTCAAAAAGCGTAAACTAGACAAAAAAGTTGTTCAAGACTTTCGCATCGGCTACGCACCTGATAATGGTGAGGCGCTGACGCAGTTCCTTGTTAAAAAAAATTTTAGTCGTCAAGAAATAAAAGATGCAGGACTAAGCAATCGATTTGGTGGTGATTTGTTCCGTGGGCGAATGATGGTGCCACTGATGGATGGTACTGGGCAAATTATTGGTTTTACGGGACGTATCATAATAGATGAACCATCTGCACCGAAATATCTTAATACGCCACAAACATTGCTATATGATAAAAGCCGTCATGTATTCGGATTGTCTCAGGCTAAAGAGGCTATACGACAGATGGATTCGGTCGTTGTCGTCGAGGGGAATATTGATGTCGTCAGTAGTCATCAGGCGCAAATAACGTCCGTTGTTGCAACGGCGGGAACGGCGCTTACCGAACATCATCTCCGAGCACTTGGGCGTCTAACTTCGCATATTCGGTTGGCTTTTGATGGCGATAAAGCGGGTTTGGCGGCGACGGAACGGGCAATACCGATTGCACAGATGGTTGGTGTCGAATTATCAATTATTACTTTGCCAGATAGCGCTAAAGATCCAGATGAATTAATAAAACAAAATCCTGTATTGTGGCAAAAAGCGATTGATGAGTCGAAGCCGGTTGTTGATTGGGTTATTAGTCAGTTTGCACGACGAGATAATCTGACGACCGCAGGTGGTAAACGCGCGTTTACCAGCGCTGCACTGACTGTTATCAATTCACTTAGTGATCCAGTTGAGCAAGACCATTATCTCGCTGAAATAGCTAATATGACCGATACAACACGCGAGGCACTAATTCGTAAACTATCAACGACAAGTGAGCCAGAAAAGCAACAAAAACGAATCAAACAACAAGCACCCGTACTTAAAGAGTCGACTGGGCAAATACCTGATAGAAACCAGGATGCTTTGTTGGCTGTTTCTCTTGGTGATGTATCTGTGCAGGATTTGTTTGTGGGTATTGATCCAATGATTTTCGTTGGTCATGATAGGCAAGCGGTAGTTGACTATATTGCTTCACATGCAGGTAAGTTGGTCACGACAATTCCTTTGGAGTTGCAGGTTCAGGAAAAGTATGTCACAATGTTACTATTACACCCTGACGTTGATAATTTAGAGTGGAACAGCGAAAATAGAGTCGCAACCGCCACCAACGTGCTACGATTACTACAAGCAAACTTCAAAAAAACGAATACCAAAGAGAATTTAATTCGCCAAGAAATCGCTGCTAGGGAACGTGGTGACGATACGGCAGCAAATGAAATATTGAAGCAACTCAGTACATTAATCAAAGGAGAGAAATAAATGGCAGATGATGACGGCGTACAGCAGAATGATCAAGTAGCAGATAGTATAGTTGACGGAGCCCTTCCTGTGGACATTGAAGAGCCAGCTCTTGGTGATCTTGTTGAAGAAGAAGAAATTGACGACGAAACCTTAAATAATAATCAATATTTTGATGATATTAGCGACGATAGTGTTCGTTTGTATCTGCGTGAAATTGGTAAGATCCCACTGCTTAATTCCGAAGAAGAGCTTGCATTGGCGCAAAAAGTTGTTGCTGGTGATAAAAAAGCTAAAGATAAAATGGCAGAGGCAAATATGCGTCTAGTTGTTTCTATTGCAAAACGCTACAGTGGCCGTGGCTTGGATTTTCTGGACCTGATTCAAGAGGGCAATACTGGACTTTTACGAGCTGTTGAAAAATTTGATCCAGACAAAGGATTTAAATTTAGTACGTATGCAACTTGGTGGATTCGCCAGGCAATTACTCGTGCAATCGCTGACCAGGCTCGCACAATCCGTATTCCAGTGCATATGGTTGAAACAATTAACAAATTACTCCGTACCCAGCGCCGAATGACACAGGACTTGAATCGTGAACCAACCATCGAAGAGCTTGCTAAAGAGCTTGAAATGGAACCAGAAAAAGTTGAATACGTTATCAAGATCAAGCAGGATATTACATCGCTTGATGCTGGTGTTGGTCGTGACGGTGAAGATGAAGATAGTGTATTAGCTGATTTTATCGAAGATGAAGATACGGTTACCCCAGAAGAGTCAGCTACGAATCAACTGCTGAAAGAGCAGGTTCAAGCAGTACTGTCGACACTTTCTGATCGCGAACAGAAAATTATCAAGATGCGATTTGGTCTAGAGAATGGTAAGAGTCATACTCTGGAAGAGGTTGGACAAGAATTTGCCGTCACCCGCGAACGTATTCGCCAGATTGAGGCAAAAGCGTTAGCGAAACTTCGCAAGCACAAAGACGCTAAGAAGTTACATGAATACCTGAGCTAATTATCGTAGAATTCTGTATGTTCAAGCGCACTATCAACTTGTTTGTATAGATGTTCTAGTTCGCCTTCATTATGGATAAAATAATCGGCAATAGCAATCGGGCCACCTTTTTCAAGGTTTTCAATTTCTGTCCAGTCGCGCTCGTCAACCTCAATTGATGTCATTGGACGTTCTGGGCGATTTGCCATCCGTTGTTTGCGGAGATGTTTTGGTGTGACGATGGAGACAACTGTCATATCACCAGGAAATTCCTGTTTCAAAATTTTATATTCACTCCATGTGTAGAGACCATCTAAGACTATACGGTGCTGTCCGGCATCAATAAGGTCGTGAACTTCTTTAATAACTCGTTTAACGACAAAATCTTTGCCTTCACGTTCACGAATTTCTTCGCGGAACACACGTTGGCTTTCCCACGTAACTTCTATACCAGCCTCTTCCATAGCTTTGTAGATAATGCCACCAAAGTATACTTTGGGATAGCCTTTTTCGGTTAAGTACTCAACAGCAGCACTTTTACCACTACCGGCAAGCCCGACGAACGCAACAATTTTTATATTTTCTCTTACAGACATCTCAATTATTGTAACAGATTATTTTTTAGTTAATTATTAGTTAATTTGTTGTAAATAGTATACTAGGCGCCTTTTCGTCGTTCGCGGTTCTGAAAATCGTTGATAATTTCTGAGAGTTTTTCAGCCGTAAAGTCGGGCCAGAGAACCTCTGGGAATGAAAGTTGCGTCTCATCAGATAATAGGTTCATGAAGCCAGCGCTGTTATGAGGATCGAGCCATGCACCAGTGCGGATACTTAGGTCGAGGTCGGGCAAGTGACCAGTCCAGCTGTGTGCGCGCAAAAGTTGATCAGCAGGAATATTTTTTGGAGATTTTATAAGTGACGATACGGCGGCGGTTCGTTCACGTGTTCCACTGTAATCAATCAGAATCGTTAGCTCGCGACCAGTTCGATGGGCGGTTTTGGCCATTGCTTTGTCGAATACCTCGATTGTCTTACTACTTAAACTGTCACGCCACTCGCCGATGATATTGATGTGTACGTCGTATTTTTCTATTGCAGGATCGTTTGAAAATTTGTCTACATTTTCACGAAAAGCTCGGTCTATATTGTTAAAAAAATCTGTCGAGCGGTCGACTATATTTGCATGCGAACTACCCCATAGTGATAGGTGAGTGACTCCCATTTCAAATGCTGTTTCAGAAATATCCGCCAGCCCTTTAAAACCTAAATCGTACAGCTTTTTATATCCTGTTAGTCCATTTTTCTTTGCCCAACGACGGTTGCCGTCTGGGGTAATTGCGAGGTGGAATGTTTCTGACATAGTTATTCTATTTTACGAGGAATTGTTAAAGGGGTCAATCTGTTATCGTAGTAGCGTATAATGAACTTATGGAGCGTCTTGTATTAATTGATGGAAAATCGGTTTTTTACCGCGGGTATTATGCCATGTCATCTGGTCTTAGTCTGCGTGATGGTACACCGACGAATGCTGTATTTGGGTTTGCTAGCATAGCTATAGAAATTATCAAGCAGCTTGAACCTGATTATGTGGCTGTCGCTTGGGATATTAAGGGTACTAGTATTGCGAAACGAAAAGGTATACTACCTGGATACAAAGCTACACGTAAACCCGCGCCACCAGATTTTCATGCTCAAATACCGCTTTTACGCGAATTATTAGACGCTTTTGGTTGGCCACTTTATGAAATTGATAACTATGAGGCGGATGATATTATGGGTACTTTTGCCAAGGAGGCAACAGCAAGGGGCGTCGAGACGTGTATAGTTTCTGGAGATTACGATATGTGTCAGCTTATCGCGCCGATGACTAAAGTATATATTACCAAAGTTGGCGGCAAAGATTTGACTCATTATGACGACGCTACATTTACGGAAAAATATAATGTAAGAGTTGATCAGTTTGTTGATTATAAGGCTCTTGTTGGTGATACGAGTGATAATATACCCGGTGTTAGAAAGATAGGTCCAGTCGCGGCCTCAAAATTGCTTGCGCAATACAATGATTTGGATGGTATTTACGCACATATTGATGATTTAAGGGGTGTACAAAAGACTAATCTCGAAGATGATAAAGACATCGCATACGCCAGTAAGGCGGTGGCGAGCATTTTTACCGATGCCCCTATAAAAATTGATTGGAAAGAAGCTGATATCAACAATACAAACTTGACGCAAGTCGCGTCGATACTCGAAAAATTTGAATTTCACTCGTTAACAAAGCGATTACCAAAACACATGCAAGACGAAGGTGTGTCACACGCGTTGACTGTTAATAATCTAGCAACTATGGACATCGCTGAAAAATCGTGGCCAGAACAATTTATGATAAGCGGTCCAGTCGTTATCGACCTTACGGATGATGAACTGTGGTTGTCAACTGATCGAGATAGTGTGTATCATGCGCCAGTTAGTGACATTGATAAAAATATTTGGCGAACGCTAGAGATGACAAAGATTGTGGGTTATGACATCAAGCAGCTATACCATTCATTAGCAAATCTTAACATTACAGATGTTCATTTTGATGATATTCACGACATTCGACAGGGAGCGTTTTTGATTGATCCACTTCGGAGGGATCGTAGCCTCGAAGGACTTATCGGTGGTGAGCTAACGACGCAAGTTGAACGTGTAGCTGCGCTTTGGCAAACATATGATTGGCAAGTTGAAAGTTTTAAACAAATATCTAGGGTTGCCGAGATTGCTCGAAAATTTGATTTCGCACTTATTCATACACTTTATCTCATTGAACGTCGTGGTGTAAAAATTGACAAGAAACTACTTGCTGTAATGAGCAGGGAGCTTGAAGATGAACACAAGAAGCTAGAACAAGAAATGTATACAATGGCTGGGTACGAATTCAATATTGGTAGTCCTGCGCAACTTTCCGAAGTTTTATTTACCAAAATACAACTATCAACGGCTGGTATCAAAAAAGGCAAAACAGGGTTCAGTACAGGTCAAAAAGAGCTTAATAAACTTCGAGGTCAACATCCAATTATCGAGTTGATTGAACGAACACGTGAATTAGCAAAACTCAAGAACACCTATGTCGACACACTTCCATTACAAACTGATAAAAATAATCGTATTCATACTACCTTTAATCAAGACATTGCATCAACAGGGCGCCTATCGAGTACTGATCCTAATCTTCAGAATATACCTGTACGTACGGACCTTGGCCGACGTATTCGTGAAGCGTTTGTGCCAGAAGAGGGAAAATTATTTGTCAGTGCTGACTATAGTCAATTCGAATTACGCCTTGCTGCAGTTCTTGCTGATGACAAAGAACTTATCAACGATTTTAACAATGATGTCGATATTCACACGAAAACTGCTGCTTTGGTGTATGGAATTCCAATGGATAGTGTGACGAAAGCACAAAGACGTGATGCTAAGGTGATTAATTTTGGTGTTCTCTATGGCATGAGTCCGCATGGATTATCAGTTGCAACAGGTATGAGTTTGAATGAAGCGAAAAAATACATTGATCACTATTTCGAACTGCGTGCACCAATTCGTAAATTCATTGACGAGACACTGAGTAAGGCAAAGATAGATGGCTATGTAGAGACATTTTATGGACGTCGCAGACCAACGCCTGATGTTAACAGTAGTAATTTTATGGTACGTGAAGGCGCTATGCGTCAGGCAGCAAATATGCCAATTCAGGGTACAGAGGCTGATTTAATGAAACTCGCTATGATTCAACTTGAAGAAAAACTTGCAGGTATAGGTGAGCAAATTCTGCAGATTCACGACAGTGTACTTGTCGAAACACCAAAGGAAAATGCTGATAAGGTTGCGGAAATTTTACGGACAACCATGGAGTCAATCGCGCCGGATTTGTCAGTGAAATTGAAAGTAGATGTTAGCATTGGTAAAAATTGGGGTGAGTTGTAGGTATCCCGAATGTCTACTAGATACCTTTACTTTTAAATTGTAAACTGCTGATGTTTGCTTTACACTACATATAGTGGGTATATCAAAAAGACACTTGAATACGAAGTGGCGTAGAATAAGCTCTTCTGAAGGATATTTGTTACTTCCTGTAATTGCTATAGGGCTTGCTATTAGTATCGTTAGTGCTGTTTTGTTTCAATCTATTGCACAGAATAGCCAAAATCTTAATTCGCAGTCCTATAGAATGATTGCAAACGAGGCCGCAAAAGCTGGGGTAGTCACCGCTCAAAAGTGTTTGAAGACGTACAATCCTAGCAATCAATGGCCACTAATATCGACCAATTGCACCTTAGCAAATAGTACTTCAGATGACTGCGCATCAATCGATACATCAGCAGTAACGCGTGTCGTTAATGGTACTGACAGTGACGGCGCTTACGAGAGTACATTTTGCGTTAAAGAGCCAGTCATGACTACAATAGGTGTTAATGACGGCATCATGATAACCTCAGTCGGCAGAGTAACTATTACCAGTTCTAATGGTGTTAAGACTTTTGTTACGGATACTGTGCGTGCGTTTGCTCAGACAGTAGGAGTACAGGCGAGCCGTAATATAAAACAGGTTAGTACGGGCGCCTTGACAACATGTGTGATAGCAACAGATTATGATGGCACCAACGGATGGCCATATTGTTGGGGCGATAATGTGAACGGTCAATTGGGAATTGGTTATTATCTTGGTGGTGGCGATAATTCTAATACATATAGTACGGTACCTATGGCTGTTGAAGATGGTCACGTCGACGCTAGAAGTGAGGTTATTCAAAAACATTTTGTTTGCAATGGCTGGCAGACAAATGTATTGGGTTGTTTGAGCATTGGATCATATGTAGATATAGATTGGTATGTACCGCCGTCGCCCGCCGCTAACAGTGAACTAGTGAATAAAGTTGCCACAAAAGTAAGTGTCGGAACAGATCACACTTGTTCCATTGCTCGTAATAGTGAAGCAAATGCACAGTCTGCGCAAGTTTATTGCTGGGGTAAAAATGATTATGGTCAACTTGGGAGCGGTAATAATGATACATCACTAGTACCAATTGCTACTAGTAGTAACTGGACCGAGCATATTCCAAGAGACTGTAGTGGATGGATCGATTGGAACGGTTTTTGTTGGGGGACAGACTATCCTGCTCATGATGTTATCCATGATAGTGCTCTTAAGAATAAGACGGTTGTTGATATATCAGCTGGTAATTATTTTACCTGTGCGAAATATGTCGATCAATCATCGGTTAGCTCAGGGATGTCGGCTGATGTTGCTATGGCACTACCTGGAATGGTCGCGTGTTGGGGTAAGAATGATAATGGCCAACTGGGAAATAATTCGCGCACCAATACGGTGATTCCAGTTGATGTTGATACGTCGGTCTCTAACTTTTCAGCTATAAATGGAAAGCAAATTAAGACACTGGCCTCTGTTAAGGGCGGAGCGACAATGTGTGTTACTGATACAACTGATAAAGCCTATTGTTGGGGTCAAAATTATGCAGGCCAAGTAGGCAATGGGCAACATGGTATCAATACTACCACCATCTGGACTCCTCCGTGTGGATGGGGCGCAGCATCATATATCAATATATCGACAGGGCATGATGCTTTAACGCCGAAGGCGGTTTTAACAACCGCAAAGTTTCGCAACATCTCAGTATTTGATAATTGGACGACTGGTATCACGACACCAGCTTCTCCTTCTAATCCAAACAGGGCTTACTATTGGGGAGGTACTACTAGCGCAGGTTGTGGACCATTGAATACTAACTGGCGTTACTATCATGCAAATTCACCTGGTTTAGCTAATTCAACACCTGAAGGTACCGGAACTACAGTACCGTTTGATGCTGGTCAGCAACTTTCATCAATGACATCAGGTAATCCCTACAATGGACCATTTTGTAGTACGATTAATGTTCAAGATTTGTATTGCATACGCCAAAGTTCATTGACGGGAGTACTTAATAGCACTTCAGGTTTATCGGGACGATCAATTGTCGACATGGATACAAGTATGGTTGGACGCTATAGCTGTATGATTAGCAAGACTGGATCAGCTGATGGCATTGTGCACTGTTGGGGAAGTAATGAAAAAGGACAATTGGGTAATAGGACGGTTTTTTTCAGCTCAATACCGACTCCAACCGACACCTATTTACCTGCGACACCAGTTGTAACGGCAAGTAGTATAGGTGTAACTGGTGGTTATGTTATTAATGACCCCATTTATTTTTAAAGGTAATATTATATGAATACACATACACCAAGTGACACAACAAGAATATTAGAAACAGGCTATACTCTTGTTGAGGTGATTGTGACTATTGTTATTTTGAGTATATTTCTTACTTTCATCTTTCAAACCTCAAGAGTTCTAGAGTCTCAGAGAATAGCAGTTAGTCAACAAGCGGGAGCGAATGACATTGCTAATGACAATCTTCGCCTTGTTACCTCTCGTACCGGCATATCTTGTGATGTGAGTGGTAGTAACTTAATAAATAGCGGTTATACTTTGGCATCAGATCTGCAAAAAACAGTTGGCTCTGGTGCAACACAAACACTCATGGCATATCCAACGGCTGGTTGTTCAGGAACGGCATTTATTGATAATCCTATACGGGTTGTGTCGACTGTTGAATATTATGTAAACGGATCAGGAAATAGGAGTGTTATTGTACATGCAATCTTCATCAACTAGAATACAGAGTGCCGGCTTTACAGTATCAGAGATGTTGATAGTCGTTGTTATTACTGGAATTCTGGGTGTGCTTGTGTTCGATACACTTAATGGACTTTATTCAAGCACTGTCAATTCTTTGGGTAAAACTGCGCAAGATACCGATACGCGTGGGGCACTTCGCAAAATTCAGGATGATTTGAAAAATAATGTTGGTTTTCAAGCATCGGTTAATACACAGGTACCTGTGGGTTATAACAATGGTAGCTCGTGGAGCTACTTAGACGGTGGCAATGCAAACAAGCGTGTTTTTATAGCTCAATCATATGCGACAAACGCAGCTTTAACTAGTACTTCACGACTTCCTGTTTTTAAGAGTAACAGTGGTAATTGTGATTCTCCTACTGATCCAGCTACAGTTACGCAAGTTTATTTCGTGGCAAAAGACCCTGCTAGTCCAGCTCCTCCAAACGATCAATACAACCTTTATCGTCGGACAATTTTGGCATCTACAAATCCTGCTGATTATTGCGGTTCGCTATGGCAAAAGCAAAGTTGTACTGCTGGCGTGACGAGTAGTAATTGTATGATGACCGATACGCTATTATTGCGTAATATCACTAAATTTAGTGTTGATTATTATTCATCGTCATCACCCACTAGTGCGAATCTCATTGTTTCATCAAATGATGCAACTGATCAGTCTATTTTGGTTAACAATAATGCTCGTATGGCAAAGATAACTATTGAAACAAAACGGAGCATTCAAGGTAAGATTACGTCCACTGTTGCTACAGCGCAGGTTAACGAAGGCGTTTTAACTAGTTTTACGGGTGGCTCTAACGGTGGAGCTGATTATGGTGGTATTGACACCACTACTGGTTCAACGTGTATCGATTCCGAACATTACACTACGCCAACTTATGTATACTCAATACCTTCTTGCGCTACATATATTGATATTGTAGCTCTTAGTGGTGGTGGTGGTGGTCAAGGAGGGGCTCTTAACCGATCTAGTGGCCATGGTGGTCAAGGAGGGGCTTGGCGTTATATAACACTTCGGCGTGGCGTCGATATTGATGCAAATGTTATTCAAATTACAGGTTCCGTTGGTGGTGGCGGAGTGGGTGGTGCTGGTCAATTTAGTGGCTTGAGTACAATTTTTGGTCCAGCGGACGGTGCTAAGGGTTCTGATACAACCGCTTTTCAAACGACTCCAGCGGACGGTGATGGTCCACTAGCGTTACAGATAAATTGGCCAGGACTTACTGCCATTGGAGGTGGAGGTGGTCATAGCAGGGCTGACAATGAGGGTATAGATGGTTCTCCCTCTATACCACAAGAACTTGGCTATCTAGGAGCAACATACACCGCTGGAAATCCTGGTACCGGCACTAATGATAATAGCGGTTCTGGTAACGGCTTAGCTCCAGGAGGTGCAGGTTCGGGTGGGCTAGGTAATACTTTCTCTGCCTTGAAAGGTGGCAATGGAGCTGCGGGCAGTATATGGTTTCGATCATACTAAGTTATAGCAAGTTTTATTTGTGCAAATAGGACATAAAAAACCTAAAAATGAAAGTGTTTTATTTGATTTTTACCAACAAAAATGATATAATTTAAATATGGAAAGAAGTGGATTGTCTCGAATAGTTCCGATTGCACTAATTATTATCATTAGCGGTATAGCAATCTTTGCATTATTTTCTGTTGGTCGCTCATTGTTTAGTGGCGATGGTGCTAATACAAGTTCGCCATCGGCGTCAACACTAGTCAACGTTGGCAAAACAGCTTTGACTAACACGCTTGCAGATCGTGGCGTACGCATGATTGTTCGCGGGCCGTTGGTTGCAAATGAAAACTATCGTAGCTATACAATTACCGTTAACCCTGATGCGCGTAATATGACAACCTACAGAGGTTATATGGGAGAGCAAATCGATAGTGAACAACTGACGAATAATCTGCAGGCATATGAGCAATTTGTTTATGCACTTGACCACGCAAATCTTATGGAGGGTACACCACTAACCGGTGATGCTAATGATGTGCGCGGTCTTTGTGCATCTGGTAATATTTACGAATTTGAAGTCTTGCAAGGCGTCAATTCAATTCAAAAGCTTTGGACATCTACTTGTAGTGGTTCTGTTGGTTCACTTAAGGCAAGCCTTTCTCAGGTAACCAGTCTTTTTAGGGCTCAAATTCCTGAATATACTACATTGGCTAGTAAAATTGATATATCTAACTAAGTTATAATAAACATATGATTAAAGCAGTGATTTTTGATTGTCTCGGTGTTTTGACAACTGATGGCTGGAAAATGATGCGAGAGGAATATTTCACAAATGATGTTGGTCTTATGCAGCGTGCTCTAGATATTGATAAAGCGGTCAATGCAGGCATGATTGAGTATGATGAATTTATTGCGGAAGTGGCAAAAATGACGGGATTAAGTGACGACGAAACGTATAATCGGATTAGTTATTCCAATGTTGCAAATACTACACTATTTGAATATATCTATCAAAAACTAAAACCGACATATAAAATTGGTATGCTAAGTAATGCCGCTGACAATTGGCTCAATAATCTATTTATTGCTGAACAAATTGCGGTATTCGATGAAATTCTATTGTCGTATCAGATTGGTACTACTAAGCCTGATTCGTTAATGTATGAAACAATTTCATATCGTCTTGGAGTAGAGCCTGATGAATGTATTTTTGTTGATGACCAACCTTATTATATCGAGGCATCTGAACGGCTGGGTATGAAGGGTGTTCATTTTGCAGATACAAAAAGTGTGATTCAGAATATCGAGGAACTGATTCGTGCCTGAGCTACCAGAAGTAGAGACTGTCCGTCGTGGTTTGAAAAGTCTTATTGTAGGTCGTGAAGTTAAAAAAGTTGTTCACGATACGCAAAAAAGTTTTCCAAATACAGAGAACGATGTCAATAATTTTTTAATCGGAGCAGAAATAAAGCATATACGTCGCCGCGCAAAAGTATTAATGATTGATCTTTCGACGGAATATACCTTGGTTATTCATCTTAAGATGACGGGGCAGTTAGTATTTCGTGCTCACGATGTTGTTTTTGGCGCAGGGCATCCAAGTGATTCTTTAGTTGGTAAACTACCAGATCGCTCGACACGCGTTACAATTACTTTCTCAGATGGATCGCATTTATATTTTAACGATCAACGCAAGTTTGGTTGGATGCGTCTGATGCCAATGCTCGAGGTACCAAATATTGATTTTATGCGAAAAGTTGGCCCAGAACCTTTAGAGAATGATTTTACAGTGGAGCAATTTACCGAGCGTTTTAATCGACGCGTTAGGTCGCCAATCAAAGCAGCGTTACTCGATCAGACGGTTATTGCGGGTGTTGGCAATATTTACGCGGATGAATCATTGTGGGGCGCCAAAATTCATCCATTGCGTCTCGTATCTACAATAACTAAGGATGAATTTGTAAGTATATATTCAGAGATTCGCTATGTTATGAATCTATCAATTGAGAAAGGCGGTAGCACTGATCGTAATTATGTGAACGCCGAGGGTAAACGTGGAAGTTATATGGACTTTGCGCGTGTATTTAGGCGAGAAGGCTTAGCCTGTTCACGTTGTGGTACGATCATTATCAAAATTAAAGTAGTTGGTCGTGGTACGCATATCTGTCCGCACTGCCAAATGCTTTAGTTTGCAAATTTTATTTTTTTTGACATACTAATCCCTAATGAGTAACGAAGCATACATTAGTTCGTCGGAAGAAATTTATTTGTTTGAATATAGTCCAGACATTGTTATTGATAAGTTACCATGTCTTGATCTGTTAAAAAAACAAATGGATATTGTCAATATCTACCTCATTCATTATGAAACATATAATACATCGATTATGGCAAGCATGTTAGGTATTTCACGGACGGATTTTGTTACAACACTGGCTGATATTAATTCATGCATAAAATTAGTGATGGAACTGACAGAACAAGCATCACCTAAAAATATTAGACCTCCTATTTCGAGTAGAAACCAACCAAAAGTGAAGCCTGAAATAGACTATCTTACACAAATGGAGAACATTCGTAATCAAAATAATCAGACTCAAGAACCAGCTATGAAAAATACTCAGGTTGAAGGAATGTGTATGGGAATTTCTGATACGGAACTCGATAGTTTTACAAGTACCGTCGATGCTGTTCAACGGAAAGCAGTAAAAACCTATTGTATCAAGTGTGCACTTATGGAGGCGTGTGCAGAGAATGCGGTGGAAAAATCATATCAGGATATGGTGTATGGTGGTTATACGAGTAAAGCTTTGGGAATCTTAATTAAAAATCGTCGCACTACTGTCTCAATAAACGCTATACTTGAATAAGTGATTACATTCCTAATAGGTGAAAATAATTTTGAGAGTTTTCGAGCTACAAAAAAAATTGTTGCTGGTTTCGATGGTATTCCAGAGAATTTTAATGGCAGTGATTTAGAGTTGTCGCAGTTGTCAGATTCGCTACTTGGGAGAACGCTATTTTCTGACAAACGACTAGTTATCATCAAGGATCTATCTGACAACAAACAACTTTGGGATGTATTGCCCGAATGGTTAGATAAAATCAGTGACGATATTCATGTCGTTTTTGTTGAATCAAAACCTGATAAACGCACAAAGACGTACAAAGATTTAAAAAAATTAGCGAATGTAATAGAATTTAATTTGTGGGGCGAAAGAGATACATTTGCTGCCGAATCGTGGGTAGCGGACGAGGCGAAGAAACAAGATTTAATACTGGATAAGAAGAGCGCACAGGTGCTTGTAGAACGTATCGGATTGGAGCAGTGGCAATTGTTTCATGCTATTGAAAAACTTACGGTACTCGATGAAGTTAATCCAAGAGTGATTGAAGAAATTATAGAGGTAAATCCATCGGAGAACGTCTTTAACTTACTGGATGCAGCTCTTCGTGCTGATAACGAGAAGGTTTCAAACATGATAAGATTGCTCCAACACATACAAGATCCATATATGACATTCGGATTACTATCTAGCCAGGTTTTTCAACTCGCTGCACTAACAACAACTGACAAATCGGCGAGTGAAGTTGCGAGTGCTATCGGTGCGCATCCATATGCGCTTGGCAAACTTGCACCACATGCCAGAAATCTCGGTAAATCGAGCATTAAAAGAATCATCGAGACATTTG
Organism: Saccharimonadales bacterium (SeqCode); assembly: GCA_049298775.1. GTDB lineage: Bacteria > Patescibacteriota > Saccharimonadia > Saccharimonadales > Saccharimonadaceae > UBA2112. Next base: position 14,341 of record JBAQWG010000057.1, read on the forward strand.
CTGATACCGATATTGCAATGAAGTCATCTGCTACTGATCCGTGGCTACTTATCGAGAAGACACTTGTTCAAATAGGCACGTACTAGTAGCCGACGGTCTATTGACATATAAACATAAGTATGATACCATTATAAGTGGATAATCCGCACATTAAAACAAATAATCGAGTACAAAATGACAGATCCTGAACAGTCACAAAGCAACCTTGAACTACCAACAGTAAGCGAAATCGATGCTGCATATCAGCAGACAATTGAACATAATGATGCACATAGTGGTTTTGGAGTTGGTTTCGGGGCGTTAATCAAGATGATGATGCAACATCCTGAAATCATCGGTGATGATGAGCAGAATCAAAAAGCGGGAGAGGCACGCGAAGAAGTACTCAAGCAAATAAGTGAGGAGACAAAAACTGAGGGTCAGATTGACGCTGCAGTACTTGATCTCATGAATGAAAATCTGTTTGCGAAGGTTGGTGTAAAAATATTTCCTAGTGGTGGCGACAGCGGTGGTCTTACGATGAGAAATCTCAAGCCGCACCTAATTCCATATGCCGGCGGAGCTTATGCTGAGTATTTGGCGACGGTTGAAAAGCCGGAGACATCAACGACCAATAAATTACTGACTGATATAGATACGTCGACATTTAGTGAAGTCCGTGAGGCAGTTACGGACGAGTCGCTCTTCGCGACGAAGGAAGTGCAGGATGTATTTATTGCAAGCCGACTACAAGAATTCGTGGGAGCAGCCGATGAATATGAAAGAATAGGCGTTGAATCAAAGACGACTGAGCTTGTAAAACGATGGGGACAAGATATTCTCCCTGAGTATTTTGATGCCGACAAAATGTATCTCTTGGGCGATTTTGCACACGTATGGCATCTTGACGGGACAAGATATAACTGGAAAGACGCGATTCCTTTCATTGCGAAACTTGAAGAAGAAGATCGTACTAAAGAATTCGCGCAGGAGATAAAAGACAATCTTGTTAAAGTTGTAGGTCGTTCTATTAAAGATCTTGATACTGATGAAAGTCAGGCATATGCGAAAGGAGCACGCCCAAGTCTTGTTGAGATTGGTAAGTTACTTCGTGGCGAAGAGTATGACGCTGCGATAATTATGGATCGTTGGCAGAAACCGGCGTATTAACTAAAAAGAGACCTCGTAAAAGGTCTCTTTTTAGAGTAGAATTACTATTTTGTTGCTATTTTCGCAACTGATTTCTTTGCTGGTACTTTCTTTGTTGGAGCTGCTTTCGCAACTGGTTTCTTGGTAGCTGCAGGTTTTTTTGGAGTTGCAGGTTTAGTTGCAGTAGCTTTTTTAGTTGTGCCGAGTTTCACACCAGCTGTTTTTGCAGCTTTGGCAAGGTTTGATTTACGACGAGCAGCGGTTCTTTTCTTAATTAGACCTTTTTTAACGGCTTTATCGAGTTCGCTTTGTGCTTTTGATAGGGCAGTAGCGCTTGGCTTTGCGACCAATGCTTTCGTTGCTGATTTGATATCTTTTTTGATACCCACGTTGCGTTCACGGCGAACGATTGTCTGTTTCATTCTCTTTATTGCACTTTTGATGATTGGCATAGAATCCTTTTCTCCAGTTGTTTACTCTACTTCTCAGTAAGTTATTTAATTGTCTACAATCAAATTGAGATTATAGAGTAAAAACTCTCTGCTGTAAAGTATTATAAAACGTTGACGTAAGTATAAGGCTCATGGTATAGTGACCATAACTAGTATCATTAGAAATAAAAAGAATAAATATTCATGGACAACGCTAAGAAACAAATTGTCGATATCATCAAAAACAATACTAACGTTTTGGTGACTGTTAGCACGAATCCGACAGTTGATGAATTGTCGGCAGTCTTAGGTCTTACAATTTTACTTGATGATATGGATAAGCGAGCAACAGCGGTCTTTAGTGGTGAAATTCCACCTGCAATCACATTTCTGGAACCAGATAAGACATTTGAAAATACAGCTGATAGTTTGCGTGATTTTATTATTGCTCTCGATAAAGAAAAGGCGGATCATTTGCGCTATAAAGTCGAGGGCGACGTTGTCAAGATTTTTATTACTCCCTATAAAACGGAATTGTCACAAAGTGACCTAAACTTTAGTCAAGGGGACTATAACGTAGAGGTAGTGTTGGCTGTAGGCGTAAAAGATCAAGATCACTTAGATAAGGCACTGGAGGCACATGGTAAGATTTTACATGATGCAACAGTAATAACTATTACGGCTGGAAATGATACTAGTAATCTCGGTAGTGTGGATTGGCATGACCCAGATGCGAGTAGTTTGTCAGAGATGGTAGTGTCGCTTATTGATGGATTAAAGGAAGATAAGCCACTACTTAATGAGCAGATATCGACCGCGCTGTTGACGGGTATTGTATCGGCGACTGAGAGGTTCAGTAATAATCATACATCATCTCGGGCTATGACAATCGCTGCGCAATTGATGGCAGCTGGGGCAAATCAGCAGCTCATAGCTGCAAAACTTGAAGAGGGACATGATATTGCTCCAGGGCGCGTTGTCGATGCTGTGGTTAATACTGTGGTCGATGAAGTGAAACCTGAGGAACCTAGTACGGAATTGACTATTGACCGTTCTGGTAAAAATCAGAAAGCAGAGCAAGAGCTTGATTTAGTACATGAGCCTCAATCTGATGTAGGATTGAATTTTGAAATAACTGGCAACAACAATGAGATACATTCCGAACAGGAACGGTCCAATGATGTCGTGGCAATCGAAGCACCTATAGCTGACGAAGTAAACCGGATAAATTTTGAACAGCAACTTGAAAGTATAAATGTACCTTCTACAGGTACTATGGCTGATATTGAAAAAGGACTAAATGAGTCAATAGGTCATTCACTTGTCGGTGATAATGTAACCGTTCCAGAGACTGAGGCACAAACAGTGGAATCTATTCAGTCGGGAACACCACAATTTCAATCATTAGGCACAAGCTTAGTGCCAACTCCAGAAATTCCTCCCGTCACTGAACTACCTGCACCTCAAATAATAAACGAACATGGTGGAGCTTTTATCTCAGCGCCATTAGTAGAAAAGAATCCTATAAATAGTATTCAAAATAATCATAATGATGGTGAAACAATAGTTGATCCATTTAATACGGGTGTAGGGCCTCAGATGCCGCCTTTGCCACTTCTTGGCCCTGAAACAAATACAGGAACCTCTGAGGGTGCTGCAATTTTGGCACAGGTTCCTGATCGGGTTAGTGTACCTGTCGATGCCACAGTTGGTGGTATTCCTGAACTGCCTCCATTGCCTTCACTACCAGTTGGTATTGAGGGACAGATACCCTTACCGCCACCTCCACCTTTCCCAACATTTGCCTCACCGTCGCTTGTTAATACCACTGGTGCTGTTTCAGGTGATGTATTTGGTGATAACAGTAATATTCCAGCGACACAGCCCGCGCCGGCTCCTACGGAGCCTGGACAGTTTAAAATTCCTGGCTCAGCTTAGTTTTTGACGATAAAATAGCTTAAGCCTATTCGGTCGCCATGTTCACGTATGTGCATTTCGCCATCATTGCGTTGTGAGTGATGCGCTCGCACAATAGGAATAATTTCATCATGTAAGTAACGCGCATCGATAATTTCACCGATTTCGCTGTCGTCACGACCAGCATCCATGTAGAGCCAGTTAGTATTTGGTTGTGGCAAGTCGGATTTTGGAATACAGGCCAAGCGAATACGAGTTACGCGCTTATCGCGTTCCTTCATTTTATAAAATGTATAGCAAGCACTTCGACTGGCTATCATGTGGTCAATATGACCAGTAATTCCATTTGTGTCCATAGATATAAATTCAATTTCAACGTCATGAGGTTCATGTTTGACGATGTTTGCGACGAGCGTCAGTAGTTTGTCGTATATTTCTAACATCGCAATGTTATTAAGTTGTCCATCTTTATAGCCCAAAAAGTGCATATCCTTGGCACCAATCAGCGCTCCTGCGGTTCGCCATTCTTTGTCGCGAATTTCTGCCAAATTTGGTACATTATCTGGATTTGTTCCAGCATCACCTAGAGTTAATGTCACTAAGTGCAAATCATTACCATCTTTTGTTTCCATTAGTAGTGTACCGGCCGTGCCAAAGGCTTCGTCGTCTGGGTGAGCGAAGATACCAAAGATAATCTTTTTCATATTTATTAGTATACTGTAATAATGACCGATGGAATCCTTTTGATTGATAAACCGGCTGATATGACCAGTTTTGGAGTAGTTGCACGTGTGCGACGAATTTTGAGTCAGCAAAATGGAAAAAAGATTAAGGTTGGCCACTGTGGAACTCTGGACCCTTTCGCGACCGGTCTGATGATTATTGTTGTGGGTAAAGAATGCAAAAATGCTGGAAGCTATATGAAGCAGGACAAGATATACGAGGCAACGATTCGACTAGGTCAGACAAGTACAACGGGCGACACAGAAGGTGAAGTGACTGATGTTAGTGATTATGTGCCTAGTCGTGAAGATGTAGAAAAAGCTATCAAAAAATTCACTGGTGAAATACTCCAACGACCTCCAATCTTTAGTGCACTCAAAATAAATGGTCAACGAGCATATAAACTGGCGCGTGACGGCAAGGAAGTTGATATCCCTGAACGTACAGTAATAATTCATAATTTGGAGATAACAGACTATATTTATCCGGTGTTAAAAATTCGTACCGACGTGAGTAGTGGGACATACATTCGTAGTTTGGCAGTCGATATCGGAATCGCGCTTGGGACTGGCGCATATTGTACACAGCTACGGCGAACATCAATTGCAAATCTGAGTATATTTGACGCACAAACACTGTCGGACATTGGAGTAACTAGTTAGGGGTTGCAACACTTTAGAATTTCTGCTACAATACCAAACTAATGATTACAGCAGAGAACAAAGCGAAAGCGATTGCAGCAACTCAGACGAGCAAAGAGGATGTCGGTAGTGTTCAGGTACAAGTATCTGTACTGACTGCCCGCATTATTGAGATTACAGAACACTTGAAAGTTCACAAGCAAGACCACAAAGCTCGTCGTGGTTTGATTCAAATGGTCGGACGTCGTAAGCGCCTTCTTAGTTATCTTGAGAAGAAAGACTTCGCAGGCTATAAAGCTCTGATTACTCAGCTTGGCCTTCGAAAATAAAACATCCCCTTATGGGGATTTTTTATTTGATTAGCTACCTCTGCTACACTAGTGACATATGAAATGGCATCAACGCCTAGTGCGATATCCTGAAATATGGATTTTGAGTGGACTTGGATTAGTGACACGTCTGTGGCAACTTGGTTTGCCTCCTGCCGTGGTGTTTGATGAGGTTTATTTTCGCAAGTTTGCAGCCGACTATCTGAGTGGTCAGTATTTTTTCGATATTCATCCACCATTAGTAAAATTATTTTTCGCTGGAATCGGTAGCCTTGCGCACCTTACCCCCGAACAACTAGGTGGAAGTGATGTATCCGGGTTGATTGTGCGCTATCTGCCTGCAATTGTCGGTGCTTTATTGGTACCACTTGTATATGTTATTTTACGGCAACTACATTTGGGTAGAAGAGTTGCGACAATTGGTGCCGTATTGATACTTTGCGATAATGCACTTCTCGTAGAATCACGGTTTGTTTTGATGGATAGTATTTTGCTGTTCGCTGGAATAGGATCGTTGAGTGCTTATCTCGTACTACGACAAAAACGGAACAATTGGAGTTGGGCATGGGTGAGTATAATGGCGTTACTACTAGGAATTTTGGTGAGTATCAAATGGACAGGATTGGCAGTTTCAGGGGTTGTGTTGTTTGCGTGGTTGACTGAATGCATTGTCAATCGTGTTAATTGGAAGCGTATTTTAGGTGAAACAGCAATTATTTTAGCAATTATACCGACGGTATATATAGGAAGTTTCATGATACATTTTAACCTTTTAGATAAGAGTGGTGAGGGCGATGCATTTATGTCGCAACATTTCCAATCGACCTTAAAAGGCAATCAGTATTATACAGAATCAGCGCGCATGTCATTTTGGGATAAGTTCGTGGAACTTAATGGCGAAATGTACAGCGCCCAAAGTACACTCAAGGGTATCGAGCATCCGTATGCGTCCAAATGGTACACGTGGCCATTTGAAATAAGAACCGTTTATTATTGGCAGGGAAATATGCAGCAAAATGGTATGCAGGGGAATATATATTTGCTCGGTAATCCGCTAGTGTGGTTCACGGGAGCGGCTAGTGTGGTTGCGGCGCTAATGCTTTTGGTCATAAAGCCTCGTTGGTTAGGCAAAAGATATAATCTGGTTGCTTTTTTATTGGTTGCATATATCGCTAATTTCGTACCTTTTGCATTTATAGATCGACCAATGTTTCTGTATCATTACTTGTTTTCGTTGATTTTTTCCATTTTTATAGCCTGTGTCTTGCTGTCATTATTTTTTGATTGGCAGGTTAAAAAATATGGAAAAACTGTATTCAATCAGACATTTTGGGCAATAATAGCGGCTGTCGTCTTATCGTTTTTATACTTCTTACCACTGAGCTATGGTTGGCCGCTAAGCCAAGCTGATTTACAACAGCGCATGTGGTTACCTACATGGCGTTAGTATTGACAAATATATTATTTATGTTAATATAATAACGAACATAGTATAAAAATCAACATGAGTATTAAAGAAAAATCATCAGAACGTATACAGGCGCAAGTCGTTGATTTTGCTATTGATTCGCTTAAAGATCATCACAAGGATGTATCAGCGTATTTTTTGAATAATGTAGGAAAGATAGCAGCCAGCGGTATGGTTGACGTACCAGTTCCTACGGAGACGAGAAAGCTTGAAAAAGTAAATGACAAATGGATATGGCAAACATATCATGATACCGACACCGTCTCTGCATCTGAATATCGTTCTTACTTTAAAGAAAATCCTGAACAAAGAAATGAAAAAAATAGTCTTCGTGAAAAATACCTCAATGAATATCTAAAATATAAAGCTTCTGTAGGGGTGATTTTGGATGAATTAAGAGAAGATGTGACGAGTTGGAAGGAGCACGCGTTATTTGCGGGGGCCGGTACAAATTCGGCGGCATTTTCATTTGAGCAGGATGGTATGGAGTATATCGCAAAGGTGAGTCATGGAGGTAGTAGGGATGCGCAAGCTGCAGATAGACGCTTGTTTGATCTGGAACCTGGAAAGGATATTCCTCATCTCGAGCAGTTGGCTGCAATATCGTATGTGGATGGTGTCACTATTGTTGAGCGTCTGCCAGGTAAGGATATGTTCCATAATTCTATAGAAATGACACGAAATGTGAAAGATGGGCAACTTATTACAGCTATAGCAACGATGAAACACGCACATGAAGCTGGGGTTGCTTTTGATCCCAAGCCAGCAAATTTTTTATACGACAAAGATCAAGGTTTTGGTTTTATTGATTATCACCAATTGGCTGATGATACACAAGATACGTACCAGAGAAAGTTGCAAGATTTTGCAACGATACTCTGTAGCTTTGGAAAACGATATGATTTTTTTAACAACGACGATGATTATAAAATGTCTGCAGAGCAATATAGTGCAATAATCCCAGTTATTGAAGCCTACCGGGCAGTTTTACTAAGAGTTGAAACACCTGAAAATTATCAGCAGGCAATACAGGAAATTGACGATAAAATTAAATTTATGGCGAGCCATGTACGCAATGTTTATACACCCGGTTGGATAGAAAATAAGATGAAAGAAAATCATGAAATTAAAGAATCAAACAGGAAGGAAGCGGAACGAATAAGAGAGCGTCAAGCAAATGGGTTTGGCGATTTCGTATAGGCTACATCAACTATTTTTGTCTGTAGGATATAGCTGTTATACTAGGAATATCACTCACGCGAAGTAAGTGGTGGATAGAGAAATTCGTACGCGAATTCCTGTACCCGTTACTTATTCGCTTAAGACAGAGTGACTAAGGAGAAAATATGCCCACAATCAACCCTCATGGTAAGGAAATTATTCGTGTTACTACGGAACTTGCCGGTAAACCACTGACTCTCGAGGTTAATCGTGTCGGATTCCGTACAACGGCCAGTGTCCTTGTCACGTATGGCGACACTGTCGTTCTTGGTACCGCTATGGTTGGCAGTCGTCCGGTCGTTTTGGATTATTTCCCGCTATCGATTGATTATGAAGAAAAATTTTATGCAGCTGGTAAGATTAGCGGTAGTCGTTTTATAAAGCGCGAAGGTCGTCCATCTGACGAAGCAATTTTGATTGGACGGCTGATCGATCGACCAATTCGTCCGCTATTTCCAAAGGGATATCGACAGGAAGTTCAAGTAGTTGCGAGTGTTTTATCTATGGATCCAAATTTCAGACCAGATTCTATCGCTATGATTGCCGCGAGTAGCGCGTTAATGCTCACCGGTACGCCATTTGATGGTCCTGTCGCCGGTTTGCGTATCGCGCGTGTTGATGGAAAATTCAAAGCATTTGCAACAACTGAAGAGCGCGACGCTAGTGATCTTGATCTTGTTGTTGCTGGTATAGAAAGTGGTATCACTATGGTGGAAGCTGGAGCTAATGAGGTTAGTGAAGAAGTAATTGCTGAAGCCCTAGCTTGGGCATTCAATGAATACCAACCGGCAATTGTGGCGCAGAAAGAATTGGCTTCTAAGGTAGCACCGGAACTTCAGGAGTATGAACTGATTTTGCCGAATGAAGACTTCCAAAAGGTTGTTGATGAATGGGTTGATGGTAAGCTGGGAGAGGCGCTTCACAAGTCTTATCCTGAACGCAATGAACTAGTGAGTAAGCTACGCTGGGCATTCCATGAGGAAATGAAAGAAAAGCATGCAGACGAATATGATGCGATGCACGATGAATACGACGAGGCATTCACAATGGCGCTGCATCACGATGTTCGTAAAGGTATTATCGCTAACGGCACACGACCCGATGGACGTAAACTTGATGAAATTCGTCCCCTGTCGTCAGAAGTCGGCGTATTACCGCGAACTCACGGCTCATCACTCTTTACTCGTGGCATGACACAGGGTATGAATATTGTTACCCTCGCTCCATTAAGCTATTCGCAAATGGTTGATACGATGGAGCAAAACGACTATGAGCGTCGTTATATGCATCATTACAATGCACCTGGATATACTGTTGGTGAAGTTCGTCGCCTCGGTTCGCCAGGACGACGTGAAATCGGCCATGGCTATTTGGCGGAGCGTGCAGTTTTGCCAATGCTTCCGAGCGAAGAAGTTTTTCCTTATGCGATTCGTTCTGTTACTGAAATTATGAGCCAAAATGGTTCAACATCTATGGCTGCGACGTGTAGTAGTGTTTTGGCATTGATGGATGCTGGGGTCCCGCTTAAACGTCCTGTATCTGGTATTGCTATGGGCTTGATGATGGATGGCGACACACCGTACGTCCTTTCTGATATTGCCGATGCAGAGGATTTTGCTGGTGATATGGACTTCAAAGTGACAGGAACCAGTGAAGGTATCACGGCCATTCAGATGGATATGAAGGTTCATGGCCTACCAGTTGAAATATTGCGCCAAGCACTTGAAAAGGCAAAACCTGGACGTGCGTTTATTCTTGAACACATGCTGACAACACTCGCTGCGCCACGGGATGCACTCAGCCCATTTGCGCCACGTATCGAAAAAATTAAAATCAATCCAGATAAAATCGGTGCTGTTATTGGCAAGGGTGGTGAAGTTATCAATAAAATTACCAAAGAAACTGGTGCCGAAATCGACATTAAAGACGACGGACTTATTACTGTTGCGGCTGCCGATACTGCTAAAATCGAACAGGCGCTTGAATGGATTCGTAGTTTGACCGAAGAGCCAGAAGTTGGACGAATCTATGAGGGTAGGGTTGTTACTATTAAAGATTTCGGTGCATTTGTGAATATTATGCCAGGCACTGACGGCATGGTTCATATAAGCCAACTGTCAAATGAACGTGTTGAGCGTGTCGAAGACGTCTTAACTGAGGGTCAAATTGTCAAAGTCAAACTAACTGGTATCGATGAACGTGGTCGCTTGAGCCTGAGTATAAAAGACGCCGAATAGCTTTATGCTGAATAAATTGGTCGGAAACAACAAACTTTGGCTTTATGTGTACCTAAATCACGGTTTATATTAAGATTGTATGGAATTGCGAATATAATAATATTTGTTTTTTTGGGTTGGTACTGCTACAGTAGCATTATAAAAAGTGAAATATAAATATGCAAAATGATAATAAATTAAAAGAAACAACAATGCCTACTGAGCCTACTCAAGTTGATATAGATGATGTTGACTTTTCGGTTCATACGGAGGTAAACCAGATAGAACGTGAACCGACACCTGAAGTACAACGGTCTGTGATCCTTGATGGTCAGCCAGTTCATGCGAGTCATTTTGTACAAGAAACTTCAAAACCTGCACACAGGGGACTAATTATGGCTATTTCGTCGTTAATATTGGTCATTACTATTATTATGAGCGGATTTTCATACTGGTATTTTGGAATACATACAGCAGATATTTAGTATGAAAAGGCAATTGCAGTTATTGATGTTTTAATGGGCAGTACAAATGAGCTTGATAATTATAAAAAAGACATTAAAGATCTGAATAAAGTAAAAGTCACAACTGCTTCAGTCAAACTAGTGATTGATGTTAGTGAAGAGACTCAAGCTCAGCTCAGCAAACTTAGTATTGCGAGCGACAAAGCCGATGATTTTTTTAGGAACCAGCGATTACTCGCTAATCTATCTATTGTAAATAAAGACGAGAATATCAAGACAGTCTATGCGGCAAACAAGATGGTTATTGATAAATACGGCACGTCATCGAATGAATACTACCATACTGGGTACATATTTAGCACCTTGGTTGCTTACTGCTTGGGCGAAAGTTCTACTAAGACGAATAAAATTACACTCGATCAATACAATCTTGAAATAAAATTTTGTAAGGATTTTCTTGATAGTAATGAAACGGTTCCATCAAAATCTTTTAACGATTCTATATATGTTCCGTATCGAAAGTTTATTTTGCAGGCTATTAAGTCGACACAAGTGATTTTGTCAACTACCAGTATTGTTGAATATAATCAAGCTCTGGCGTCTTTAGAAGATGCTACGAATGAACTAGGTGCTATTGATACATCAAAAATTCAGGATATTAGGCCTTCTCATAGTCCAAAAAGTCAGTTACAAAGAATTAAGGATAAGGTTATAGACCGAAAAGCTGTTTTCTTTCGATAAGTATACGGTGCTATGTATTCTCGATATTGACTTGAAAAATTTACAGTCTCACCGATAATGAAATAATAACAAACAACCTATCCAATTAGGATTGTTCGAGTTATTTACTGAAATAAAAACAGCAATGTAGTCAAGATATTGATTTTAGTGAGTCTCGTGAATCTGACGGCAACTATATTATTAGTGAACTGATTGACGATGGTCCCGTGCGAGACATCTAGCCTTTTTTGAGTAGATAATATGGTGTCGTCGATATGTTGTCGCCACTGCGGGCGCGGATTTCCCAGTTGTCGGAACTGAGTGAATCTGACGACCACGACCAGCCGATACTGCCGGATGACAAGATTGAGTAGGGTAGATAGCGCCTGTAACCACTACTGTCGGTAAATTGTATAGTACAGACGCCATTACTCAACTGGCAACCGCTACCTATCGTGGTCGTTACAGGTGTGCTGTGTTCTGACTGTGAACTGCCCGCTTGTAGAAGCGTAGGGGCTGATACTGGCGAATTATTTAACATACTAGCTATGGATAGAGCTGTGCCCGCGTTTATGATACCGTGGCCAAATTGATTTGAGTAAAATAGGTTACCCATAACATTTGGCTTGGTGGCGGTAGCATCGATAATTGCCGTAATATCGGCAACTGATGTCGATGGGCGGATTGATTTGATAAGTGCGGCTAGGCTCGCCACCTGCGGTGACGCAAACGATGTGCCATACAGGCTATCGGAGTAGAGGGACGTTGGATTATCCACTGACCATGAGGTTGATGAAGAGACAGCATAGCCGGGTGCGGATACATCAAGGCCCGCACCAAAACTACTGAACCCTGCTCGCTGATCCGATTGAGTTGTTGCTCCGACGGCAATTACCTCAGGGTAGGCGGCTGGATAAGCTATGGTATCTACTGGTACGCCTACGCACCCAATACCACCATCTCCGCAATTGCCAGACGCCGCCACGACAACAACATTGTTGGCCGTAGCGTAGGTAATGGCTGTTCTTAGTGCTGGATCGTTAGAGTAGGTCCCTAAGCTCATGTTTATAACACTCACACCTTCATCTACCGCATAATATATAGCTGAGGTGACGGCGCTTGTATAGCCAGTACCTTCATCATCGAGAACTTGAAGTGGCATAATTTTTGTATTCCAATTTATGGATGTTACGCCAATACCATTATTTGACTCAGCACCTACAATGCCAGAAACTTGGGTTGCGTGTTGTGTTCCATCGCCTATTGGATTTGTACGTCCAGTTTGTGGATTGTTATCGTTATAGACAAAACTCCACCCGCGCCAGTCATCTACATAGCCGTTATTATCGTCATCGCAATTATTGGATTGTTTTGCTTGTGGTGTACCAGTCCAGCAGGATTCACCTGCTTTAGTAGTGCCGACCTCGTTGTTGTTGGTAGCCCAGCGATTTTCGAGATCTTCGTGACCTAGTGCAAAACCACTATCTATAACTGCAACAATTGTTTGGCCGTTGCCTGTTGTGATGTCCCATGCGGCGGGAGCATTTACCTTTGCGAGTGTCCAGTTAGTTGGATATTGTGGGTCGTTCGGAGCGGTAAACATATGGTAGGCGTATTCTTTTTGGACTGAATCTTTTATGGCATCGTATTTTGGTGAGTTGCTCGTCGGAGTTGTTGATGGTGCAATCGGTTTTGAAGCAAGAGTAACTGGACTAGTTGTGTTTTTGGGATTAGGTTTAGTGACTATAGGTTTTATTACTGGTTCAGTATGGTTTATTGGTGCAGGTGAATTAGGCTGTTTGATGTCTGCCACGGCAAGAATAACCACTCCGAAAAGCAGGATATTGAATAGTGACTGGAGAGTAATTTTTGTTCTTTGTTTCATAGCAATTTGCTACTGGAGAATAACAAGTATGAGTATAATCTTCCGCCTCTGTTATTGCAAGGCTTGCAGTTTTTTGGCAGTTATGGTGCATTTGGGAGTGGAGTGCAGGACTCGACACAAATCCTTAATGCAAAACTTGCGTCAATCGAACTGAATAGATAATTAGAGTTGGTTCTTAATGTCTAGGTCTTTATAATTGATTTCGTATGGATAAACAGGTAGAGTTGGATAAAGTTATGCGGGCTATTGTCGATAACAATATTTGTCCAAAATTAGCCAACCAGGCAACAAATCTCGTAATGGGTGACGGTAACGTTGATGCGGATATTGTTTTCATTGGTGAAGCACCTGGTAAAAAAGAAGATGAACAAGGCTTGCCGTTTGTCGGTGCTGCTGGTAAATTTCTGAATGAAATGCTTGTGCGGGCTGGCATGAATCGATCGGATGTTTACATCACTAATATTGTTAAATATCGTCCACCAAATAATCGTGATCCATTACCTGATGAAAAGAGAGCTTTTTGGCCATATTTGCTCAAACAGTTAGATATTATTAAACCAAAAGTTGTCATCACGCTTGGTCGTCATAGTATGGAATATTTTTTACCAAATATGAAAATTAGTCAGCTTCATGGCGAGGCGAATCACATTCAGGTTGGCGATTATCAGTTGGTAATCGTACCGCTGTATCATCCAGCGGCAGCATTATACAACGGGTCATTAAGACAAACACTGATCAACGATTTTTTGATGGTTCCTGAGATTATCAAAAAACTTTAACAGTATGCTATCGTTATAAGCAGTATGGATTTATTTTCACTAGCTGATGGTTCATGGGGGTTGAAGATAGTACGAATTGCTATCATTATCGCTGGGATACTAATCATTCAGACGGTTGTACATCGAACTATTGGGCGCGTAATAGCACAAGCGGTCAAAGGTGAACATTTCGTCTCTAATCGTGAAGAGTTATTGCGCGAAAAAACATTGAAAGCGTTACTTACAACAGCTGTTACGGTTGTTTTATGGGTGATTGGTAGTATCGTTATTTTGCAGGAATTAAGTGTGAACATAGCGGCGCTTGCGACGGGCGCAGGCTTGATTGGTGTGTTGGTCGGATTCGGAGCCCAGAGCCTTATAAAGGATTTTTTGAACGGCGTGTTGATTATCCTAGAGAATCAGTACAAAATCGGCGACATTATAACTATTAACGATCGCAGTGGTATTGTTGAAGACATTACAATTCGTGTTACTAGGATTCGTGATCTGGACGGTAGTGTATATTTTGTACCGAATGGTGAAATCACGACTGTGCGTAATATGACTTTGGAGTTCTCGAGTGTACTTGTTGAAGTGGGAATTGGATATAATAACGATGTAAATGAGGCGGAGAAAGTTATCAATGAGGTAGGTCAGAGTATGGCCGAAGATGATCATTGGAAAGATTCAATCATTGAGCCGATTAAGTTTTTGCAGCTCGATAGTTTTGGGTCATCTCGTGTCAATCTAAAGGCTGTCGGACGAGTAAAACCCGCTACTCAATGGGACGTAGCGACAGAATTCCGTCGTCGTCTGAAAAAGGCGTTTGAGAAACACGGTATAGACATACCTCTGCCACAGCGCGTATTACATGATGCAAAACCGCGTGCTAAATAGTAGTTACTATGAAAATGAAACCAAATGAATTGCTTCTACATTAGACATCAGTCGATATGCTCTTGTTTTTTTGAGAGTAGTGTGCTACTATGATGTTACTGCAATGAGGGAAATTCTATATCGACCGAATCCCTCGCCTCGTAAATTTTGTAATAATTAATAAAAACAGAAGTCAAAATAATAATACGACTACTGCAAAAAAGGAGAATTAATAATTTATGGGTCAACGAAGACTCACCAACGCAGCCCCTGACGACCAAAGTAAACGGCCTCAGGGACAACAACGACAAAAATCAAACAATACGGTGCTTAACAATACCAGTACCCGCAAGGGCGAAGTGTTTCGCGCACAGCGCCGTACATCTGAGAATGTAAATCTGCGTGCGTCACAACACATGATTAATATACCCGTAAATAAATCCGTTTACAACGGTTATGGCGGAAAACAATTTAGTTTGGCAGATGCAAAGAAACAACCACCAACTAAAGGACCTGTTCTAAAAATCATGCCAGTTGGCGGGCTTGGTGAAATGGGTATTGGTAAGAATATGATGGCTGTCGAATATGATAATGAGATTATTATCATAGATATGGGCTTTTTGTTTCCAGGTGCTGATTATCCAGGTATTAACTACATTACGCCTGACATTACATATATTGAAGAAAATAAGCACAAAATTCGTGGGCATGTTTTTACGCACGGGCACCTTGATCATATTGGCTCATTTCGTCATTTTATTCATCGGATTCCAGCGCCTGTTTATGGTAGTAAATTTACTGTTGGTATGCTTCAACGCACGATGGATGAAGCAACGAGTGGCTATGAACCCGATTATCATATCCTTGATCCTGATGTGCATGAAAGAGTACAGCTCGGCGATAATTTTAGCATCGAACTCGTTCGTGTAAATCACTCGATTCCTGATGCGACTGCAGTTGTTATCCGTACGCCTCTTGGTGTGCTTGTTGATACAGGTGACTGGCGTTTCGAGGATAATCCTGTCGATGGTCGTAAATTTGACCTTGATCGACTAACTGAAATTGCGACCAAAGAAGGCATCTTAATGCTGATGAATGAAAGTACCAACTGTGAATCTGAAGGCACACACACGCACGGTGAGTTTGATATTCAGCGTTCGATGGGTGAAGTTATGGAGAAGTATCCAAATAGTCGCCTCATTCTTAGCTGTTTTAGTTCGCAAATTCATCGCATGCAGGTAATCTTGGATGAAGCTAAAAAACATGATCGCAAAGTCGCTTTTGCTGGTTACAGTATGATTCAGAACCTTGAAGTTGCCTTACGAGCAGGCGCGATCAAGATACCAAAAGATGTTGTAGTAAAAATGGAAGACATTATCAAAATGCCCGATGGCAAGGTTACGATTGTTTGTACTGGTTCACAGGGTGAGTTTAACGCCGTTCTTAACCGTATGGCATCTGGTGCGCACAAGTATATCAAAATTAAAAACAGCGATGTCGTTGTATTCTCATCTAATCCTATTCCGGGCAATGAAAAGTACGTCGTCCGTACTGTGGATGGTTTGATGCGAGAGGGTAGCGAAGTTGTTCAAAATGGTAAGACACACCTGACAGGTATTGGCCCATTACACCTTTCAGGACACGGTTACTATGATGATCATGTCAAATTGATTACGGCGCTTAACCCGACATATTATATGCCAATTCACGGTGAGTTTCATATGTTGGTACATAATGCCGAGCTGGCCGAAAAAGAAGCTGGCATCCATCGTGATAATATTTTTGTTTGTGACAGTGGTGATATTGTCGAAATCAAACCTGACGGAGCACGCAAGAATGGACGTATACCTGTTGGTGGTATTATGTATGATGATAGTGGCGCAATCGTCAGTGAAGTCGTCCTAAAGGATCGTATTCATATGGCAACTGAAGGAATGTTTGTCGTTGTTTTGACTGTTCAACGTGGCAGTGGCCGTCTGATGACCAGTCCGGATATCATCAGCCGCGGATTTATCTATTTGCGCGATAGTGAAGAATTGATGGGTACTATTCGTCAATATCTCAAGCAAAAAGTTGCTCGCAGTTTCGGCGGTAAGAGAATTGATTTAGATCAAATCAAAAAGGAATTGAAAGACGAAATTACGCACGTTCTTTACGATCAAACACGTCGAACACCAATCGTAATTCCTGTCATTAATGAAATCGGTGGTGGCAATCAGAATCGCGATAATAATCGTCCGCAACAACAGGGTCAAAATCAAGCCCAGGGTGGTGTCCGTCCAGTCCATAACGCCGGTGGTGCGGTATGGCGTGACAAACCAAAATTCCCGCCTCGACAGGTTCCGGACACCGAAGCTAGCGATCCATCACTTCGTTCGCGCGTTGAACCACGAGCATACTAATAAATGTACAATGCGTATATACTCGACTTACGCAAAATCCCTACACTTCCAGGCCACACCAGCCCGGTTGAAAAGCAGTTTTTCCTCGCTCAAGGTAACTACAGTTACCTTTCACTCAGAGAAAAATGTTTTCATCTCGGACTGGTGCACCCTGGAGAGCACGAGGTTTTGCGTAAATCGAGTATAGGATTTGTAACTTGCAAATTGTAGTAAATTTTGCTATAATATGTATGCACTAATCAGATATAATAAAAAGAATATGGCAAAAAGAAAAAAATCTCGAAAGAAAAGTACTCCATCGAGTCCAAGTCACAAACTTCCAGCTGGATTTTGGCAACAGGTCACAGCACTTGTGTTGATAGCTGTGTCGATTATTCTGGTGGTTGCTTGGTTTGGTGTTGGTGGTCCAGTTCTAGATTGGATTCAATCTACTGCTATGGGTATTATGGGCTACGCAATATACTCGGTACCATTATTGTTTACCTATGTCGCTGTTGAGATATTTCGAGCTAATGAAAATAAATTGCCGTTTGTAATGAAGGGCGCGACTGCGCTTTTGCTAGTATGGCTGGCTGGTCTATTTGGGCTAATGCCAGGAAGTCATGGTGGTTGGATTGGTGAAAATATTAATCCTTTGATGCTTAACTTGGTAGAATCGCCAATTGCAGCATTTATTTACATACTACTCATTATCATTACAGCCTTATTTGTTGTGCGTGTATCGCCAATTGTTATTATTAAGAAAATTTGGGCAGTATTACAGACAGAGAAATTTGATACCAATAACGTTACTGTCATTCGTCAAGCTACGGCTGAAATAGATGAAAAGAAAAAGCCAGTAACTGAATTTAAATTGAACGCTGGTGTTGAGATGCTCGACCCATCACTTATAGACGATAAAAAATCGTCACGTCTATCGACGCTTCGCGGAAGTGTCAAACAAGATAAGGCGGCCGAGGAACAGGCGGCATTAGTGTCTGTTAATGATCCAAATTGGGAGGCGCCAGGAGTTGATTTACTGGAAAAGAAGCAATCGCCAGCTGATGCGGGTGATGTGCAACAGAATGCGCAGATTATTAAGGATACACTTAGCGAATTTAGCATCGATGTTGAAATGGAGGGTGCAAATATTGGGCCAAAAGTTACGCAGTATACGCTTAGTCCACCAAGTGGTGTTAAATTAACTCGTATTACGGCTCTTGAGACAAATATTGCTCTTAATCTGGCTGCTCAAGCTATACGAATTGAAGCGCCAATCCCTGGTAAACGTGCGGTTGGTATCGAAGTACCTAATAGGCGTGCAGCGGATGTCCGTATTCGCGGTATTCTGGAAAGTAAAGAGTGGAGTAATGATCATGAGCCGTTGGCGTTTGCTGTCGGACGTGACATTTCGGGTAGCCCAGTTGTCGGTGAACTCAATAAGATGCCACATCTTTTGGTCGCAGGACAGACAAACTCTGGTAAGTCAGTCATGATTAATACACTTCTTTGTAGTCTGTTATATCGCAACAGTCCGAGCCAAATGAAACTCATACTCGTCGATCCAAAACAGGTTGAGATGGCGCGCTATCAAGACATCCCACATCTATTAACACCGATTATTACCGAGCCAGAAAAGACGGTCAGCGCACTGAAGTGGGCAGTTAACGAGATGGAGCGTCGCTATAAGCTACTTGCCGAAGTAGGTGAGTTGAATATACAGGATTATAACAATAGTCTTCGTTCGGCTCGTAAGAAAATCACTGTTCAGGATGAAAAAGGTCATGAACAACAAGCTGAGGATGGAGCGATGCCGTACATTGTTATTATCATAGATGAGATGGCAGATCTGATGATGGTTGCATCGCGTGATGTTGAAGCTCTGGTTGTCCGATTGGCGCAAAAAGCTAGGGCAATTGGTATACATTTAGTATTAGCGACCCAGAGTCCGCGCGCCGATGTTATCACAGGCTTAATCAAGGCGAACGTTCCCGCCAAGATTGCCTTTACTGTCGGTAATCAAGTTGAAAGTCGCATTATTCTCGACCAAGTGGGTGCCGAAAAGCTTCTTGGTCAAGGAGATATGCTATACAAGACTGCTACTATGAATAAGCCAATTCGTGTTCAGGGTGCTTGGGTGATGAATAATGAAGTCAAGAAAATTGCTGATCACCTGCGCATGCAATCACCACCGCAGTACAACAATGAAATTATTAGTCAGCCTGTACAGTTGAACGGCAAGGGCGGTGTGGTTATGGACTTCGCTACCGATATAAGTGGCGATCACACCTACCAGGAAGCCTTACGATTTGTGATTGAAAGCGGTAAGGCTAGTGCTAGCGTTTTGCAACGACGTCTCGGTATTGGTTATGCCAGAGCCTCTCGCTACATTGATACCATGGAGGATCAAGGTATTGTCGGTCCTCCGACGGGTAACTCCAAACCACGTGATGTGCTTGTTAGAAGTATGGATGAACTAAATGGTGGATCTGAAGAAGAAGTTTGATACGCCCCTGGACTTTTATCTTTAATTACAGTATAGTTAAGAAGTTATCAACTCGGCTTGCACTTGATGTAAGCATCCATAATAGGATTTAATATGGATTCCAATGGAGGAAATCTATGAAAGAATATGAACTCACAATTGTGATTCATCCTGATCTGGAAGCAGATCTAGAGACGCCACTGACGAAAGTCCGTGACATTATCAAAAACGCTGGAGGTGACATCACTCTAGAGGACAACTGGGGCAAGAAAAAACTTGCCTACAAAATTAATAAAGAAGAATTTGGTGTCTATGTTTACATGGATGTTAAATTGCCAGCTGATGCGCCGTTGAAGATTAGTAATACGCTAAACATCACAGATGAAGTTCTACGCTATTTGTTGGTGAAAGTCGATGAGAAGGGCCGCGTGCTCCTGGCTGAAGACAAGAAGCGTGCAAGTGAGCGCACTGAGAGTGATGAACCTAAGGAAGATGATAGGGAGTAGGGTAATATGGCAAGAAGTATCAACCAAGTGATTTTAATGGGACGCCTGACACGTGATCCAGAAACACGAACTACACCAAGCGGTAAAACAGTCACAAGTTTTAGCTTGGCGGTTGATCGTCAGACTCAAGACGACCAAGCTGACTTTTTCGATGTGACTGCATGGGAAAAGACTGGCGAGTTAGTGCAACAATACCTGTCAAAGGGTCGTCGCGTAATTATTCAAGGTCGTTTGCGTCAAGATAGTTGGGACGACAAGGATACTGGCAAAAAACGTAGTAAAGTTGAAGTCGTTGCCAATGATGTTACATTTCTTGACGGACCAAACGGTGAAGGTGGCAGTAATGGCGGTTCGCCTGCTCCATCTACATCAAATAGTAGCAATAAAAAGTCAAACGATGTCGTTATTGAAGACATCGATGATAAACCAATTGATTTAAGTGAAATTCCATTCTAGGAGAATAAAACCATGGCTTTAAAGAAATTCAAAAAAGATACCCCTGCGTATTTTGACTACAAAGACCCAAAGACGCTTCTGCGCTTTATTAATATGTACGGCCAAATCGAACCCATCGGTAAGACCGGACTTTCAAGCAAACAACAACGACAATTGGCTGTCGCTATTAAGCGCGCTCGCCACTTGGCACTTTTGCCATTCGTAAGCAACAATTAGGAGAGACTCATGTATCAGCCAACTGATCTGAAAAAAGGCGTTGTTTGTCAGATTGATGGCAAGCCGTATCGCGTCGTGGACTATAACCAAAAGGTTATGGGTCGTGGCGGTAGTATCGTGAATGTTAAATTAAAAAATTTAATTGATGGAAGTGTCATTCCAAAGACATTTAAGGGTCAGGATAAGATTGAACGTGCCGAAGTTAATAGCAAAACAGTGCAATATTTGTATACGGATGGTGCCGATTTTCATTTCATGGATCCAGAATCGTTCGAACAGTTCCAGCTAAATGCGGATATTGTTGATACGGCATCACAGTATTTGAAAGAAGGTGATGAACTTAGTCTGCAATTCTTTGGTGATCGCGTTATTAACGTTGAACTCCCAAAGAATCTGTTTCTTGAAGTTACATATACCGAAGATGTTGTTAAAGGTGATACGACAAGCAATGTCTTAAAAGATGCTACGGTTGAAACGGGTTTGGTTGTTAAAGTCCCAGCATTTATAAAAACTGGCGATGTTATCTCTGTTGATACTGCAACCGGCGAGTACCGCGAACGAAAGAAATAGTCTTGAGAGCGCATTGCTGCGTTGGCTGTTCTAGTACTCACTCAACGTACCATTTTGTACGTTTTCGTTCCGTGTTTCACAGCCGCCTTGCACTGCATCTCTCGAGACTATTTCTTATCACTGCTAGAATGGAATTACAATGACAAAACAAAGGCTCGATCAATTAATGGTTCAAAAAGGCCTGGTTTCTTCGCGCTCGCAGGCAGAGAGCTGGATTCGACTTGGCAAAGTGACAATTGACGGTCGAAAAGCCGACAAACAAGGTCTGTTTGTGTCCGAGAATGCAGATGTACGGCTAACGACCAATGAGTCATATGTTAGTCGAGCAGGATTGAAGCTTGCCAGTGTTGCGCAGCTGTTAAAAGTCGATTTTCGAAGCAAGATTGTGCTGGATGTAGGCAGCAGTACTGGCGGATTCACTGATTATGCACTGCAACATGGTGCAAAGAAGGTTATTGCTGTCGATGTTGGATCGCACCAATTACATCCGAGCCTACGTAAAGATAAACGTATCGAATTGCATGAAAAGACCGATATCCGTGACTGCTATTTACGGGGGAGTGATGAAGGGAAAAGAGTAGCCCAAGCGGCGGATTTACTCCTCGCCCGGAGCGATGAGAAAAACCGCCAGGTTTGTCTTATAAGCGAAGCGCCTCATATCGTTGTTATCGACGTTAGTTTTATTAGCCTCCGTGAGATTTTGCCATCTGTTGCGAGGATTGCCCCTAATGCGCAAATTGTTGCGATGGTCAAACCGCAATTCGAAGCTGGTCGCGAGCAAGTGAATAAAGGAATTATCAAAAATGACGCTATCCGGCGTCAAATTTTGCGTGATTTTGAGACATGGTCGAAATCATTGTTTGTTATTCAAGCAAAACGCGATAGTGAAGTAGCCGGTAGCAAAGGTAACCGTGAGCGTTTCTATCTGTTGCAGACAACCTAAACCTATTTACAAATTGATCAAATTGTAGCATAATGAGATTATCCTCCATGGTGGAGGCTGGGAAAGTGACGCCTTGTCACTTGTTCTTTCCCATCGATGAGAAAGATTCGAGGTGAGTTAGATGAGAAAATCACTCCGCCGTCTGTTCATGACGGTAGTGATCGTCGGTTTCGTGGGGTCACCGGCATTGGCGCAAGCCGATCCAATTGACCCGGGCGTGCCCATGCCTCCGCCGGTCATTCCGGTTCTGGAGGTTCCCTCCGTACCACAGTCCGAGCAGCCACCAGTCGTGTCTGCACCGATTCCAGAGGCTCCTCCGGTACAAGTACCAGTTGCGCCGCCGCCAATGGTGGTGTCGCCGCCGGTACCTGCCGAGCTGCCTTCGGTTCAAGTGCCACCTCCGGTGGTACAACAGCCAGAAGAGGTTGCACCCGTGCAGCCTTCTGTTGTGCCTGTTCCGCCAGTGGTGTCCGCACAAGTTCCGCAGCAGGTTTCGCCTCCACAAGAGGTGGAGCCATTGGCTCCGGCACCGCAACCCCTGCCTCAACCGCAGGTAGTAGCGCCGCCGGCACCAGATGCACCTGTTTCTGAGGATCCGCCCCAACAGGCGCCCGCAGATGTACCTGTCCAGCTGCCGGCGAATCCCGATCAGGGATCCCAGCAGCCGCAGGTTCCGGCCGATCAGCCTCCAGCAGAATCCGAGCCATTCGGTTTGGTGCCTGTGACGGGTGAGCAGTCGACAGAGCAGGCTCCACAATCAGACCAACAGCAGCGGGACCAGCGGGAATCCAAAGGTGAGGATGGGTCGAAGAGCTCCGAGCAAGGTACTGTCACGACCAACCCGAACAAGGACGCTCCGGCAACGGATGTGTCTGACGTGACGGTGGTCGAGGCGCCGAAGCCCGCAGAGGCGTTGCCTGTGCCTGAAGAGGTGCTGGCAATGACGCCCGAGGTGGTCAAGGTCGCTGCGATCGATGATGAAGATGACAAGCGCTTTGGCCCACCCCTGCCCAAACCAGGGCAGGATCAGGTGAGTCACCATGACGATGCCGACGAGACGCCACCGGCGAATCCGAACATCGTCATCAACGGCGACAACAACACTGTCAACTTCATCAATATCGTTGACAGCAAGGTCGGTGATATCAACCAGGACGTGAGCGACGACGATCGTTACATTGTGCTGCGAAATATCGACTGGCCGGGACACGATCTTCGATTCCCGGTGAGGCCGAATCATCCGATTCAGCTGCCGCCCAACTGGTGCGGTGGTCAGAGTGGTGCATGGGCCTTTGCCGGTGTCGGTGTCGGTCCGAGTGGCGCTTATGCCAATTTTGACGCTGGGGTGTTCCACTCCAACGGCAATTGCGGCTACAACTCGCGTCCGCCCCGGCCTCAGCACTGGCCGGCTCATCTGGTGATCTGCCCGCCGGTTGGCTACTATGGCCATCCTCAGCGGTTTGATCGCTACACGTTCATCAACGAGACGACCGTGTTTGTGAACAACACCTTTGTGCAGGGTCGTCTGGATAATCAAGTTGTCCAGGGTGCTCCGCAACAAGTGTTCGTTCCCAATGGTTTCTCGCGCGATATCGTGTACCAGCAACCCACTCAGGTTCCGCCGGCGTGGTTGGAGTTCGAAACTGGACTCCCGCCCGTTGCTTCGGCACCGTCTGCGTTGGATGGTTACTTGGTCGCCGGGAAGAAGCATGCCCCGCTGATTGCTATCGGTGGACTCTTGCTTCTGGCCGCAGTTGCCGTCGTATTCAGGCGGCTCCGTGCGTAAGTTCCTGCTCGTTATTGCAGGGATGATTGGTGTACTTGCGGTCGCGGCGGGTTTAGGGTTATCCCTCTACTCACCAGAACCACACGTGCCAATCACTGCCATACTGACTCCGTCGACGTCGTCCACTTCGGTGGCGGCGCCGACGGAGTCAGTAGCAGCGCAGCCGTCAGCGATTCCGACGGTCGAAACTCCTGCAGCTCCTGTACCCCTTGGCGTACCAACGTCGTTGGTGGTGTGGAGAGGTGACCAGGTGATTTTGTCTGCCGAGCACATCGGTACGTACACGTTCACTGGATCCAAGATCAATCCGCCGGGTAATGAACCTGTGTGGCTCGACAATGTTGGATCAATGGTCGGAAGCAAGATGCAGACCGCCTGGATCGCTGGTCACACTCAGGAAGGTAATCCGGCGATGCCGTTTAGCCAACTTGAGTTGTTACAGCCAGGTGATCTTATTGAGATTTCGACCGAAGGTGGAGTAGTGTTTGCCGCGGTAGATCCGGGGGGCGTCATCAAGCCGACCAAGGGTCGAGTCAGGGTCACGAACGACGACAACGTCATCAAGCTAATATCGTGCACTCCCGACGGCAGCGCCAACGTGATCGTCACTGCGCATCTCATCGAAAGCTAGCTCCTAAGAGCTAGCAACCCGCCTCCGCTATCCGGCGTTTATTCAAAAATAGGATGGCGCGCCCCGAGCAATCGGGGCGTTTTCAATTGGCGAAATTATTTATACGTTGAAACGGAATTCAACAACATCGCCGGGTTGCATGACGTAGGTTTTGCCTTCAGTGCGGACTTTGCCGGCGGTTTTGGCTGCTGTCTCCGATCCGGCGGCGACTAGGTCGTTAAAATCAACGATTTGCGCGGCGATGAACCCGCGTTCGAAATCAGTGTGAATGACGCCGGCAGCTTGTGGTGCAGTATCACCTTGTTGGATAGTCCAGGCGCGGATCTCTTTCGGTCCGGCAGTCATGTAACTTTGCAGGCCGAGCGTATCGTACGCTGCATGGATAAGTTGCAAAAGTCCGGTTTCGTTGACGCCGTAGCTAATAAGTAGTTCAACCGCTTCGACTGCGCTCAGGTCTTTGATTTCTTCTTCTAATTTTGCACAGACAAAAATTGCTTTTGCGGGCGCAACCAAATTTGCGAGTTCTTGTTTCTTGGCTTCGTCTGTCAGAGTATTTTCGTCTACGTTGAAAGCGTAGATTACAGGTTTGGCGGTAAGTAGTTGCAGGCTCGAAAGCTTTTCTTCATCGAGCGAGGGCAAGGCACTGAGTGGAGTTCCTTCTGACAAATGGCGTAACAAACTTTCTAGATATCCGGCCGTTTCGCGCGCGGCGGGGTTCGCCTTAGCCTCTTTTTGGACCTTGGGCAGGTGTTTTTCGATTGTTTGCAAGTCGGCGAGTATCAATTCGGTATTGATAATTTCAATATCAGCCTTTGGGTTAACCGGTACTTCGTCGTGTCGTAAGATGTCGTCGTTTTCAAACGCACGTACCACGTGTACAATCGCATCGGTTTTACGGATATTATCGAGGAACTTGTTGCCCAAGCCTTCACCCTTGCTGGCGCCAGCAACCAGCCCGGCGATATCGACGAACGTAACTGTTGCCGGGATAATCTTCTCGGATGAATACATTTTTTGTAGTTCATATAATCGGTCGTCCGGCACCGGAACAATTCCAGTGTTCGGCTCGATCGTCGCGAAAGGATAATTGGCAGCCAAAATATTGCCGCCGGTAAGGGCGTTGAATAGGGTAGACTTGCCGACATTAGGCAGGCCCACAATGCCAATGCTCAAAGACATGACTTTTCTCCTTGGCATCTCGCACCAAAAACTCGACGCTCCATAATCTGATTACAGACTACGCCGCTCGGGTTTTGGTTCGGGGCGCAGCCGACGATGCCGATAGATAGACTCATACCAAACTATACTAACAGAGGTGACAATATTTTAACAGACTTATTAAACCACGTATTACAAAATTAGAAGAACCGTCCTCTTAACCATGTTTGTTTTCTCCTAGTTAGTTTTTGTAAAAGCTTACGCTTTTACGCTAGCAAGGTTTTGGGTTTTGCGAAAGTCCTAATATAGTCCTATAACTAGTTTAGCATGCCACGGTTAGTGAGTGGTTACCAGCTAAATCGTTGACCTGTTTACCATAAAAAGGTAATATATAACTATAAAGCAATAAAAACAAAAAAAATCGAAAGGTAACACATCATGGGTGCGGATCTCATACACGAAGGTCATCAGGAAAGTAATCGACCACAGCAAGAAAAAGTAGTTGCTCTGGGTGAGGTAGCTCTACAGGAAGGCTCGAGTATAGATAACCAAAATCCAGAAAATACTCCTGAATCCACTCAAACTAATGGTGTGTTACTAGTAGATCAAAGCAAGGCATGGGACATGGCGCATGCAGGTGACGAGTTTCGATCTCATGCAGCCGAGCAAAGACAGAAAGACAGTTTACTAACTGATTTTTCAAAAAAAGCACCAGAAATTGTTGATGCGCTCCAAGGGGTGCGTGATGAATACGCTTAAGAAGTTGTGCCAGCTACCGATACTTACGACAGGGTAAGAGCAAAATCTCAGACACAAAGGAATTTGGGTCTAGATCGTGATTTTGAAGACCCTAGTGAGTTACACGAAGCGAGAAATAAAGTCGAAGAAATTAAAGAAAAGTATACTGAGCAGATATCAGATATTCTTAATTCTTTTGTAGAAGAAGCTAAGGCTAATGGAGTAGATACGGCAAGAATCGGTATTCAAGATCTATGGTCACCGAGTGGCCGCAACCCGCTCGAACGGGAAAAGCTTATTTCTAAAGTTGAAGATGATATCATGGGTTATCGTATGGACCGAGCTGGGCATTATGACGAACTCGCAGAGCAGCAAGAAACGTGGGCGGGAGTTTTACACGATAATCCTCCATCTGAGGAATTCTTAAAAAAGTACGGCAAGAGTGAGCAGTACACTGTCCTTGAGCTTGCGGCGCTCGATCAATCTGTACAAGATAAAGAGGAAATAAGTATAGGATTGGCAGAGCGCATCGACAAAGCATTACAGTCTCCTCTGGTTATGCGTGAAGGCACCAACGAGCGAGATACTCTTATAAGAATAATAAGCAGAGCATGGGAGGACGTTGGGAATCCTAAACAAGGCATATACTATTCTCTAGAACCTGAGTATGCCGTAGAGGGAGCATTCAAATGGGATGATGACGAACGTTATCAAGAGTGGCAGCGATTATGGGGTGATTCAAACACGACGGTCGGTCAATTAAATGAGATATACGCAACAGCCGTACGCAAGATCGTTCGTGGGACTTTGGATTACTATAAAATCGACAAGGCATTTCTTGAAGATATTTCTAGTGGTCGCGCAGCACAATGGGAATAAGCTCTAGGTGAGAATTATCACGCAGTAATCAGCAATACCATACTAGAAATCAAAATAGTAACCGCCATCACAATAGTTACAAATATTTCGCCACGCTTCAGCACGATTTTTGTCCCGATGTACGTTCCAATAAATGCAGGGATCAGACCAGCTAGCCCGTACCCAACATTGATGAAACCGCCGATGAACAGTGCGATCAGAGCGATTGGCGACATAACAGCGACGATAGCACGACGTGTCGCCATGGTTTCGAGTTTTGATGTTCCAAACAGAAGTGTCAAAACATACACAGCTAGGCTGCCGACACCACCGCTAAAGATGCCTTGCAAAAACAAGACGCAGGTGTAAAGAATGTAGCCAATGAACTTATGTTTGTGTGTCGGACGCTTGAGTGTCTTCTTTTTAATAAACAGGGTTGGTAGCATGAGTATCATAAAAATCGCCAAGGCAATTTGAAAACCTCGGCTCTCTACTGCCGCGAATACCAATGGCGTAATCAGACCGACAATAACTGCAATCGGTAGCATCACTTTTATAATGTCTTTTCGTATATGCCCGGATTTCAAAAAGCCGCTCAGGCCTCCAAAATCCCCACCGAGCCCACTCAGCTTCGCCGTCGCAACTGCAACCTGTGGCGGAAGTCCCGTAAAGATAAAAGCAGGAATCATGATCATTGCACCGCCACCTCCACTAATACCCGAGACAATTCCTGATACGAACCCTACGATTGCAATAAAGATGTAAGGTAGTATTTCCATCGCTTAATAATATCATGGGGCGAACCGCCTGAAAAACCGGCCCTTTCAACTAAAAAGAAAAGATCTGTGGGGGGAATTCAAAGATAATTCAAGGGACGGATTTTCTCCACCCCACGAAATTCGCTACGCTGGATTTTCGTGGGGACCCCGTTTGACGGGGCGCAGCGCGTGCTTGCACGCGCGAGGCGCTGGGGCTGAGCATTAGACATCTTGCTCGAAATGAGTTCGAACTTGGTCGTAAAATCTCACCAAAGAATAAGCCCGACTATTATAGTCAGACTTATTCTTTGGTGGCTCCTCCCAGACTTGAACTGGGGACACAAGGCTCTTCAGGCCTCTGCTCTACCAACTGAGCTAAAGAGCCGTATTGGTTAATCTATTGTAAGTTGTAAAACTGCTGTCATCAACCTCGGCCTGCCTCTGCTCTACGAACATTTACGTTTCACGCAGGAGCTAAAGAGCCGTATTGGTTGGTACATTTCTTATTGTAAACTATTTGGCGATATCGTTCAGCCTACCTATGCTCTACGATTACTTGCGTTTCACATAGAGACTAAAGAGCTACGGCTTTTGTACTTTGTGTATTTTAATCGAAAAAGACCATTTTTACAAGGAAGTTTGTCTAATATATTGAATTTCTACTACCGTTAGGCTACAATCATTCGATTATATGCGGGTGTAGCTCAGTTGTTAGAGCGCTTCCTTGCCAAGGAAGAGGTCGAGAGTTAGAGTCTCTTCACCCGCCTCTACATATTATCCAATCTATTTAATTTTTCGGGGTTCAACCGATTATCCCAAGGAAAACTTGAAAGTCCTGGATGGTGGGCCCAGGGCATTACAGTGGCGTATGAGCAACATTTAGGTAAGCGAGTGCCGGGTCAGTTAGCTAATGGACTATTCGAAATGGCTGTATCGAAGACAGCGACGACATCGCGGAATGCGCTATTTCAAAAGGCGGTTAAGTGGTTCGAAAAGCAAAGCGAATTGAATGGATCTGAGCCGCTGAAACTTCGTAGTAGTAAAACTCCAATGCGGAGTAATTGGAGATGTGATTTTGCTGACGGAAGTAAATTCTCAGCAACCGTTGAAGATAATGGCGAAAAATCAAAACTTGTTTTATCTCACACTTCCATTCCAACTAAACAAAAAGCCGATGAATGGAAAGATTTTTGGCGAAATACTGCCGATCAGTTGATTGAATTATAGTCCGTGACCCGTACGCGGAGCCAAGGCATAATAGATAAAGTCAGAACTGTTAATCCAGTTCTGATTTTTTATACCCCACAATAGAATTGAAACTATCTTGCTCTATAGCTGCAATGAGAACTAAAATTTAACCGCGTAATGAGACAGAGCTTGTACTAAATCAAATGGTATATCAAGCATTTTTTGTTCGCCTCTTGAATCCATATGAGGTGTACGGAGTTTACAATCTACACCGAGCTTCTGTAGTTTATACGGTAGAGTTTGACCATGGAGGTTACCGATTAAAAGCATTGGGGTGCTAGATTTATATCCTGCTTGTTCATCAAGCTCCTTCATATGTGCGCCTATATTCGCAATAATATACCATTCACGTAGAATTGTTACAGCTGCTAAATTGATGCCAGCAGTGAGGTTGAGATTATCTAGCTCCTCGCCAGTTGCATGATTGATCTTATCGTATAGGGTATCTAAAATTCCACCCCATTCAATAAGTGATTTCTCATAATCATCGCCATCTATCGGCATGTCAGCAAAAAATGCGGGTTTATTCTTACCTGCTAATGCGGACAACTTACGAATACCGTAATCACCAAATTGATTCGCTTCGTCTTCGGTAAGATGAGAGCGATGTCCGGCTGAAACTTCCCATACTACATCACGCTGATCTTTTGTATTGCCAATACCTTCAAAAAATATTGCATCATGCTCGTTAAATGCCTGTTCAAGGTCACGTTGATTATGCACGTCACCAGCGGCATGAGGAGCGGGCATTATTGTTAGAGTCATATCCTGAGATCGTTGAACTAAGTAATTGAGTCCAGCATTTAATTTCGGATGTTCGGCAATTGAACGAGGGACTTCGTCGGGATGAAGAGGCGTTTCAGTAAAAGGATCGTAAAAACCAATTTTCTTACTATGTTCCGAGGACTCCTCAAATGCAAAGGATTTATGATGAAGGTTAATGGCTTTTTCTGTAATCATTTTTTTGTTTTCAGGTGGCTATAATATCATTATAGCATAAGAATTATAAAAAAGCAATCCCATGTCACTGAACCGGTCTTGTTACACAATCCCCCCAAAAAAGAGTAGTGCTAAACTGTTCTTATGAATAAACAAAAACAAAATAACACTACTCCTGCTCATAATACTAAAAAGATCACTAACTGGACACAGTACAGCGCCTCGCTACAGCAGCGTGGTAACTTTACCGTCCTCCTGAACAAAGCTGTCCTAAATAGCACCCCCGGTAATAAGGTTCATCCTTTTGAGGTGTTATTTTGTGTAATGTAGAAAAATGGCTTTTCTATGCGCGTTGGCTTCAAAGCCAACAGAGCACCACGGCTTTAGCCCACTGCCATAAACTTAAGCCCAAAAACCCAAAAATAAGCTAAAATAGAATCACCGTTATAAAAACAAAACAAGGTGGTATATATGAAAAAAACACTACGCTTAAAATATTACAAACTCATCTCGGATCCCAAAACTTCCTTGATGCCTATAAAGCAGCCCCGCATCACTTCACGCGCCTGCGGGTTCTAAGCTTTCGGGTTATTGTTGTCATGTTACTAGCCAAAGGTATGAAGTCACTTCAGCTGTCGCTCAATGAACTGATCCCAAAGCTCGGGCTACCGGCTCTGAGCGTGACTAATATGGCCTACAGTAAAGCTCGCCGTAAACTCAAACATACGGCCTTCATTGCCCTGAACCAGCTCGCTGTTGTGGATGTGATGTACGCTGATCAGGACTACCACACCCTCTATGGGTTTCGGATCCTGGCGGTTGACGGCTCAAAGGTACAACTGCCAACGAATGAGGCAACAGCCCGGGATATAAGGTTCACCCCTGAAAGGTGTAAATTTATACAATTTAAAAATCGACCCCATAGGCCGATTGTTAACTTGGTGGCTATCTACAACGAAGCTTGAACCCATTTCCAGCAAAATGCGTTAGCCCACGTTCCCTTAGAAGTAGAGGCGGGTGGCTCGGCTCGACAGCCGTGTAACAGATTAAAATCTGTTACACTAACTATAACTTATGAAAAAATACGAAGTCATTGTTAAAACCGATTTGGCAGACTTGCCAAAGGAGCACGAACTGTCGGCTGCGCTTATCTTGGCGTATCATTTTAAGTCTGATGTTATATTCCTGCGCCCACATACAGACAAAACTCCAGATATAGATGTAAGTGGTACAAAATGGGAAATCAAAAGCCCGAAAGGTAATGCCAAGAAAACAATAGAAAATAACCTACGCACGGCCCGTAAACAATCCGAAAATATCGTTATAGATTTAGCCAGAAGCAAAATGCATCACTCAAGAGCTATGGCATGAGCTAAATTTTATATTCGCACAGAAGCACACGCCATTAAACGCCTTAAAATAATTATCAAAACCCAAAAAATTATTGACATATTGTAAATATTTTGCTAGCATTTAAGTAGATGAGGCGCATGCGTTACTGTATTGTATCAAGTGCGTCTTTTCTTTTTGGTTAAAAGGGCACTCCCCGCAAACTTATAAAACATGGATATCGGGTTAAACCCTGAATTTAATTATTTTATGTCGTAATAGTTTTTGGACGGGTTGGTTGCTGAAGCAAGGGGCAGCAATCGCTCTCGAAGCTAGGGGCAGTTTATATCTCCACCTCTTTTTTCAAGGCTCGCTTATATCTATTAATTGTCATTTTTTCCATATCAGTACAGGGTCATTTACAGAGACATTTACCAGGACATTTTTGGCAACGCATGGTATAATGAGAGCATATGAAAGGCTATTCACCAGTCTATAAGTTAACTCCCAAAATCACTAATTTGGTGTACCAAATCGCTCAGGATTTGGAGCGGATTAACATTATTCGCGATCAAGTTCTCACGCCCTATCTTCGTCGCGAGAACCGCATCAAGACTATCCGCTCGTCACTGTACATAGAGGCAAACACGCTAAGCTTGGAGCAGGTCGCCGACGTCATAGACGGCAAGACTGTAGCTGGCCCAACACATGATATAAAGGAAGTTAAAAATGCATTTCAGGCTTATAATCATCTGCTCGAATGTGATCCGTACAGTATTAAAGACTTGCTGAGCGAACATGGTTTAATGACCCAGGATACTGTCAAAGAATCTGGTGTATTCCGCGGCAGGGGCGTAGGCGTGTTTGCCGGTGATATTCCAATCCACGTGGCACCGCCCGCGGAACAAGTATCGGTACTTGTTGAACAATTACTGGAGTGGGTGAAGCATAGCGATTTGCCGCAAATTATAAAATCCTGCATCTTCCATTACGAGTTTGAATTTATCCATCCATTCGCCGACGGTAACGGCCGAATGGGGCGAATGTGGCAGACGCTATTGCTTTATCAGGAGAATCCGGTATTTGGGTGGTTACCGGTCGAGACGATTATCGCGAGACGACAAGAAGAGTACTACGCGGCAATTCAGCGTTCGACCAAACAAAACGACAGCGCTATCTTTGCCGAGTTTATGCTGACGGCGCTTGCTGAAGCGGTAGCGGAGTTCAAGGATAATCAAGGCGTGGTCGGAAGGCCTCTCGGTGTCCCTTTAAGCAAAACTGAACTGGCAGTACTCGCGGCAGTTACAAGCAATCCATACGCGACCTACCAGGAAATTGCCGATAAAATTGATAAAACGCCCAAGACCGTCCAGCGCACACTTGCCAGTTTAAAGGATCGTGGACTTGTATCCCGAGTGGGTTCAGACAAGACTGGGCATTGGGTGAGTTAAAGATGAAGCTACGAGAAGCCCAAGCCTTGGTCGATAGTGTTCTTACGCAAGATCAGGTGGCAGCACGGCTGGTGCTGCGAGATATAAGTAAAAAATACAAATACCGAATGCCTGAAGTTATGGCTCGGGTTATTTTAGATAAAACGACTGACTATCAGCAATATCTAGATGATGCATCACGATTCGATATCTTCACAAAGCTTGTTAATTTGGCTGTCTGGACAAACACCGCCAGGAACCACAAGCCTGTTATTAACGAACTGGTTTTTGTTGGTTTGCAGTATGACAGTGGTAAGATCCGCCAGAATGCCCGAACACTGAGTCAAAATTACTCACGATTTTTGAGTGAAGACTCAGAGCCTATCGAATTCCTGCAAAAACTGGAAGAAATAATTAAAAAATATGAACCAAAAAACATCCCAATATATATAGATAAAGTAGCTCCGTCGGTATACAAATCGTTGGTTATGACTTGGCATGAAACCATGATGAGCCACAGTCTTTGGGAGCGGCTGAACTACCTCGAAAGGATGATGCAGCTGGACATCCCAGGCTATTCGCAGCAAGGTGAAGACGAAGACGACGCGCCCGAAGAAGACTATTACACACGAGAAGTTTGGAAAGATTACCTGGAAGACTTTATTGTTTGTGATGATTGGAACCGCGCGCGGCAGCTACTTGATGGTCAGGAGAAATTGTCGACTCAACTACTTAAACAAGCGCTGGCGGATAATCTTGTTGACAGTAAATACACTGGGAGAATTATCGCCCTTGCCAAATCGCCTCATCCAAAATACCTTGAAGATATTTTGGTGGAGGTGAACAGTGATATATGGGCAAGATATGAGGAGCAAAGATCAGTATTAGTGTTGAGAAGTGATAAAATCGCCAGGGCTATACAGACGATGGATAATAACGTGGTTGTTCGGACAGCGCAAGGCAATCCATTCTCCAGAATGCTTAGCTGTGCCGCGCTTCAAGAAGCCTGGCAAACAAAACAAGAATTGATTCAGATTGTACCCTTGCTGGAAGGTTTTGCCGCTAGCCACCACGCCGTAGACGAAGTAATCGCTGAGTTGTTCGTACCTGCCGATAAGAATATGGCAAATTTCTACAGAGAACACGATATAGGCCTGCCACCACCGACAGATTTTGCTACTCCACGGCAGGTTGCTCACTATATTCTGGATTGGTTGATCCAGATCGATTACCGTCTTTTCCTGCGAAAAACACCCCAGCAGCTAGCGGCCGTTGCTTGGCATATTGTTGATAGTCGTAATCCCGGTCTCATGCTGCATGGTTTAGAAATTAAATCGCTGGCAATGTATGGAGGTTGGTCGACGAGCAGTGGCCTACGCCAACTATCCCGGTCGCTCAATAACGATCTCGAGCAGCACATGGCCGATCCGGAGATATTGGTCATAAGCTCAATCAATGAGGTATAGGTACAATAACAGCAGTTACAGGCTGACTTCTAGCTGGTGTCTAGGACTATTTTCGCGTTCGTGGAGAGTATTATGTATGGTAGTGAATGTGATTTTTCACCCGGATTTAATCCCGAAGTGCAACAATCTGTAAATTAAGTAGGTAAGCCCGTTGCTCGACTGGCGTTCGGTAATTATACCGTTTTCGTGGCCGGTTGTTAAGTTTTGTTTGTACTTCATTAACTT
>JBAQWG010000058.1:0-2424 GCA_049298775.1 Saccharimonadales bacterium (SeqCode)
GAGTGTAGTTGACTGACCACTAGTCGGTGATAGAGATCCAAGGGTATTATCAGTTAACGACCAGGAAAAACTTACTCCATTAGTTATCTCATTGCCATAAGAGTCGTACGCGATAGCACCGAGAGCCTGTGTTGATTCTAACTGGACAATTGCCGAAGCAGGATTAATTGCTACGGAATCAAGTGGCGACGGTGTAACAGTAAACACATTACTCAAACCAGATTTGCCAGCATCACTATATCCCAATGTAACTCCTGTTCCTGATTTTGTGACTCGTACGTTACCGGTCCATGTACCATTTGTAAAATCGGTAGTAACGCTTGGCGTAATCGTACCTGCAGAATAAGTAAGTGTACCGCTACCGCTATATGAACTAACGGTATTGTCAAATTCA
This sequence comes from Saccharimonadales bacterium (SeqCode), assembly GCA_049298775.1. Taxonomy (GTDB): domain Bacteria; phylum Patescibacteriota; class Saccharimonadia; order Saccharimonadales; family Saccharimonadaceae; genus UBA2112. The sequence goes on from JBAQWG010000058.1 coordinate 395, forward strand.
TCTTTCGCCAATATTGTAACCTGGAAATTCTGACCTGCAGTTTTATTAGTAATAGTTGTGAAGGAGAAATGATGAACGCCGTTAGCCGTTATATTAACGGGGATTGTCGCAGTCTTCTCAATCGCACCTTCGTTGACAGTTACCATAATATTACCCGACCCGCTTGCTGTACCCGCGTTATATGTTACGGACTGCCCCGAAGACTGAATAGAGCCAATACTGGTCGTCCATGTATATGGATTGGTGTTTATAACGTTATTATATTGGTCGTATGCTTGCGCAGAAACAGACGTCGAACCATCAACTGACAAGGAGACAGAATTCGGTATAATCGTTACTGAATTAAGAACAGCCGGTGTAACCGTAAACGTATTACTCGAACCAGTCACAACCCCTGAGTGACTACTAAGATTTATACTGTCGTCCTGACGAATCATCGTAATCGAGAAGTTTCCTATCCACTCACCATTGACAAGATTAATGGTTTGCGGATACACCGTATTCGTTAGATCGCTCGCCGAAACCGAACCTGTTGCATTTGAAATTACCGCATTTGATGCCGTCATAGCTGTGATAGTCGTTGCAATATTACCACCTGCCGTAACTGTAGATGGTATTGTTGATATGGAATAATGATCAGGAATAATAGTTACATTCGACACCGCCTGTACGGTTGCTGTTTTTGTCGCCGACACCGTTACATCACCAGTGGCAATAAGCCCCGCAGCTATAAGTGTTGTGCTTGATTGATTTACTGGGGATATCGTACCAATCGACCCAGGAGCCGACCATGCATATGTTACACCAGTGGTAATTGCATTGCCATACATATCAATCGCCGTTGCTGTAAGATTAGTCGAACTCCCCGCCTTTGCATTTAGTGCTGGGGGGGATATACTTACGGACGCTATGTCGCCTGGAACAACAGTAAAGGTATTGCTTTCACCTAGTGCTCCACCATAAGTCGCTACCAACTTAGTATTGCCCGCTTTAGTTAGTGCTATATTTCCAGTCCATAAACCTCCCACAAAATCTATTGAAGTGGGTGAAGGTATCTCAAGAGACGAAGTTAGTAAAGTCGTGCCATTGAAATCAGATACAGTATTTCCATAAGTATCCTTAGCAACTATTGTCGTACTAAATGGCGCGCCGGCAATCTGATTGCCTATGTTCGCAAACGTGAAGTATGCAACATCATTAGATGTAACTTCTATCAGCTGGGTAGCGTCCGCAAGCCCGACCACCCCGTCCGGAGGCGACGCATCAGAAAATGTCAAAGTCGAATTCGCAACTATAGAATCACTGTAGTACACATCAACACCGGCAGCATTAGCCGGAATATCAATGAATCCTATACTACTAAATGGTGTTTGTTGTGCGGAAAATTGTCCACCACCACTCGAACTTGTAAGATAGACCCTAGTTGACGTACCGGACTTTACTAAATTACCATTACTATCCCTTAGCTCGAGATGAATTGCTGATGATACTTGTCCGGCGACAATACTTTGCTCGGCGCTACCTACTGATATTGCTACTGGAGGTGCAGTGGTGAATGATTGTGGTGTCGACACTGATGTCCAGGTACGTGTGCCGCTCGGATCGTAAGCCGAAACTCTCCACCAATATGTAGTGTTAGCCGTCAAAATGTTCGCTGTCGGCAACTCAAACGAGCCCGCCGTTCCGTAGCTATATGTGTTACCAATTGTTTGACCGCTCCAACCTACACTAGAAAGTGTTTGGTCAAATGTTTGCACACTATTTGTAAAGGCTGAATCCCTAGCAATATCCAGTCTGTATTGAACGGCGTCACCATCACGATCATTACTACTCATCTGAAAATTCGGTGTACTCGACACATTCGTTTCATTCGCAGACGGCACTAGGGGTGTTGGTACTTCGGACAAGATACCATCATAGCTAAGAATACGGTTGTTTGCCGTATCTACCGCATACACAAGACCGTTTGAAGTATCCGCTATAACAGAATTAGGCGCAGATAGCCCAGATTGTGTCGTTTGCGCGACCGA